>NZ_PCPW01000001.1:0-486396 GCF_002979835.1 Arthrobacter sp. MYb221 | reverse complement strand
TTCCGGGGTGAATTTCTGACGTTTGGACATGCACTCATTCTCCTACATACGCGTGTCTCACAACATCATGACAGCTCCAGGTTTTCACATTGGAACAATTCGGATTCGCCGTGTAATTGCGCGCTCTAGCAGCATCCAATCAATCGCACAACGCCCTAGAAGCGCATTAATGATGCCATACGAAAGCACTAGGTCATACAACTGACCATATAATCGACATCAAGATATAGACGTTGTTGATCTGGGTAGGGCAACCCCGATGGAACGGATCACTCGTGGTGGCATGCCACTCGCCAAAGTCGAGGGCAATGTCCGTACCGTTCATCCTCAGGTTGTTCCGCAGCATTGGGAACATGGCTTTCAGAGTTATCGGGGCTGGCAGTCGATTCACTTGAACTGAACAGAATTAGATACAGTTTACTTCCATGAAAAGAGTATTCATATACGGTAGCTGCGTGACCAGGGATTCCGTTGCCTGGTTCAAATACTTCAATCTGGAAATGGCCGGGTACGTGGCAAGGCAGTCACTCTTGTCGACGTTTAGACGTGCGGACTCCGCCGAGTTTAAACTTTCGAAGATCACTTCCGCGTTCCAACGGAGGATGGCTAAGAATGATATTGAAGGCAATATGAGATTTGACCTTCGCCGCTCCGAACCAGACGTGGTCTTCTGGGATATATGCGACGAACGAATGCTAGTCCGTAAAATTCCAGGCGGAGGAATGATTACCCAGTCCAGAGACTACGTAACTGAAGGTATACACCCCGGTCCTCTTGGCTATCGCTACACGTTCGGAACCGACGAACATTTCGAACTGTGGGGCCATGCCTTAGGGCAGTTCATGCAAGTCCTTGACCAAGCCGGTCTCGCAAGAAAACTGTATTTGAATGCCACACCCTGGGCTATTGTGGACGAATTCGGCAATAATCACGCTGGACAGTCCGAGATAGCCTCTAAGTTCAACTCGGACGCGCAACGTTACCTAGAGCTTGCCGGGAGCTCTGGTGCAAATGTCGTTGCGATCGATCAGTCAAGAGCCATTTCGCGGACCGAAGGGCATCAGTGGGGTCCAGCACCATTCCATTATGTCGACGATACCTATTCAGCGATGTTAGAGGACCTAGCGGCGGCAGTCGGAAGAGAGCAATCGTAGATGTTCTGGTGATGCACCAACTTCGGCGGAGGCATCACCACATTTCCCAGGCAAATATATTTTAAAGGTCTTGCCTGATTGCTCGCCATTCTTGAAGTGCAGAGTCGAAATGCGCCCAGAATTCCTCCGAAGTGATGTTTCCATGCCCTTCTATGGTGCCCTTGTAGAGAACGAACCGGCGCTTACCGTCAGCACTGATTCCTTCCAAACCCGGAACCCCTACGGCGTCTTTGAAGGGAGAGTAGTGACGTTTGATGTAGTGGTCGTCGTGCGAGCTCTGCGCGAAATAAACATAATTCCGTGGATCCGCAGCTGCGTAATGTCGTGCCATGTCGAAACGTTCAGGTTTCTCCGAAAGCAACGCTGTTGCTTCGTAGCTAGGCCACATCGTATCGAAATATTTAGTAACAGCATGCGGGAATGAGTTAGCAATATTTGTAGCTGATTCTTGGACGTAGGCCATCGAGCCAGAAACCATTGATGACAATCGAAGGGCCGCGAAACCTCCACCAGAACCGCCAACGAATATAACGTGCTTGGCTCCGGTTTTCCCTTTGGCTTTCTGTATTGCTTTCAGAATTGTCACTGCTGGGTCAAACTCGGGTCCTCCCAAGTACCACGACAACAGCATTTCTCGTGTTGCATCCAGTTTCAGAGTCGGGTCGGCGAACGCCATGAATGCCGCGGCCCGCGGTCCGAAGGTCGCCACGCGGGAGAACCGTGGGTAGAAGTTTTTATCCTTTGTATTGGCGCCCATAAAAGTCACGATCAATTCGTCGCTTCTGCCGAGCTTGGCAAAGAAATCTAGTGTCTTTCCGCTACCGATAGGCACACTGTGGACGGCTGTCTGCTGCCCATTGAATTTTAGCGCTCCGATGGATAGCTGTGTCACAATCGGAACTTTGTAGAACGCGTGTTTGCGTTCTTTTAGCCCGGTTATGGGGTTGACATCTACCTGAGGACGCGTTTCTTCAGTAGACAAGGGTGAGGCCTTCTTCTCGGTAGTCACTGATGGGATCGTCTTTTCGGTAGATTTTACCGTCACTTCGATTTTTCCAGAGCAAAAGTCGAGTCCTTGTCTTATTTTCTTCAATACTAGTCCTGGGAAGGTTCGAACAATTTTTACCAACGATATTCACCCGGGTTCGATAAATGTAAATAATCAAATTTCATTATACCGAATGTTTCGTTACCAGGAATGGAGATAAACATGCCAAGCCTAAGCATAAGCGGTGGGCCAAGAAACGGAGCTTTCCCACGCATGCACGGCCCAATCCTTGCGTGACACCGTAGTGTCATGCCCTACTGGATGGCTGGGCAGTCTTCATGCAGATCGTTTTCAATCCTGGTGTGGTGAGCTGTTCTGGCATTCCGGCTTATTTCACTTTCGATGCAAAGCTTGCCGTGATTGGCAACGATACGAAAGATCCAGGAATACAGGCAAAAACTCAGACGATACGAAATTGCGCAAGAAACAATAGGAACGGCACACGGCCACAGCGAGCCGTTCCTGGTGTACGCCCAGCATGGGCATTTGCTCGGAGGTGAAAGTGCTCTGAAGGAGAAGGTGGTTTAACTGTGAGCCAATGATAACTGCGTCACCGCGAGGTGGGTTGGGAAGTAAGTCGGAGTCAAAACCCTGCACCGAGGGACACAAATCGCATAGAAGGCATGTTGGCTGGGGCAAACCGGCATTGGGCGGTGATGCGTGTCCCACCAAAACGTCCAGTGTGTAAATGCGACGGCGGCAGGGGATAGTACGGTTCTTATCTGGGGAGATCTGTCCCGGTGCGTCACCCGAATGTTGGGGTGGAGCGGCTCAGCCTTAAGAGCCGTGGGTGACGGGGCAGAAGTCAGCAGACGCCATAGCACCCACCGGGAGCGTGCTGGTGGTGGGGAAGGCCTAAACGCTGGGAATTGATGATTGGAAGAGATATTTCTCTTGATTCATTGGCATCGCCGTAATTCCGTGGAGCGCGGAGCAGATGGTTTGTTGGAGGTACGGGTGAATCCGGGAGGGACCCTGTCTGTGCGTAGTAGTGGGATTCCAGCGGATGCCGGAGACGAAGTCAGAGATCGACAGGATCAGTGGGAAAGTGTCTTCTCCCAAGGGGACCTGTTGGTAGCGTTAAAACGAGTCGAGCGCAGCAAGAGCCCTGCCGGTGTTGACGGGCTGGGCATGGAGGATATCCGGGGCTGGCTGTTCGAGCAATGGGAGGAGACCCTGGAGGCGTTGGACGCTGGCGCGTATGCGCCGTTACCGGTGCGTCACGGATGATTCCGAAACCTGACGGCGGGCAACGGATGCTGGGGGTTCCGTCCGTGTTGGATCGCTTGATCCAACAAGCTCTCGCGCAAGTCCTGGCCCCGGTTTTCGAGCCGGGGTTCGTGCCGGACTCCTGCGGGTTCCGGCCGGGCAAAAACGCCCACGATGCCGTGAAGGTTGCCCAAACGGTGATCTCGCAGGGGTATCGGTGGGTGGTCGAGGTTGATCTTGATGCGTTCTTTGATCGGGTGAACAATGACATGCTGACGGACAGGGTTGCTCGGAAGGCGATAGACAAGCGGGTGTTGAATCTGGTTCGCCGTTATCTTTAGGCGGGGATCATGGCCGATGGTGTTCGGCGGGAGGCGACGGAAGGAACCTGTCAAGGTTTTCCCTTGTCACCCCTGCTTTCGAACATCATGCTCGACGATTTTGATCAGGAATTCTGGGGTCGGGGGCACCGTTTCGTGCGGTACGCCTACGATATCCGGTTGTTCCTGAAATCGAAGAGGGCCGCGATCCGGGTGCTTGATCAGGCGACGAGAGTCCTTGAGCGGTGCCTGTCGCTTCGGGTGAACCAAGAAAAATCCACGATCATCCCAGCGAACGCTGCAACATTGTTGGGTTTCGGCTTCTACCTCGTTAAGGACGGGGTCAAGGTTCGGATTGCTCCGAAGGCGTTTAAACGCATGAAGCATCGTATCCGCGCTCTGACTTCGCGGAAGTGGAGAGTGTCGATAGGGGCGCCGCATCGAATTATTGAATTTCTATGGCCGGGGATGGATCGGCTACTTTCGGCTGTCTGATGCACCGTAAAGGTTCTCTGAGCTGGACAAATGGTTAAAGCGTCGGATGGGGCAGACCCGATGGAAGAAATGGAAGCTCCCGCGGACGCGGGTCGCGAACCTGCGCAGTTTCGGGATACGCCGTTATTTGGCGTGTCAGTAGAGCAACAACAGTCGCGCGTACTGGCGTATCGCTGGATCGCCAACCCTCAAGAGGGCACTGCCCAACGAACACTGGACGAGTCAGGGCTTGTTGCTCTTTCGCCATGCGTGGGATCGGATTCAAACGACCTAGCGAACCGCTGTATGCGAGGTCCGCACGTACGGCGGTGTTAGAGGTGGGGGCGCGAAATTCGCACCACCTACTCGATTATTGACTATTGGCCATTTTTAGCGTGGTGACCACAAGAAAGAAATAAGGCTAGCAGTCCCTCAGTCAAAATGGATGTTGACCTTAACAATTCATACCCAAGAAACTACGAGCCGTGTCGCAGGTTACCGATGGAACGAAGCTGCGTCGACTCTTCTGAATCTCACCGACTAGCGTGTAACCAACGTCACCCAAGATCCTGCCGTGCGCCAGGTCCTTGTCGAGCCCATCGAGACAGAAGCCGCGTGCGCTTCCTGCCGGTGGAAATGATCTTCTGGTCCTGGTTCGCAAGCGGCGCATGTCCTGCCAGAAACCGGCCTGTGAACGACCCTCAATCGAGCAAAGCACTGCGAAGAAGTTCGCGTTCCGTGCACGGTTCACCGTACGCCGCTCGCAGTAGCTCATGGACGAATTGATGGGCGAACTGGGCGCAGTCTCCCAGATGGCTTCTGGATGTTCGGTGTCCTGGTCAACGGTCATGGCCAGGCCCAATATTGTTGGGGAATTAGTCGGGGACGTGGATAGGATGTGCACTGGTCGGCTGGGCATAGACGAGCACCGGTTCCGGATGGTCCGCTACGCCCGGTGCCGGTCCGGGAAGGTTGTTCGGATTGAGCCGTGGATCATTGTCTTCACGGATCTCGATACCGGGAAGATTCTGGATATTGTGGACGGCCGCCACTGTTGCACCGTGAAGAAATAGTTGAGATCTAAGCCGAGGTGTTGGCCCCAGCGCGTCAAAAAGGTTGCCATCGCCATCGCCATGTCTCGGAATTCAGCACAGCACGCGAGAGCCTGCCCAAGACGATGATCAGCGTGGATCGATTGCACGTTGTCGGGCTCGCGAATCTGATGATCACGCAAGTACGCCGGCGCTGCTCACACGCGGCAAATGAGCGCCGCGGCAGGCCCAGCGACTCAGAGTACAAATACCGAAAACTACTGACCTGAAATCTGTAGAACCACACCACCAATCAAGTAGAACGGCAGAAATTTATCTTGGAAACGTACCCGGAACTCGGGTGGATCCACGCGATCAAAAACGTGAGAGGACTATTGAAAGCTACGGATATACATGAGTACCAGTCCCGGTGGGCGGTGCTTGAGAAGTCGGTGAAAGCAACGAGAATGACCAAGGCGACGAAGTCCTTATTCAGTACGTTGACGGCGCGGCGAAGAGAGGTGCTGGTCTTCAGGAAACTAGGCTGACTAAGGTCAGGAGTGAGGCCGCGAATTTGACAGCGAAGAACCGGAGACGTGTCGGCAAGGGGTAATCAGAGGCATGATTGTTATCGACTCAAGATACTCTAAATATACGGTATGCTTGCGGCCGAGTTGGACATCCAGCGTAACGCTTATCTTTGAGGAGCCCCTAAAAGCGAAAAGGTGATCTGAACTGGGAAATCGAGGTATCTAATCACCATTACCCAGTTCGAAATGATTACCTTTCAGTGAAACCAATCTATCCTCGTTCTCCCCGCAAATCCTGCCAAACGCACCGGCCAATCGCTTGTATCCCATGCAGGTCTGTACTGTCTCACCAACTTCCTCAACACACTGCATGTCCGACTGCATTGCGAGGATCGTTTCTCGCATTTTGCGTCGGCTGTCGCGGTGCACAGCCAAGGCAAGATCCTAGGGATCCTCGCTTTGCCGCTCGCATCTGGCGGTGATCAAGCATACGACCTCGACCACCTACCTGCGTGCTGCCTCCGTAAATATTCGGAACCATTGCCTCCGAAACAACCATCTACAGGTTCATGGACCGGTTCAAGCAGAAGCCGGAACCGCTCGCGCGACGGTTCGCCACCCGGGGAACGCTGCTTGCGCTCTAAAGCCCGGGTTGATGCAGGATCCAGGAACTCCGGCCGGCTGGCTAGTTGCTCCAATTCGCTGATCATCGACTTCGGCGCATCGCTCGTGCACGGTCACTCAGAGAAACAACTAAAACGAATGCATCTTGGACGATTCAAGGTAAAGCAAGTGTGGGCGGGGCACGATTCGCAAGTTTCAATAGATACCATCGAAGTATGATGAATCAAACTGCAATATTTGTAGATGCCGGGTTTTTATTGTCTTTAGGTGGGCACAGGGTTGCTGGAACTACTCTCCGTTCGGCCTTTACGACGCATTATGAGTCTTTAGTTCGTGGAATAGTCCAGACTGTCAAGAAGAATACGGGCCTAAATAACCTTCGAGTCTACTGGTACGACGCTTCCAAGGACGGTCTATTTACCGAGCAGCACAAGCGTATTGGCCTGATTCCAGGTGTAAAAGTCCGGCTAGGCCGCATTTCCTATAATGGCGAGCAAAAAGGCGTTGATCTCCGGCTGGCCTTGGATTTGGTTGGCGTAGCACGACATGGATCGGCATCGGTCGCGTATCTTGTTTCCGGAGATGACGATCTGGCCGAAGCGGTAGAAGAAGCCCAAGACCTGGGCATGAAGGTCGTATTGCTTGGTTTGCAAAAGGACCAGAGTCGATTGGGAGTAGCCTCGGTTGCCGAACACCTAGCCCTGACGGCTGATGCAATTGAAGTGATGCCCGATTCCATTATTGATAGTTCATTCACCCGAATCATTGACTGGGATAAAGATCATTGTGATAAGACTGCATTGGTAGCCGGTGCGCCAACCGCGAAGCCTTCGACGGTAGCAAAACCTGGAATCCCCACCCCTGCCTTGCTGGCGCAAAAGGCGCAAGTTCTGCGCAGTGCCGAGCCAACAACTCAGGCGGAAGTCGTTTACTCCTCAGACAGCGAACGTTCTGGGTTCCATGGTCAAGCTGCCTACGAACAGAAGGAACTGACCGCGGCTGAAGAAATTGGGGCCAAGGTAGCCCAGTCCTGGCTTGCCAGCACTACCCAATCAGAGGTGGTTGAACTGGTGGCAGACAAACCGCAACTGCCGCCAGAAATCGACCGGACCTTGCTTAAGGACTGTGCCCAGGTGCTCGGAGAGTGGAAAACAGATCAACAAACTATCCGCCGTACCCTTCGTGGCGCTTTTTGGGACTATCTCGATCAGATCATGTGACGAGATGATCGCCTCGAAGAATCCAGCTTCCAGCACTGACTAAGGTAAATTTGTATCGTGACTTCTCAGCAGAAACCCTTTTACATCACCACAGCGATCTCATACCCGAATGGCACCCCTCATATTGGGCATGCCTACGAAGTTGTCGCAACGGACGCCATGGCGCGTTTCAAGCGGCTCGACGGGCATGACGTCTTCTTCTTGACCGGTACGGACGAGCATGGCCAGAAGATGATGCAGACTGCGGAGAATGAGGGCATCACCCCAGCGCAGCTTGCGCAGCGCAACTCAGATGCGTTCCAGTCGATGAATGATGAATTGGGCACGAGCTACGACCGCTTCATCAGAACCACAGACGCGGACCACCATGCCGCGGCGCAGGAGCTGTGGCGCCGGATGGAAGCCAACGACGATATTTACCTGGACAAGTACGCCGGGTGGTACTCGGTACGCGACGAAGCCTTCTACACCGAAGAACAGACCGAAGTTCGCGAAGACGGTATCAGGTACACGACCGAAACCGACACCGAGGTAACTTGGACCGAGGAAGAATCTTATTTCTTCCGGCTCTCCAAATACCAGGACAAACTGCTGGCTCACTACACAGAGAACGCTGATTTCGGCGCACCCCGATCGCGGTTCAACGAAGTTGTTCGTTTCGTTGAAGGCGGGCTGATGGATCTCTCGATCTCGCGGACGACCTTCGACTGGGGAATTCCGGTTCCCGGCAATGAGAAGCATGTCATGTACGTTTGGGTCGATGCCCTGACGAACTACTTGACCGGTGCAGGCTTCCCCGATGTGGAATCGGCATCTTTCCAGAAGTACTGGCCCGCAGACGTTCACGTGATCGGCAAGGACATTTCCCGGTTCCATGCCATCTACTGGCCGGCCTTCCTCATGTCGGCTAAGCTGCCGGTGCCCAAGCGCGTGATGATCCATGGATTCCTGCACAACAACGGTGTCAAAATGTCCAAGTCCTTGGGCAATACCGTGTCACCAGATGATTTTGTGGCGCGGTATGGACTCGACCAGGTGCGCTACTTCTTCCTGCGTGAGGTGACCTTTGGCGCGGATGGTAGCTACAACCATGACACCATCGTTGCGCGTATTAATGGCGATCTCGCAAATAATTTTGGAAACCTCGCCCAGCGATCGCTTTCCATGGTGGCCAAGAACTGCGGGGGAGTTGTGCCGGCCCCGGGACATCTGGTGGAAGCCGATGAGCAGATACTGGCTGCCGCCTCAAAGCTTTTGGAAATCAATCAGGAAGCATATAACCGCCAGGACTTCAGCCGGGCTTTGGAAGCCATTTGGCACGTCCTAGGCGACACCAACGCGTACTTCGCCGAACAGGAACCATGGAAGCTGAAGAAAACCGACCCAGCACGCATGGAAACGGTTCTCTACGTGACTATTGAAATCGTTCGCAAGGTCGCAATGCTCCTGCAGCCAGTCCTGCCGCAGACTATGACCGGCATGCTTGACCTGCTCGCTGTTGGCCAGGGGACCGCACGAAACTTCGAGAACTTTGACACCGTCCTGGTGCCGGGAACCGAATTGCCAGCCCCGGCTCCGGTTTTCCCACGGTACGAAGAACAGACGTAGCCGCAACTTTGTACGCGGCAAAAAGGGATTCAAGAATTACTGCTTAGTAGTGTTCTCATGTAAAAACGAGTAAATCTAAGTACGTTAGAATAGACGAGGCTTGACGGGCTCGGCTGAAGGTTTGTTGCAATTGTGAGTTGAATTTCGAGCAGGGAGATTCACCTCAGGAGCAGGCGAAACACTGAAATTATTAGAAAGAGGGGCATAGGAAATATGCAAAAACTTGTAGTAGTAGGCCAAGGTTACGTTGGGCTTCCACTTTCTCAGGGGGCAGCTCATGCGGGGCTTCAGGTTACTGGACTTGAATTGAACACGACCGTGGTGGAGAACCTCAATAACGGCATCTCCCACGTTGACGACATCTCTAACGATGACCTGTCAGTACTGCTGGATAAGGGCTACCGTGCTAGTAGCGATCCTTCTGTTATTGCCGATGCTGACGTAGTAGTAATCTGCGTACCTACTCCGCTAGGCGAAGCTGGGAGCCCGGACCTTGGTGCAGTCATTGGTGCAACGAAGACCATTCGAGACAACCTGTCGGGCGAAACTCTGGTTGTTCTGGAATCCACCACTTACCCAGGCACCACTGAGGAGATTTGCTTGCCGATCTTAACGGAGAACGGTGCAGTTCTCGATCAGGATTTGTTCTTGGCTTTCTCGCCAGAACGAATTGATCCAGGTAATCAGACTTACGGCCTGAAGAACACTCCAAAGGTTGTCGGCGGCATGACCGAAGTATCCGGAGACCGCGCTGTAGCTTTCTATAGCCAATTCGTTGATTCAGTAGTCCGTGCTAAGGGTGCCAAGGAAGCAGAAACTGCAAAGCTCCTGGAGAACACCTACCGCCATATCAACATTGCGTTGGTTAACGAAATGTCCAAGTTCTGCAACGACATGGACATTGATCTTTGGGACGTAATCAACGCTGCTAAGACCAAGCCATTTGGATTCCAAGCATTTTACCCTGGCCCAGGTGTAGGTGGACACTGCATTCCAATTGATCCAAACTACTTGAGCTACTCTGTTCGCAAGTCCCTCGGTTACCCATTCCGTTTCGTAGAGCTTGCCGAAGAAATCAACGCCTCGATGCCACGATACGTGGTTGATCGCGTGCAGAACGTGCTGAACGAATCCGGCAAGGCACTAAAGAATTCTAAGGTCCTACTTCTAGGGGTTACCTACAAGCCAGACATCGCGGATCAGCGTCACTCCCCAGCTCTGCCTGTAGCTGAGGCATTCTTGGAGCGCGGTGCAGACATCTCGTTCCATGATCCAAAGATCGGAGAATGGTTCGTGGGCGATAAGTCATTCAACCGTGTTGAATCCTTGGAAGATGCCGTTGCAAACGTAGATGTCGTGGTCTTGCTGCAGAATCACGTGAACTACAACACAGACGCTTTGGCTAACGCCAGCAAAGCATTCTTCGACACCCGCGGTGTTTCCACGGGTGACGCTGCAGAGCGTCTTTAAGTAGAGTGATTTTCGGATGATAAGAAAACTAAAAGGCTTTCAGCCTTGGCAAGTAGCGATCTTAGCCGCATGCACATCCGGATTTGTGCTCGCGGTGGCTGGAAGTTTATTGAAGCTTACAGTCCTAATCGTTGCTGGTCTTGGTATTGCCGTCCTCGGTACCTCACTTCTTCTGTTGCTTTTTAGCCGCCAGACTTGGCGTCAGCTGAAGAAGCTGGACTCGAAGGTTGGCGAGCTATCCTACGGAATGGAATCAGTAACTCTCGCGCCAAGCGTTGATGGATCTGGTAGTTCAAACGCGCCTGTCTCGAGGTTGCCTGCGGTTGGTCTTGACAACGAATGGGCTCGAAGAATGCCACACATTCGTCCCGAAATGGAGACTTTTGCTCTTCGTTCCAAGAGTCTCCGTGTTCGTGATGCGATTGCACTGGCCGCAACAAACGGCTCGCTTAAGTACAAGCCGCTTCGTGAATTGATTACCGTTGCCGACATGGGCATGATTGACCGTCAGCGATTGGAAGTTGTTCGTTCTTGGAATAAGGACATGCTTCTGACTCTCGCACGTCTTGCTGCAAACCAGCGTGCGCTTGAAAGCGACATGGCAGATGCTGCCCGTCTGTTCAACCTAGTCGAGCGTTATTTCGGAATCAAGGCTCTTGGACGGAACGATCGGCTGATCTTCGTTGAGGTCTTGACCGAGACTGGTGAACTAAAGAAACAACGCGAGGCCATTAAGCGCTTTGGCATTCGCAACAAGTTCCCTATTCAGGGAGAACTGCTGCGATTGAACTCAGTACACCAAACTGATGATGGTGTTTCTGAACGTTGGTTGGACGAGTTAAACGGTCTCTTTGCAAAGGAAGGCCTAGCAAAGGTTTACCTCGAAGACTCTGACTCGCTTGCTCCTATTGATCGTTTGCGAAGCAAAACCGAAAAGATCACCGATGGTCCTATGGTGTCTGTACTGGTACCCTCGTTCCGAGGTGGAGAGTTGCTCAAGACTGCGCTCATATCGCTGTTGGAACAGACTTGGGACGATATAGAGATTCTAGTGGTCGACGATTGCTCCGGTGCAGAATACGAACAGTACCTTGTAGAAGCAGAAGCCATGAGTCCAAAAATCAAGGTTCTGCGTCAGCCTGAGAATCTTGGCGCATACTGCGCTAGGAACGCCGCACTTGCAGTGGCCCAAGGTGAATTCATCACTGTGCACGACGATGACGACTGGTCGCACCCGGACAAAATTGCCCTGCAGGTCAAGCATCTGCTGGCAAACCCTGACGTACCAGGAAATATGTCCCTTCACGCCCGTTCCACCGATGAACTGAAGTTCCTGCGGATTAACAATAATCCGCAGTTTGCACAGCCGAACTTCTCGTCGTTGATGGTACGCCGTGCACTGTTTACTGATGTCGGTCCTTGGGACACGGTTAACCGTGGGGCCGATGCCGAGTTCCGTGACCGTGTTGTGAAGCGCTATGGTATGCCAATTCCTTCTGTAGGACAGATGGCGCTTTCCTTCACTCGAACTCGTGAAGGTTCGTTGACCGCAGGCGAGATGAGTCGTGGATTCATTGATCCTTCGCGACTTTTGTATCTTGCTAGCTACACGAAGTGGCACTCTGGATTTGCAGAAAACCCTGAGAGCATTCACCGGGGTCGGGATCGTGAATACCAGATTCCCTCGACGATGGAATCAGGTATGCGCGGTGCTGACTTGGGAACATTCGACGTCGTCTACGTCACTGATTTCCGTTTTCCAGGTGGCACCACCACGCTGACGCTTGCAGAAATGAAAGCGGTCGCTCAAAGTGGCAAACGTGTGGGCTTCATCCATCTGGAGTCACCTCTGAACAAGGCAACTACGCCAATCAGCGAGGTTTTATTCGAGCTTCAGCGTAGCGGCCAAGTTGAACAGGTCAGCCTCGGCGATGTTGCACATGTGCGTGTAATGATTGTCCGACATCCCACCGTCGTCACGTATCTGGAACGAGCAGATTCCAAGATTTCTGTCGACCGGGCACTTCTTATCGTGAACAACCCGCCTGTAAATAAGGGTGGTAGCGGTATGGTCTTCGACCTGGAAGTTTGCATCGAAAACATGGATCGTCTGTTTAAGACTGAGACCTATGTGATCGGTGAGTCTGATCTAACTCGAAAGCTATCCGCACCGCTGGTGCCGCAGTCGAGACTGTTGAACATTACCTGGCCTGGTGTCATCGCCAGCGGAAGTGTACCTTCCCCTGACTTTATCAAGAAGCCAGTATTGGGTCGGCACTCGCGCGATCATGGGTTGAAGTGGCCGTCCACTCTTGCGACGTTCCGTTCGGCATATGTCTCCGAGAACTACGAGACTAAGATCCTTGGTGGTGCTGACGAACTCCGCAAGAAGCTAGGAGAGTCAGCAACTGATGGAATTACTGTTCATGAATTTGGTGCGATGGAAGTAGATGACTTCCTGAGCTCTGTTGATTTCTGGGCGTACTTCCACGACGATAAGCTCACTGAGTCATTTGGTATGTCGACCGCGGAAGCAATGGCTGCAGGTAAGGTAGTAATTTTGCCGAGGTACATGGAAACTACCTTCGGCGATGGCGCAATCTATGCAGACGCCAACGAGATTGAAAGCCTGATCCAGCGCTACTGGGCAGATCGCTCGCTATACGAGGAGCAGTCGGAAAAGGCTAGAAATTATATTGCGACTCGGTACGGAATTGATTCCCTTATGCAACGACTTGAGTCAATTGACGCACCTGCTGTTGCCTAACTGCATCTGAAACTTATGGGAAATATATCTGTATGAGTTCGAGCTCATTAAGGGCATTTGCGCGCAGCCTAAGATTTAAAATCGATAGGCTGCGCGCAATATCCACGTATAAAAACATGTTTAGTGGAAATGTCGAGAACCTGACGTTTTCGAAGCCTAGCCTGAATAAGCCGCATGTTCTGTTTGTGACGAGCAATGGTGCAGGCATGGGGCATATTACTCGCTGTATGGCTATAGCTCATAGCGGAAGTAAAGACTTTCACGCATCTTTTGTCACCCTCTCATCTTCTGCAGAAGTTATAGGTCAGCAGGGCTTTGAGTACCTGCACTTCGCCAGTTCTGGTACTACTGGACAACCCGCTCGGGTTTGGAACAATAACTTTTACCAGTTCTTCAACGAGCTGACACGTAAGAATCACTTCGACGCCGTCGTATTCGATGGAACGTGGATTTACCGTGGATTGCTCGACATATTAGTTAAGAAACCAGACTTGAAGCTGGTTTGGCTACGTCGCGGACTGTGGAAGAAATCTGCAAGTATCGACCAGCTGCCTGAGATGGAAGCTTATTGCGCGCAGATTCTTACACCCTGGGACATCGGTGATCGACTGGACGAAGGCGCTCTTTCTCAGCGAAAGACGCAAACTCAAGTTCGGGGGATAGTTCTCTCTAATGGTGCTCTTTTCTCCAGAGAATCTGCGCTAGAAGAACTACGCTTGGCACCCGATAGAAACTACGCACTCGTTCAGTTGGGCGCTGGCAACATCAATGACATTTCTGACATACGCCAGAAAGTCACCACCGCGATTCGCGTGCAGTCGAAGGGGTCAGTTATTCCTGTGATTGCGTCTTCGCCACTTAGTAATCATGAGCAAAGTGACGAGAACTCGATTAGCATACGTAAATATCCGATTTCGCCGTATCTTCGCGCGTTCGACTTTGTCGTCTCTGCGGCTGGTTACAACAGCATCCACGAAATCATTAAATGGGAAGTGCCTTCACTTGTGATTCCCAATCTGAACGCGAGTACAGACGATCAGAAAACTCGCGCTGATGCCTTGTGCGACGATATAAAACACTTTACTGCTTTGTCAGACAATGAGATTGATACGTCCATTGGCGCTCTTCTGGGTTGGTCTGGAAACCGAGTGCAAAGCACGAAGCAGGTAGCTGGATACCTAAAATTCATCGACAACGGTAATGAAGCAGCCCGAGCAATTAGCGAAACTATAAGATTGTAGAATCACCAATTAGCCGCCCGAATGGAATGAAAGATAAATAGCATGCGAATCCAACTTCTTACTCATTCCTTCGGACCGGAAGTTTCTCCTCCGCAACGGCGGTGGTCTACATTCATTGAAACATTTCTTGCCAACGGGGCGGATGTTGATGTGATTGCGCCAAATCGTCAGTCGGATGAGACGTGGACGCCGTTTAGTGAAGTCGTGCTGGAAAAAGTAAGCGGTAGATTCTCTTTATACTCGTTTGCGTTTCGTTTCCGGGCACTTCGCTGGTATTCAAAGATTCTTGTCCAGTTCTTAATGATCCTTTTTATGATTCCTTGTGCTCTACGTGCACCTAAGCCAGATATTCTCATTGTTACGGTGCCGGCATTGCCGACTCTGGTAGCTGGATACATCATTTCCAAGCTACGGCGGGTTCCCCTCGTCGTTGAGATGCGGGACGCATGGCCTGAACTATTGGAGGAGTCGGGGGTAATCCATTGGAAAGCAGTAGAACGGATGGCAGTGCGGTGTATAACCCACATGCAAAGCACGGCTTCTAAAGTTGTCGCTGTCACGCCTGGGCACGCCAAGAAACTACTTAAGGGCGGCTGCAAGGATGTTGAAGTCGTAACTAATGGGTATCGCTTCAAGAAGTTCAATAGGACCAAAACCCAGTCTGGCAACGGCCCGCGTCCTCTTCGAGTCCTGTATTTAGGAAACTTAGGGGAAAGCCAAGGACTGCAGAAGGCCCTGGACATCGCGGCCGTATCCAAGGACTGGATGGATTTACGCATAGTGGGCAAAGGGTCTGCTCTACCTGCGTTACAAGTACGTGCTGACGAGTTAGGACTAAGCGGAGTGTTTTATCCGCCCGTTAAAGGTAGCGCTGTTCTTGACTGGTATGACTGGGCGGACACCTGCATAGTTTCCCTTCGAGAAGATTGGAAAAGTTTCGAATATACGGTTCCTTCAAAACTTTTTGAGCTTGCAGGATACGGCTGCCACATTACGGGTTTTGTGAGCGGTGAAGCGAAGGCCCTGATTCAGGATTATGAGCTCGGTTTTAGCTACACCGGTGATGTTCTCTCGATATCAAATTCATTGATGGCAGACGCTAGAAAAATTGTTGAATGGCAACCAAACTCAGAGTCTCTAAATGAGTTTAAGAAACGCTTTGATCTTGAACGTTTGGGGCTCGAATATTTCCGTCTCCTCAGGTCGCACTATCAGCAAATCGAAAGAAGAGAAGTTTGATGTCGGATCTTAGAGCTCGCGGACTACTTGCTGTATCGCGCATTGGCTTCAACGGCGTGAAAGAAGACCCTGTACACTTCGCGTTGTTGGTTTCACGTCGATTTGCGTCAAGCAGACTCTTTCTGGGGATCACCAAACGGATTGGTCGACTTCTCGAGGCCCATAAACTCTCTAACTTCGCATTTACTAAGAGAGTACGTAGTTCGATCTTCCTGCTAGATGGCAAGCCCAATGAGGCCATCGAATTGCTTAAAGACCAGCACGATGCGAAGTCAATGTGTGCGCGTGCCAGAATCTATGCGTTCTTGGGGGAGTATGAATTTGCTGTCGCTCAAGCAGCAAGTGCTGGAAAGGCCGGGCGGCGACTAGTTAAGCAGTACGCTGCGGAGAAATCTGTACTGTCTAAGCCGCTGATCGATCAAGATAAGACTCTATCTGTCATTCGAACCAACCATAAACGTGTCCTGCACCTGCTGACTAATTCGCTCCCGTTCACAAATAGCGGCTATACACAACGAAGCCACAGTGTTCTAAAGTCCATTCAGAAGACTGGATGGGAAGTAGTCCCATTTTCACGGGTTGGTTATCCGTGGATTGTAGGAGTACTTCCGAATTCCGACGCTGACGACATTGACGGGGTCACGTATCGTCGGCTATTGCCTAAGGTTCTTCCAGCGACAGCAACTGAACGCTTGTCCGTACAGACAGAACTTTTATCGAAAGCCGTAGTTGAGTTCAAGCCGGCAGTACTGCACACTACGACTGAGTTCTTGAATGGCATATCTATCAAAGATGTGGCTCAAAAGGCGGAGCTCCCGTGGATCTATGAAGTCCGGGGGCAACTTGCCGATACTTGGCTGTCCGGATGTGCAGATCGTAGTAGGGAATCCTTCCGGTACATAAACTTCAAAGCCAGGGAATCAGAGATAGCGAAGTCTGCAGACGCAGTCATCACTCTTGGAAGCACCATGAGGGACGAGCTAATTGCGGCGGGAGTGGATCCTCAGCGTATTCTGATCTGTCCGAACGCCGTCGGCGAGGAATTCATCGAGAACGTGCCAGACAAATCCACGAGCCGACAGAAGCTCGGACTAGCGGACGACTGGCAGCTGATCGGTACTGTTTCAAGCCTCGTTGGTTATGAAGGACTCGACCTTCTCGTTAGGGCGTTTGCGGAGCTTTCGTCAAACCATCCAAAATTGCGGCTCGTGATCGTCGGCGACGGCACCGAGCGGACGAGCCTCATCAATTTAGCCGATGAATTAGGCATCAAGGACCGGGCTGTATTCCCCGGCCGAGTTGAGAAGAGCAAAGCTCGGCTATATCATCGAGCGTTGGATGTTTTCGTTGTTCCTCGTCGTGATTTGGATGTTACACGCGCAGTGACACCTCTTAAACCAGTAGAAGCTATGGCTTTCGAAGTGCCGGTTGTTGCTACGGATCTTCCCGCATTGCGCGAGATCGTGGATGATGGCGTGGATGGATTGCTCTTTGAGGCAGGTGACCAGTTCGATCTTGCCGATAAGATTCGTGTTTTGCTAGATGACAAAGCAATGCGAGACACGATGGGGCGGGCTGGGCGTATGAAAGTCCTGTCTACGAGGACATGGGCGGCCAACGCGGAGAAGATTACCAGTCTGTACAGTTCGTTGTGTGCTGGAAGAAGTGAGCAGTAGAGATCCTAAATCGCAGTACTTCAAACTTGATCGACTAAGCGTAAATAATCCTCGGAAGTAGAATTAGAATGTCTGAAATTGATGTCTGTGTCGTGGGCATGGGATATATTGGGTTGCCCACGTCGGTTGTATTAGCCGAAGCGGGTTGGCGCGTACATGGAGTAGACATTAATGAACGAGTCGTAGACGACTTGAGCAACGGTATAGCTACCTTCGAAGAACCGGGGATCTCCCCGGCACTCAAAAGCAGCATTACGACCGGATATCTCACTGTGTCTACCGTTCCACTAGTGTCGAATACGTACATTATTGCGGTGCCAACGCCTATTGATTCAAGCAACGAGCCGGATACCTCATACATTCGATCGGCAATAGAATCGGTAGCCCCTTTAGCTAAAGCCAATGATCTCTTCATTTTGGAAAGCACTTCGCCAGTAGGCACAACCGAAATGATCCGTGAAGTCTTGCTCGGTCTGAGACCTGACTTAACGGAATCCCACTTGTTCTTCGCTCACTGCCCAGAACGTGTGATTCCTGGCCGTATGATGGCGGAAATCGTCACTAACGATCGTGTCGTAGGTGGGTATGACGAGATCTCCGCGGAACGTGCGGCGAATCTGTATCGCTCATTCTGTCAGGGTGAAATACACCTCACTGATGCCCGCACGGCTGAACTAACCAAGCTGACCGAAAACTCTTTTAGAGATGTCAACATCGCATTCGCCAACGAGCTGTCAATCGTTGCTGACCATCTCGGCGTTAACGTCTGGGAAGTAATCGAATTGGCCAACAAGCACCCACGTGTTCAAATTCTTCAGCCAGGACCAGGCGTTGGTGGTCACTGTATTGCTGTTGATCCATGGTTCCTTGTCGCGTCGGCGCCTATGAAGACTTCTTTAATCCGTTCAGCGAGGAGCGTTAACGATTCGAAACCTAAGTTTGTGGTGGAGAAGATCGCTGATCAACTTCGCCAGAAGAATCGAGATAGTCTAGCGCTCTTAGGATTGGCTTTTAAAGCAAATGTGGATGATCTTCGAGAATCCCCGGCCGTCAGTATCGTGCAAGATCTAGCTCGACAGTATCCAGATGTTACGCTAAGCGTTGTCGAACCTTTTATCGATGCGCTTCCGCAGGCATTGCAAGAATTCGATAATGTGAAGCATACAGAACTTAAGATTGCGCTTGAGAATGAGGACTTGCTCGTATTGCTAGTTGACCACGACATCTTTAAAATGATTCCGGAGAGTACTTTGGTTGGCAAAGACTTGGTGGACACGCGCGGTCTGTGGAAAGAATTGGATATCTAGTCCGTGGAAGCAAAGAAACTGCTGGTCATCTTTGGAACGCGTCCGGAAGCTATCAAAGTTGCACCAATTATTCAGGCAGCTAAAAAATCTGCTCAGTTAGAGTGTGTGGTTGCCGTTACTGGTCAGCATCGCGAGATGTTGGACCAGGTAAATACCCTCTTCGGTATCGTCCCTGATTTCGATCTAGACGTTTTCTCTAAGAGCCAGTCGTTGAATCGACTGGTTGCACGCATCATTGACGGCCTGGATGGCGTTTTCGATGCGTGTGCTCCCGACGCTGTACTAGTGCAAGGCGACACAACCAGCGCCGTGGCCGGCGCCATTGCGGCGTTTTATAGGGGAATACCGGTGGTCCATGCGGAGGCCGGGCTCCGTAGCTACAATTTGTTCTCGCCTTTCCCAGAGGAAGCGAACCGTAAATTAGCGAGCCAACTTGCAACACTGCATCTCGCACCGACGATGTTTAACAAACGAAATTTGATGAATGAGGGAATCGGCGAAAAAAGCATCGTTGTCACGGGTAACACGGTGATAGACGCTTTGCTTGAAACGCTCTCGGATGAGATTAGCTTCTCTGATCCGCGTCTTTTGGCATTAGAGTCCTCGGGTAGACGACTGGTCACTGTCACGACGCATCGTCGTGAGAATCATGGTTCCAGGATGGCATCCATCGCTAAGGCCATTGCGGTTATTGCAGAGATGGTTCCAGACACGGAATTCATTTTGCCACTGCATTGGAACCCCGCTGTACGCGACCAGATAATTCCAGCAATTACTGGGCTTGGCAATGTTTTGGTAACCGACCCTCTGAACTATGCAGAATTCACGAAATTACTAAGTCTATCCACTATCGTACTCACTGACTCGGGTGGCGTTCAGGAAGAAGCACCTAGTTTGGGTAAGCCAGTGCTTGTTATGCGTTCTAACACAGAACGACCGGAAGGTATCGTTGCTGGGTCCGTTAGATTGGTGGGAACTGATGCCGGAGACATCGTCAGGGAAATGTTGAGTCTTTTGGGTGATCAGGATGCATTCAACTCAATGGCTAATGCAGTAAATCCATATGGTGATGGTAGCGCTTCGTCAAGAAGCATAGCGGCGATAACGGAACTTCTTGGTGTTGGAGCACGAGCAGAAGAATTCAATTCTTGGAATCCGAGCGAAGAACAACTGGTTCGTGCAGCTCAAATGATTCAAGAGTAGACTTCGTTCCTATAACAAGGCTTTTCTGGAATCCACTGGCCGAACAAGGATGACTCAGGCGCTGACCACACCAGTTTGGTAGGCGATCACCACGGCTTGGACCCGATCACGGGCACCGAGCTTGGCAAGAATGTGACCCACATGAGTTTTTACCGTGGCTTCGGATAGAAACAGGTCTCTCGCTATCTCTGGATTCGAACGTCCCAAGGCGATGTGTCCAAAGACTTCGCGTTCACGAGGCGTCAAGGACTCCACGGCGGACATCAACGTATCGTCGGTTTGCGATGAGCGTTTTAGCAGCGGGGCCATGTGGTCCAGAAGCCTTCTTGTCGTCGAAGGCGCGATCACGGCATCCCCGCGGTTTACCGTACGCACGGATTCCAGCAGCTCTTCGGGAGGGGCATCCTTGAGCAGGAAACCGCTCGCTCCAGCCTGAATGGCGCTGAACGCATACTCGTCCATATCAAACGTGGTCAGCACGATGATGCGAGGCGCCTGTCTGGATTGATCCTTAGAAGTCAGTAGCCGTTCGGTCGTTTCGATTCCATCCATTTCCGGCATGCGGACGTCCATCAATATGACATCTGCAGTGGCCAATGAGGGAGAAGCCAACGCCTCGCGTCCGTTGGAAGCTTCGGCGACTACATTCATATCCGGCTGGGAATTGATGAGCATTCGGAAACCGCTACGAACCAGAAGCTGGTCATCGACCAAGGCGACTGTAATTGGCTCACTGGGGGTCATTCTTTTTAGTCCTCGGAGTAGGGGATGAACACAGAGACGGCAAATCCTCCGCCTGGGTGCGGAGCGGCGGTACTGGTTCCATCGTATAGGGAGACTCGTTCATGTAATCCGCGCAGACCTTGGCCGGTGCCTGCGACGCCCAGGCTTCCTGCACCCCGGCCGTCATCGATGACGCTAATTTCGACGCCTCGATTGGTCCAGCTCAGAGTCACATGCGTGGTTGATCTTGGGCCTGCGTGCTTCATGACATTAGTCAGCGCTTCCTGCACGCAGCGGTACGCGGTCAGCTCCGCTCCGGTTGGCAGCTGGCGACGCGGCGACCCTTTGACCTGAAAATAAACTTCTACGCCGGACTTCATGGCAGTTTCAACCAACTCTGGAATGTTTTCCAGTGTCGGCAACGGGCGGTGATCAACCTCTTCATCTGTGCGCAGTACGCCCAAAAGGCGTCGCATTTCACGTAGTGAAGAACGCCCCGCGTCAGAGACCGTCTTCAAGGTTTCAATCGCGATGTTTGGGTCCTTGACTGCCGCGTATCGTGCCCCATCTGCCTGGGTGATAATGACCGAGAGCGAGTGGGCCACGATGTCATGCATTTCTCTGGCGATATGGTTGCGTTCATCCGAGGCAGCCAGCTCACGTTCAATCAGCCGTTCGTTTTCCAGACGTTGTGCATGGGCGCGCAAGGCATTGAGGGTTTGCCGCCGGCTTCGGGCGAGATCACCAAAGGTCCAGGCCAGCGTTACCACCAGCGATAAGCCTACAAAGGAGATGATCATGTCAAAGGATATGTTGGCCTGACCGTAGGCGCCCGGGCCAAAGATATTTGAGGTTGCAAGAATCGCACCCAGCAACCCCACGCCTAGGGTAGCGAAAGATTGCCAGCGTTTTCCATAGACGGCCATGGTGTAAATCAGCAAGGGAACCGATAGCTGCGAGGGAAGGAAGATTCCCTGGAAGAACAATTGCATGAGGTGAGCGAAGGCTACGACAATCGTGACGGCCCATGGATAGCGGCGGCGAACCATCAAGGGGGCCGATTGCAAAATGGTGATGGCCAATAAACTAAGGGCGAATCCCATGCCGCCCCCGGCGCCCATGGCAAGCGCGAATCCTGTGCACATCAGTGTGTAGAGTGCGCCGGTGAACAAATCGATCCGGACAGGGTTCGAGCGAATCCACCGGTCGATGCGCCGGTGTGGGTTATTAAAGATCAACGGTTCCCTCGTGCCTAAAGACTGCTATGTCTCGAGTCTAGTCAGCGTTCAGGGCTGCGTCCTCATGCCACGGTTTGATGTTCTCATGACTTACATTGAAATGATTCTCAGTATTTGAGATGGGTTCTCAAATGGTGGATTTGCTTCGTTATGATGAAAACATGGGAAACGTCATTAATATTGCTGTCATTCCAGGCGACGGTATCGGCCCAGAAGTGGTTGCCGAGGCCGTGAAGGTCCTGAAGTTCGTGACCAACGGTGGAGGCCAACAAGTTGATCTCACCGAATACACGTTGGGTGCGGAACACTGGCTCAAGACGGGGGAGACTCTGACGGATGAAACGCTTGAAGCTATCAAACAGCATGATGCCATCCTGTTTGGCGCGGTCGGCGCGGCTCCTGGCGACACAAGAATCCCCTCGGGAATCATTGAGCGTGAGCTCCTGCTGAAGCTGCGTTTCTCGTTGGATCATTTCGTGAACCTGCGCCCTGCCAAGCTCTACGCTGGAATCGAAAGCCCGCTGGCCAACCCGGGCGACATTGATTTCGTGGTCGTTCGCGAAGGAACGGAGGGCCCGTATGTCGGAAATGGTGGCTCGGTGCGTACCGGCACCCCGCATGAAATCGCGACCGAAGTTTCAGTGAATACCGCCTACGGTGTCGAACGTGTAGTTCGTGATGCCTTTACCCGTGCAGCCGCCCGCGAGCGCAAGCACGTGACCTTGGTCCACAAGCACAACGTGTTGGTTTATGCCGGACATTTGTGGCGGCGCACGGTTGAGATGGTGGCAGCGGAATTCCCCGAGGTGACCCACGACTACCTGCACGTTGATGCTGCGACCATCTTCTTGACTACCGATCCATCCCGGTTCGATGTCATTGTGACCGATAACCTATTTGGTGACATTCTCACCGACCAGGCCGGCGCCATTACCGGTGGCATTGGACTGGCGGCCAGCGGCAACATCAACATGGACCGCACCTACCCGTCCATGTTCGAACCGGTCCACGGCTCTGCTCCCGACATCGCCGGCCAGCAGAAGGCTGATCCGACCGCCGCAATTCTGTCGGTGGCCCTGATGCTGGATCACCTCGGCATGTCTGCGGAAGCGGCTACCGTTGAGCAGGCGGTCGAAAAAGAGATCACTTCACGCCAAGAATTGACCGATCACCGCACCACAAGCGAGATTGGCGATGCAATCGTCTCGCTACTGGCATAAGCTAAAAGCGATGTAACTCGATTAGCCGCTAATCGAGAAGCAAATCCACGGACGGGTGTTCCGCCAATGGCGTGGGGCACCCGTTATTCGTTAATTGAGCAAGGAAGTCCTGAGGCAGATGGAATTCAACGAAAATCTTTCATCGAATCGCAAGAGCGCAGAAGAACGCGCCGCCGTTCTGGCCAACCCGGGGTTCGGCGACTTCTTCACCGACCACACCGTGGTCATTGACTGGACCGCAAGCTCCGAGCCCGGCTCGGGGCAGTGGCATGACGCGCGGGTTGAGCCGTACGGGCCGATAGCCATGGATCCTGCCGCTTCGGTATTGCACTATGGCCAGGAGATCTTTGAGGGCCTGAAGGCCTACCGCCACGAAGACGGTTCGGTCTGGACCTTCCGCCCCCACGCAAACGCTGCTCGCCTGAATAAGTCGGCAGCTCGTCTCGCCTTGCCGCAGCTTGATGATGAAGTCTTCGTTGAGTCCCTGCGCAGAATCGTTGCTACCGACATTGAGTGGGTTCCAACCGGTGAGGGGGAGGCTCTGTACTTGCGCCCATTCATGATCGCTACCGAAGCGTTTCTGGGTGTACGTGCGGCACGCGAAGTCTCCTACCGTGTGATTGCTTCACCGGCCGGAAACTACTTCGGTGGAGAGCTGAAGCCGGTGGGGATTTGGGTATCCAAGAACTATGCACGCGCTGGCCGCGGTGGCACTGGATCGGCCAAATGCGGTGGCAATTACGCGGCGTCGTTGGTGGCTCAGCTCGAGGCAGAAGAGAACGGCTGCAAGCAAGTACTCTTCCTTGACTCTTTCAACGACAATGCAGTGGAAGAGCTCGGCGGAATGAACGTGTTCTTCGTGACCAAGGACAAAAAGCTGGTCACTCCGGCGCTGACCGGCACCATCCTCGAAGGTGTCACTCGTTCCTCGATCATCCAGCTTGCCAAGGATCGCGGTATGGAAGTTGAAGAACGAAAGATCACTTTGGATGAGTGGCGGGATGGCATCGCTAGTGGAGATATCACTGAGGTCTTTGCCTGCGGCACCGCTGCGGTTATCACTCCAATCGGCGTGCTGAAGAATGGCGACGAACTAATCGGTAATGAAAATGCACCGGCAGGTGAAAACACCATGTCGATCCGTGAAGAGCTGCTTGGCATCCAGCGTGGAACCGTAGAGGACCGTCACGGTTGGCTGGAGCGCTTGGCGTAGGTCATTGAATGAAGTCATCGAAGGGCCGTAGGGAAACCTGCGGCTCTTCGTATTGTATTGGCGATATTAGAAAACCACATGAATTTCTCAGAGAGTAGTTCAACAGTGATTCGTCGTTGCCGCCGCAAGGCTCCGTCATTTTAGAATCCGCACATTAGGCTGGTTCGACATACCAGACGCACGCGAAATCAGTTGTAGTTCAGGATTGATTGCTAATGTCGATAACCGTATTTGGATTCGATTTGGGAGCAAAATTAAGTGATTGAAGGCGAAAATGGTCTATCGAGGAATTTGGCTCGTCGAAGCATCTTATCCATAGCATTGGCATCCTTCGGTTCTGTTATCTGCGCCGGAGCCATTAACCCAGGTACACACGCGACTAGACGAAAAAACGTGAGTCGCGACTCGTCGGCCTTCGACCATTGGAATGAGCGCGATAGGAAACTGCTAAAACCGCTGAAGCGAGTCGAGAAAACTTCAGGTGCATTAAGGGAACACGAAAGTGCCTTTCCCATGACGAAGATTGACAAGGTTCTAGAACTTCATGATTTCGGTGGTTTGGCCAAGCCTTGGTTTGCTGTAACGATTATCGGTGTCTCTAATCAATTGCAAATTCTCGATCCAGAGCAGGACACACCGATTTATGTCCTTACCGTGCCCGACAGCCATGATGGAGGGATTGGCGCATTGGTATGGGATCGTGTTCGAAAGTGCATTTTCCTTACCAGCTCAAATAAAATACACACATGGTCTGCAACGACGCCAGAGCGAGTGATGGAATACGCGAGTATTCCCGAGGCCAGTTCCTTATATGGAGTTCAACTGGACTCTTTGGGTAATGTCTGGGTGGGCGCATATCCAACGGGAGCCGTGTACGGGATTAGCTCGGCCCATAAGATAATAACTTCGACAGGTAAGCTGGCGCCTGACACGGACTATGCCAGGCGCTTGGTAATAGATGATGAAGACCACATCTGGGTTGGGACGGGGTCCTTGAACCCGAGGATTTTTGTGTTCCCTTCCAACACTCCACAGGAGGTGCAAGAAATTAAACTCCCAAAACCTCAAGCAAACGGATTCATTTCGACCTTATCGGTTTTGGGCGATCGGCTTGTGGTGAGTGTGAGCGGTATTTCTGAACAGCTAGTTTTGAATACAATTACTCGAAGTTGGGAAGAACCGATTCATCGTGTCTGGTCAGGTCGTATTGCTTCTTCGGCAAAGCGTGTCGGACTGCAGACAGTGTTCTATACCATTTCTAATGGCGTGCTCTATGAAACTGATACTAGAACTTGGAACGAAAAGAAACTCGGGGCGGTACCAAGTAATTCCATAATGAGCATTACAGTCGAACCTAGACGTGTGTTGCTCCTACAAGCAGTGCCAGATGGTTTGAGTTTGATGTATATCAATGCTCAATCAATGACGCGGTTGCAAACCAAAAGAATTTTTCTTGAGAGCGGCGAGTTTAAGATTCAATCCCTGATGGGGCATTCGGACGGCAACATATATATCGGCGGTTACATGGGAGACGGAATCGCGTCTGTCAATCCCGACTCGGGGGCACGATGGATGTCCCCACCTGGACAGAATGTGATTAATCAAATTGAGGGGATGATTGAGTATGATCCGTCGAGCCTATATATCGGTTCGTACGGCTATGCGGACATAGTAAGCGTCGATTCGAATCGCCTAGATAGCAACCAGGGATATTTTCGGCTTGAAAGGCTGGAGCGTAAGTACGGCCAGTCAAGACCATTTGGGTGGGCCGCAAACTCAAAAAATGTTTTTTTTGGAACCGTTCCTGACTATGGCAGGTCGGGGGGTGTTCTAGGAATGATTTCTCCAAGCAGAAATGATATTGACTGGGTTTTGGACGGAGGCGGCGAGGGGTTTATTAGAGCGCATTCGATTATCGGGCTCTCGGCAGATGAGACACACGTATACGGAACGACGTCGGTTCGAAACGGTTACGGTATTCCGGATACAAAAGGACCAGCGAAAATCTTTAAGCTTGAGATTACGAGCAAGCGTTTAGTTTGGGTGAGTTCCCCAATTGCGGACACGGGTGCACTTTATGCTCCAAACCTTATCGCCGGGTGGCTAGTCGTCGCTGATATTGAGGGCATCATTATTATTGATCCGGTGGACGGTTCGCTGGTCAGGAAGCACCGTTTATCACCAACAAACAATTCGCAGCGACGAGCTGGATGGGCAAGCGCTGACATTGCAATCGCCAGCGATGGAAAAATTGTTCATAGTGCTGCGGATACGACTACTGTCGTTGATTTTTTGACTGGTACGAAATCGATGATTGGTAATAGGGAATCCGAAGCAAAATTTGGTTATCGCCTTGCTTCATTGCCAACGGGACGTGTTTTCGGAGTCCTAAACGACACTTCACTCGTCGAATTGGATCTAACACCTCGTCCCAACGTATAGGGTGCGAGCTGACCACTTGACCAAGAATCAGTATGTAAGTGTTTGACATGCCCTAGGCTTATTACTATGCGCATTGCCAGATTTGTAGTTGATAGCGACCCAATGTACGGAGTCGTTGACGGAAACGATGTCCATGTTTTGGCTGGTGACCCTTTCTTCCAGGGCATCAAGACCACGGGTGCCACGCACCAATTAGACGATGTACGACTTGTTGCACCGATCATTCCACGGTCAAAAGTCATTGGATTTGGCCGGACCTACGGCGAGCATGCCAAAGAGCTCGGCAATGAGGTTCCTAGCGAACCGCTGATGTTCTTGAAGCCAAACACCTCGGTGGTTGGGCACGGCGACCCGGTGACGCTTCCTTCGTTCTCCGAGGAAGTTTCCTTCGAAGGCGAGCTGGCCGTGGTCATCGGTCGTATCTGCAAGGATGTCCCTGCCGAAAAGGCAGCGGACGTGATCTTCGGATACACCGTGGCCAATGACCTCACGGCTCGCGATGCCCAGCGCACCGACCCGCAATGGGCGCGCGCAAAGGGCTTTGACGGCGCCTGCCCGCTGGGACCCTGGATTGAAACGCAGCTGGAGAACCCGGATGACGTGGGAATCGTCAGCCGAGTTAATGGTGAAGTCCGCCAAGACGGATCGACCAGCGAGATGATCTGGTCGGTGAATGATCTGGTTGCTCGGGCATCCGAAGCTTTCACGTTGCTACCCGGCGACGTGATCCTCACCGGCACACCAGCAGGTGTTGGGCTGGTCGCTGAAGGCGACAACGTCGAGATTGAAGTTGAAGGTATCGGAACGCTGCGTAGCGTCTTCCGCCGCTAGGCCAAAGTGACCGGCAACGGCCGGCTCAACCGTAGCGCGTTGGTCTTCGCATCCTTTTGTGATGCGAAGACCAACGCGCTATTGTGCTTCTTGCCTTGCAACGAGACTAGAATGAAAACACCATGACTGATCTATCGCTGATTCCTACCGTGACCGACGAAACCCCGGTTCGCGTTCGTTTCTGCCCATCGCCTACGGGCACTCCACATGTTGGCCTGATCCGTACCGCCTTGTTCAACTGGGCATACGCACGCCACACCGGGGGCAAGATGATTTTCCGTATCGAAGATACGGATGCGAAGCGCGACTCCGAAGAAAGCTACAACCAGCTGCTGGACGCCTTGGCGTGGCTGGGCATCGATTGGGATGAAGGCGTCAATGTCGGTGGCCCGCATGAGCCTTACCGCCAGTCCCAGCGCGGCGACATCTATCAGGATGTCATTGCAAAGCTTCGCGCTGCCGGGCACGTCTATGAGTCCTACTCCACCCCGGAAGAAGTCGAGGCTCGCCACAAGGCGGCAGACCGCGACCCAAAGCTGGGTTATGACAACTTTGACCGCGACTTGAGCGACGAGCAAATTGCCGCGTTCAAGGCCGAGGGCCGCGAACCGGTGCTGCGTATTCGCATGCCAGAAGAAGACCTCACCTTCACCGACTTGGTCCGTGGCGAAATCACGTTCAAGCCGGGCACCATTCCAGACTTCGTGGTGGTTCGGGCAAACGGCCAGCCGCTGTACACCCTGGTTAATCCCGTGGACGATGCCTTGATGGGCATTACTCACGTGCTGCGTGGTGAAGACCTGCTCTCGTCCACTCCTCGCCAGATCGTGCTCTACCGCGCCCTGATCGACATCAAGGTGGCTCAGTACATGCCACTGTTCGGCCACCTTCCCTACGTGATGGGCCAGGGCAATAAGAAGCTCTCCAAGCGAGACCCCGAGTCGAGCCTGTTCTTGCACCGCGACCGCGGCTTCATCCCCGAGGGATTGCTGAATTACCTCTCGCTCCTGGGCTGGTCGTTGAGCGCAGATGAAGACATCTTCACTCGTGAACAGCTAATCGAAGCCTTTGATGTCAAGGACGTGCTGTCTAACCCCGCACGGTTCGACCTGAAAAAGGCGGAAGCCATTAACGGCACCCACGTACGCCTGCTCGGGCCACAGGACTTCCGCGACCGGCTGGTTCCGTACCTGCAGGCTGCCGAGCTTGTTGGATCCGAACTTACCGCTCGTGAGAACGAAGTCCTTGATGCGGCTGCACCGTTGGTCCAGGAACGCATTGGGCTATTGGGCGAAGCTGCAGAGATGATGGAATTCCTCTTCAAAACTGATGACCAGATCGTGATTGACGACAAGGCCCTGAAGGGAATGCCAACGAACCTTGTCGAAGTCGTAGAAGCGAGCATTCAGGCTTTGGAGGGCGTTCAGGCCTGGAACGCCGAAACCATTCAGGAAGCGCTGCGCGCCAAGCTGATTGACGAGCTCGGATTGAAGCCACGTCAGGCTTTCGGGCCGGCACGTGTCGCTGTCTCCGGAAAGCGAGTCTCGCCACCGCTGTTCGAGTCAATGGAAATTCTGGGCCGGGAATCCAGCCTGAACCGTCTTCGCGTGTTCGGTGAATCCCGCTAGCAGGGTAAAACCTGAATGAGTGAAATAAAGAACGCCTTCGATATCTCTGTCCTTTCGGATGGACGTATCGAAGGCGTTCTTTTTGATATTGAAGATACTTTAACGGATTTGCGTACGGTGCCATCGAGGCATTCATCGCGATGTCCGCCGAAAAACTGTAAGACGTCACGCGCGCCGTACTTTGCTCTCTTAGCAGAGGGCTTCGCCGTTGATCAAGCGGGCGACTACGCGCGATGCATGTCCGGAGAACTCGCAGTCCTAGCACAGCGCCAACAGCGCCTGAAGCGTTCTTTCGCACTAGCCTGACAAGAGATGCCCCGCAATGACGAGTTGCGCATCTGGGTCGAAGAGTACGCGTCTTGCCAGCGAACGAAGCCGGAGGCGGCGGACCTCTCAGGATTCTCCGTGGTGAATGGTGCCGGTACCGCGGGCGTTCCGAAACCAAATCCGCCACTATTTTTGGCAGGATGCTCTGAATCGGCAACCTTGCCCCCTAGGACGCTGTACGTCGGAGATAATCCCGTTAGAGACGTGCGCGGCGCGAAGAACGTAGGACTCATCGCGGCTTTGGTTGTCCGCACATTGGAGCGTGAGCCCCACTCCGGAGCCACGATGGCCGGCCTGGCAGAGCTCACCGCTCTGCTGCGGAAAACCGCATGACTCACGACGGACTCTAAGCGCGCATGATCAATTTGTCATGGCTCGGCTACGTGGGTATAGTTAATTCTCGTGCTACGGCGTGCGATCCGAATCCCTTCGAGGTTTTTTGATCAAACGTCCAAGTCACATTGGGATATGGTGTAATTGGCAACACAACGGTTTCTGGTTCCGTCATTCTAGGTTCGAGTCCTGGTATCCCAGCGCTTCACCAGAGTAATTTGGTGAGTTGAAGAGAAATCTTCAACGTACGGCCCCATCGTATAGCGGCCTAGTACTCCGCCCTCTCACGGCGGCAACACGGGTTCGAATCCCGTTGGGGTCACGAAAACCACGACACGGTCGTGGTTTTTTCCTTTAACCGGCCAAAGCATTCGTGTGCTGATGGCAGAGCGCTTTCCATAAGGCATGATGGAGCTTATGGAGTCCACATCATTGCCGCAGGAGCCGACCGAACCGGCGAACCAGCTACCTGACGCCGGTGCCGTTCAGTTACTGGATCGGTTTGCCAAGCTCGAATCGTCATTGAATGATCTGAACTTTATCCTCTCCACCTCGCATTCAGCTCCCGGCGGCGAACAGCTAAGAGTAAAGGCTTTGCACCAGATTAATGATTATCTGGAACCTCGGCTCAAGAACTTGAACGCCCCGCTGCTGGCTGTTGTTGGCGGATCAACCGGTGCCGGTAAATCCACCTTGGTGAACTCCCTGCTCGGCGACCAGATAAGCCGCTCCGGCGCCGTGCGACCCACCACGCGAACGCCCGTGCTTGCGGTCAACCCCGCAGACGAACCTTGGTTCGCAAACGAACGGGTACTTCCCGAACTGACCCGGCTGAGCGGCGCAGGCTTCAGCGCAGGGCATGGGATGGACCGCCACGACGCGCTGCTTGTTGTGCCGCATCCGAACGTTCCGCGCGGGCTTGCAATCCTCGACGCACCGGACATCGATTCGGTTTCCGATGACAATCGCGCCCTAGCCGGACAGCTCTTGAACGCCGCAGACCTCTGGATCTTCGTCACCACGGCAAACCGCTATGCCGACGCTATTCCGTGGGAAGTCCTGACCGAAGCAGGCGTCCGGGAAATCACGGTATGCGTGATTCTCAACCGTGTCCCGGCCGGCGCCGAAACGGATATCGTTCCAGATCTCGAACGGTTGCTTGTCGCAAAAAACCTGGACCCCAAACTACTCCATGTAATCAATGAAGTTCAGCTGGACGAACAAGCAATGATTCCCGGGGAACGAATTGAACCATTTTCGGCTTGGCTGAATTCCTTGGCTGCTGACGCCACCGAACGCCAACGCATCGCTGAGCAAACACTCGAAGGCGCAATCAGGAGATTGCACGAAGATCTCCACGCGCTCAGCGAAGAAGCCGAAGACCAAGACTCGCAACTCAAAGCCCTGGGGAAGGTCGCGACCGAACGCTTTGAATTCGCCGTGGGCAAAACCACTGAAGCCCTGAACGACGGTTCGCTCCTTCGTGGCGAGATCCTCGCCAGATGGCAAGATTTTGTGGGAGCCGGCGAACTACTGCGCGGCATTGAAGGCGTCATAGGCAGAATTCGAGACCGAGTCGGTTCCTTTTTCAGCGGGAAGCCGGTGGCGACCCATCGGGTGGAAGAAGCAATAGAATCTGGGCTTCACACCGTGTTGGTCAGCGAAATCACCAATGCCTTCCAAGACATTGATCGTAATTGGCGCAATACACCCATCGGGACACATCTTTTAGCATCGCTCCCGGCAGAGCGCCCCGGAAAAGACCTCGAAGTTCGGGCTGCGGATAGCATCCGGGCGTGGCAGAAAGATGTCTTGGAAATGATCCGGAGCGAGGGAGCTGGCAAACGAAAAACCGCGAGGATTGCTGCCTTCGGCGTCAATGGTGTGGCGGTAGCGCTCATGGTTGTCGTCTTCGCTTCTACCGCCGGCATGACCGGGCTGGAACTAGGCATCGCCGGTGGCTCTGCCGTTGTGGGACAGAAATTATTGGAAGCAATATTCGGTGAAGAGGCAGTCCGGCGTATGGCCACGCGCGCACGAACCATGCTGGAAGCCAGAACACGCGAACTCATGGATGAGAACCTGGCTGTCTATCGGGGACAGATCGAAGCTAATCTTCAGCCGCTAATCGTGCAAGAACTACGCGAACAGGTCAACGGTCTGCGCAAGGGAGGATTCAAGGCATGAGCGAGCGCAAGGTGAATCGTGCTCATTCGGGGCTTAGCGAGCAAATCAACGCGGTGGTTTCGGCAATGCAGATTGCCGAACACTATCTTGAACCTGAAGTAGTTGATCACGCTGCGGTGGTCATCGAACGAGCGGAAGCCCGCCGCCAACTGTCGGCAGACCACGTGGTCTTCGGGCTGTTCGGTGCGACAGGCAGCGGCAAGTCATCGCTTTTCAACGCGCTTGTCGGGTCAGATATTGCACAAACCGGCGTCATTCGGCCCACCACTACCAAGACGGTGGCCGCCATTTGGCAGCCGGAAGGCGCCGGTGAGCTGCTCGATTGGCTGGAAGTCAGCGAGCGTCATGTTCTTGATTCGCAGGTGCTTGGTGCGGAAGCAAAAAAACCACAGGACCAAAGTGGAGGACTGATCCTGCTCGACCTGCCGGATATGGATTCAACCTCCACCGAGCACCATCAGATCGCTTCGCGATTGGCTGGGCAAGTCGATTATCTAGTATGGGTTCTAGATCCCCAGAAGTATGCCGACGCGTCGATTCATCATGGATACCTCAGCGAACTTTCAGGACAGCGCGGAAACCTCTTAGTCGTGCTCAACCAGATAGACACCATTGCAACTAATGATCGGGCACCAGTGAGCGGCTCCTTGGCGGCGTTGCTTGAAAGCGAAGGGGTTGGCCAGGTTCCCGTTATTTTGGCCTCAGCGCGTACGGGCGAGGGACTAGAAGAAATTCGCGGAAAGTTCGCCTCGGCACTGAAAACCAAGGTGCAAGCCACCCGGCGCTTACGCGCTGATGTTGACGAACTGCTGCGCACGCTTGAAGGCGAACTCGCCGTGCCAAAGGTCAGAATGCCAGGAGTGATGGAGCAATCCGATCTGGAGCGCAATATCGCCAAAGCTCATGGAACGCACCGCATCGCCGAGGCTGTGCAGACTTCATATAAGCTACGTGCGTCAACGAATACGGGCTGGCCAATCACTAGTTGGCTCACCCGGCTGCGCAACGATCCGCTCAAACGCATGAACCTTGGGCGTGGAATCGAAAAGCCAGAAATTTCATTGACGTCTCGTCCAGATCTTTCGATGGCCGAAAATGCCGCTGTTGACCAATCGGTAGGGCGCTATCTTAGCGAAGCCACCGAAGATCTGTCGCCGCGCTGGTCCCAATCATTGAAGGATGGCGTTCATGAGCGGAAAGAAGAACTAGCCAACGATATTGATATAGCCATTGCCAGCACCACCTTGGGCGTTGAAAAGAAGTCCTGGTGGTGGCCGGTCACCAAGTTTGTCCAATGGCTTGGCGTCATCGTGGCTCTGGTCGGCGCGTTATGGCTGGGCGGAATAGCGTTGGCCGCATACTTCCAATTCGAGTTGCCGCAGACGCCGCGAGTTGAAGGGATCGCGATTCCCACGCTGATGGTCTTCACCGGGATACTTCTGGGTATAGTCCTCGGGATTCTTGGTTCTTTTGTCAATAGAATGGTCGCTAGACTGAAGCGTAGGAAAGCACTCAGAAACCTGCAGAATTCAGTGTCGGGGGTCGTCCGGCGATATATCGTGGACCCCACAGCACACCACTTAGAGCAATACAACAGTTATGCAGCGTTGATTTCCAACGCGGCGAAGAAAGCCGAATAGCAACCTGTGACTAATCAACAGACTGACAATAGCCCGACCGTGGGCGACATTGGTGAACAAGGAATCTTGAACGAGATCCTTCCGCTCTTGGACGCCAAGGATGCGGGACTCGGGCCTGGAGATGATGCCGGAGCGCTACGCGTTGCCGGGGGAGAAGTGGTCGTCTCCGTGGATACCATTGTCCAAGACCAAGATTTCCGTTTGGTTTGGCCCAGCGGACACGAACATGCGGCGTATGACATCGGCTGGAAGTCGATAGCTCAAAATGTTTCTGACATCAACGCCATGGGCGGCGTCCCTACAGGTGCCGTCATTTCACTTTCCATGCCAGCGGAGGTTTCGCTGTTTTGGGCCAAGGAATTCGCTCGTGGAATTGCTGCCGCGATTTCTTCGCTCGGGGCCGAGCGCTTGGCCGTTTTAGGCGGTGACCTCAGCCGTTCATCTGAGATTTCGGTGACTACCACCGTGTTGGGCGAGTGCGAATATGGAAAAGTCCTTCGCACGGGGGCTAAGCCCGGAGATCGGCTCGCCGTAGCAGGCCGGCTTGGTGCAGCTGGGGCGGGGCTAGCCTTGCTAGAGGGAAAGCACGAAGCAACGTCCTGGAGCCGCGCGGTGCTTCGTCTTGCCGATGCCCAGTGCAAGCCAACCCCGCCCTTGGAATCTGGCCCGCGGGCTGCCCAAGCCGGCGCCCACGCCATGATGGATATTTCAGACGGACTCGTCCGAGATGCCGGACGACTGGCCAAGGCGAGTCATGTCAGCATCGAGTTAGATAGTTCCGCTCTTGAAGTCTTTGCACATCGGCTGGAACCAGCGGCAAAGCTCTTGGACTTTGATCCTATGCAGTGGGTACTGCACGGCGGTGAGGACTTCGGGCTGCTCGCTTGCTTCCCGGCAGGCATTGGGATTCCAGAGGAATTCTCGGTGGTGGGCGAAGTGGTTCCTCTGACGGGTCGGCGTTCCAATGTTTTGCTCGATGGAAAGCAACTGGACTACCGAAGCGGCTTCGACCACTTCGGCTAAACACCCGCTGTATTATCCTTCTGATTGGATCCGCAGCAAGTCCGAAAGCTCGCGCGCGGCATTGACTATGGAATCGTGGTGGATCTTTCCCGGCTGGCGGGTCAGTCGTTCAATCGGGCCAGACATCGATAATGCTGCAATGACCCGACCCGATTGGCCGCGCACGGGAGCCGATACCGAGGCGACACCTGGTTCACGTTCGCCTAGCGACTGGGCCCACCCGCGGCGACGTACCCCGGCCAAGATGGTCGGGGTAAATCGAGCGTGTTGCAAGCCGCCGATCATGCGTTCGTTGTCTTCCCAGGCTAAGAGAACCTGCGCGGCGGAACCTGCCTTCATGGACAACTGAGTACCCACCGGAATGGTGTCGCGCAATCCCACAGGACGTTCTGCGCTGGCGATACACACACGGAATTCACCCTGCTTGCGGAATACCTGTGTGCTCTCACCGGTCAGGTCGCGCAGCTTGGTCAATACCGGCCCCGCAGTGCTGACCAATCTGTCTTCACCGGCCGCGCTGGCGAGTTCGACAAGTCGTCCACCGAGCTCAAATCGGCCGTGCAAGTCGCGGCCCACCAGGCCATGGTGCACCAATGATTGGGCGATGCGGTGCACCGTTGGCCGGGAAATTCTCGTGATCTCTACCAGCTGCGAGAGGGACGTTGGCCCATTTTCCAATGCATTGAGAATGGCTGCTGCCTTATCCAGAACACCAACACCGCTACCTGTAGTCATAAAACCATTATCATGTCTCAGTATTTGAGATTCAAGTCCAGATACTGGAAATGGAGTTCTGTGAAGTGTCAAAGTAATGGTGTTGATAGTTCGTAGCTTGAGGAGTGTGTCGCATGTCCACCATGCAGTCGCCCCAGACCTTGGCAGAAAAGGTCTGGAACGCGCACGTAGTGCGCCAGGGAGAAGGGCAGGGCGAAGCCCGTCAGCCCGATTTGATCTACATTGACCTTCACCTGCTACACGAGGTCACCTCGCCGCAAGCCTTCGAAGGCCTGCGGTTGGCCGGGCGCAAGCTGCGCCGCCCAGATCTCACTATCGCCACCGAGGATCACAACACCCCGACCCTCGACATCGACAAGCCCATTGCGGATTTGACCAGCCGGACACAGATTTTCACCTTGCGAGATAACTGCAAGGAATTCGGTGTTCGCCTGCACTCCTTGGGTGACAAGGAACAGGGGATCGTGCACGTGGTTGGCCCGCAGCTGGGTCTGACGCAGCCGGGCATGACCGTGGTGTGCGGTGACTCCCACACCTCAACCCACGGCGCCTTCGGTGCATTGGCCTTCGGCATCGGTACGTCCGAGGTTGAGCACGTGATGGCAACCCAGTCGTTGAGCCTGAAGCCATTCAAGACCATGTCCGTCAATGTTGAAGGCACGCTCAAGCCCGGAGTGACCGCAAAGGACATTATCTTGGCTGTCATCGCCAAGATCGGCACCGGCGGCGGGCAGGGCTACGTGTTGGAATACCGTGGCTCCGCGATCCGTGCGTTGTCCATGGACGCACGCATGACCATCTGCAATATGTCGATTGAGGCCGGTGCGCGCGCAGGAATGATTGCGCCGGACGAAACCACCTTTGAATATGTCAAGGGCCGCCCGCATGCGCCACAGGGTGCCGACTGGGATGCCGCTGTTGAATATTGGCAGACCCTGCAAAGCGATGAAGGCGCACGCTTCGACAATGAAGTGTTCCTGAACGCGGATGAATTGGAACCATTCGTCACCTGGGGAACCAACCCGGGGCAAGGCGTTTCACTTTCCTCCAGGGTTCCGGTACCTGAAGATTTTGAAGACGAAAACGATCGCAAGGCCTGCGAACGCGCACTCGAATACATGGGACTCATCGGTGGAACACCGATGAAGGAAATCCGTGTCGACACCGTATTCCTGGGTTCCTGCACCAACTCGCGGATGGAAGACCTGCGCGCCGCGGCCGAGATTATCAAGGGCCGTGAAAAGGACCCGCAGATCCGCATGATCGTGGTTCCAGGTTCGGCACGAGTTCGACTCGAAGCCGAAGCGGAAGGCCTTGACCAAGTGTTCAAGGACTTTGGTGCCGAGTGGCGTTTTGCTGGCTGCTCCATGTGCTTGGGGATGAACCCGGATCAATTGGCTGAGGAGGAACGCTGCGCGTCCACTTCAAACCGAAACTTTGAAGGACGTCAAGGCAAGGGCGGGCGCACCCACCTGGTGTCCCCGCTGGTCGCAGCGGCCACCGCCGTCCGTGGCACGCTGGCTTCGCCTTCGGATCTCATTAACGCTCCGGTATCGGTCTAGGAAGGAACACCATCATGGAAAAAGTTATTACCCACACCGGGATTGGTGTCCCACTGCGTCAGAGCAATATCGACACCGACCAGATCATCCCGGCCGTCTACCTCAAGCGAATCATTCGCACGGGCTTTGAAGATGCGTTGTTTGCCGGCTGGCGCCGGGATGAAAATTTCATCCTGAATACCGAGCCGTACACGAATGGTTCGGTGCTGGTTGCCGGTCCGGACTTCGGCACCGGTTCATCCCGTGAACACGCGGTCTGGGCCTTGAAGGACTATGGCTTCAAAGCGGTTATCTCCTCACGTTTTGCCGATATCTTTCGCGGCAACTCGGGTAAGCAGGGCCTAGTTGCTGCCGAGGTCGCGCAGAGCGATATCGAACTGATCTGGAAGGAACTGGAGAACAATCCCGGTACCGAGGTCACCGTAAATTTGGAAGCACGCACCGTGCAGTGCGGTTCGATCCTGGCACCATTCCAGATCGATGACTACACGCGTTGGCGTCTGATGGAGGGCCTTGATGATATTGGCCTGACCCTGCAGCATGAGGAAGACATCACATCCTTCGAAGCTACTCGTCCAGCGTTCAAGCCGCAGACCTTACCTGCAAGAACTGCCGGCTAACAACGAATTTAAGCCTCGTCCGTACCCACTAGTAAGTGTCTGCGGGCGAGGCTTTTCTCGTTTTGTCGCAATTGCGAGCGGGTCCATCGATGGTCCAACCCTGAAAGCATGCTCACAATGTGTGCGCCACGGGCTAAACTGCCCAGAACTGCTCCCACGATGGCGGTATGCTTGCTAAGTCCTGCCTGTTTTGTTGGCCCACCGGTCCGGGCAGGAAAAACGACTACGCGATGAGGTTTATTCATACATGGGTAAGATTCTAACGGTCCATGGCGGTGTCCCCTTGAAGGGTACCGTTCGAGTAGGCGGCGCTAAGAACCTGGTCCCTAAGGCAATGGTTGCAGCCCTGCTCGGAAGCTCTCCCTCGGTACTACGCAACGTACCGGAAATCAAAGACGTCGCGGTAGTGCGTAGCCTTTTGGAGATCCATGGTGTCAAGGTTTCCCAGGATCCTGAAACAGGCGACCTGACCATGGATCCGGTCGCGGCGAAGAGTGCCTCGAATCAGGCGATTGACGCCCACGCAGGCGACTCGCGTATTCCAATTCTTTTCTGCGGCCCGCTCATCCATTCCCTAGGTGAAGCCTTCATTCCTGATCTGGGTGGCTGCCGTATTGGTGACCGGCCAATCGACTTCCACTTAGAGGTGCTGCGCGAATTCGGCGCGGTCGTGGACAAGGAAGCGGCAGGTATCCGCATTTCTGCACCCATGGGGCTGACCGGCGCCAAGCTTGAACTTCAATACCCAAGTGTTGGAACCACTGAGCAAGTCCTGCTCTCTGCGGTACGCGCCAAGGGCGTGACCGAAGTCAGCAACGCTGCTATCGAGCCTGAGATCTTGGATCTCATTTCTTTGCTGCAAAAAATGGGTGCCATCATTTCGGTTCACCGTGACCGTGTCATCCGTATCCAGGGCGTTGATGAACTGCGCGGCTATGACCACTACGCGTTGCCCGACCGCAATGAGGCAGCCTCATGGGCTTCGGCAGCGCTGGTCACCAAGGGTGACATTTTCGTAGAAGATGCTCAGCAGCGGGATCTGACCGCATTCCTTCATGTCTACCGCCAGATCGGTGGCGAGTTCGAGGTCGCCCACAACGGTATACGTTTCTTCCACCCAGGCGGCGAGCTAAATCCGTTGATCTTGGAGACCGACGTGCATCCAGGCTTCATGACGGACTGGCAGCAGCCGTTGGTTGTCGCGTTGACGCAGGCCAATGGCGTTTCGGTGATCCACGAAACCGTTTACGAAAACCGCTTCGGCTTCACTGACGCCTTGGTGCGCATGGGCGCTACGGTTCAGGTGCATACGGATTGCTTGGGATCCACCCCATGCCGCTTTGGGCAGCGGAACTTCAAGCACTCTGCAGTGGTGCTGGGCCCAGCGCAGCTCAAAGGTGCAAACATTGATGTCCCGGACCTCCGTGGCGGGTTCTCCCATATGATTGCCGCGCTTGCATCCGAAGGCACCAGCAAAGTTACCGGAATTGAAATCATCAACCGTGGCTACGAGCACTTCATGGAGAAGCTCACTGCCCTGGGCGCAAATGTTGAACTGAGCAACTAGGGGAACACTGGATCGTGACAGATAATCTAGTGCACCGGGAAACAGTTAAAACCAAGACTGTCTTTGCCATCTTGGCCGGGGTTGTCCGACCGGCAATGAACGTGTTGATCGGCAAGACCTGGAAGGACTTTGACAAGCTTCCCTCCGGAGGATTTATTCTTTGCCCCAATCACCTCACTGAAATTGACCCGCTCGTTGTCGGTCACGCGATCTATAGCAGTGGTCGTCTGCCTCGCTGGTTAGCCAAGGAATCCTTGTTCAAGATTCCGGTCTTCGGCGCGGCTTTGCGTGCCACCGGTCAGATCCCTGTCTCACGTAGTGGATCCAACGCGGCAGATTCGTTAAGTGCGGCGAAACGGGTTCTTGAAGCAGGCGGTGTCATCGTCATCTACCCCGAGGGTACCTTGACCCGTGATCCTGACTTGTGGCCAATGGTCGGCCGCACCGGGGCCGCGCGACTCGCGTTGCAAACTGGTGCCCCAGTAGTTCCCATGGCGCATTGGGGTGACCAAGAGCTGTTCCCTCGCTATGCCAAGAAGATGTACCCATTCCCGAGAAAACACGTCACCTTGAGCGTGGGGGATCAGGTGCAACTTGACGATCTGCGTAGTGGTCCGCGAACGCGTTCGGTCCTGCAAGCAGCAACCGAGCGAATCATGGCTTCGATTACCGAGTTGCAGTCCGAACTGCGACAGCAGACTCCGCCCGAGAAGCTCTGGAATCCGACCGAACATGGACAAACAGCTACGGGTCGGGAATTTGATGCCCCAAAACCTCCGAACGACTAAGTCTCAATACCTAGCGAAGGAAATGCCTTGAGTAAGCCGCTACCACGTAAGATCGCCGTCATGGGTGCCGGAAGCTGGGGAACAACCTTTGCGAAGGTGCTTGCGGACGCGGTGCCTGAACAAGGCATTCCGGTGCAAATTTGGGCTCGTCGGGATGAAGCCGCACAGGAAATCAATGAGCGGCACACGAACTCGCGCTATTTGCGTGACACGAGGCTTCCCGCAAATGTGACTGCATCTTCCAATGTTGAAGAAGTGCTGGCCAATGCAGACCTGGTGGTCTTGGCAATTCCGGCGCAGTCGCTTCGTGAGGAATTAGCGAAGTTCGCCGCGCACTTTGAGCAAGACGTGGTTTTGCTTTCCCTGATGAAGGGCCTGGAGCGCGGTACGGATTTGCGTATGAGCGAAGTCATGGCAGAGGTCACTGGAATTCCTGCAGACCGCATTGCAGTGCTTTCCGGTCCGAACTTGGCCATGGAAATTGCCCGCGAGCAACCAACCGCTTCGGTGGTTGCCTGCACCAGCAATGAAACCGCCCATTGGATCGCACAGTTATGCTCCGCGCCTTATTTCCGTCCATATACAAATGATGACGTGCTCGGCGTAGAGCTTGGGGGCATTGTAAAAAACATCATTGCCCTGGCAGTTGGAATGTGCGACGGCATGGGGATGGGGGACAACACCAAGTCCACGGTCATTACGCGTGGATTGGCGGAGACCACTCGCCTGGTTATTTCCTTAGGCGGACGGTTGGACACCTTGGCTGGCCTGTCCGGTCTGGGCGACTTAGTCGCAACCTGCTCATCCTCGCTTTCGCGAAACAACACCGCCGGACGTCTGCTCGGTCAGGGGCTTTTCATCGAAGAAGTCAATGACCGGATGTCGCAGACGGCCGAGGGGATCAAATCCGCCCGTGCGGTCTTTGATCTCTCACGCAGTCATGGGGTAGAAATGCCTATCACCGAAGCAGTGGTGATGGTCCTGGAAGGAAACTTAAGCGTGGAGAACATGGCTGAGCGACTTCTGGCACGAGAATTGAAATCTGAAGGGGAACAGCATTAATGAGTCAGCGTAAACCACGGGTGCTATTACTCTTCGGCGGCCGTTCCTCTGAACATTCGGTCTCCTGCGTAACCGCAGCCGGCGTGATGCAGGAAATCGACAAGGATCGATTTGATGTGATCCCCGTCGGGATTACTCGCGATGGTGCTTGGACCTTAGTCGATGAAGATTCATCGGGGTGGACGTTGAGCTCCGGGAAACTTCCCGAAATCGCCGTGGCTGACAGGCCGGTCCACCTCTCAAATGATTCTGAACGTACATCCCTGCTGCATTACTCGGACTCTCAAATCACGGATTTGGGACAGATCGACGTTGTATTCCCTCTGCTCCACGGGCCCTTTGGCGAGGATGGCTCCATCCAAGGCATGCTTGAGATGTCTGGCGTCGCCTACGTAGGTTCAGGCATTGCTGCCAGCGCCATGGGCATGGACAAGCATTTTATGAAAGTCGTGTTCGAAAACGCGGGGTTCAATGTAGGTCCCTACGAAGTGATAACCAGCAAGCAATGGCTGCGCGACAGCGCAGCCGCACTGGCTCGTTGCGAAAACTTGCAGTACCCCTTGTTCGTCAAGCCTGCACGGGCCGGGTCTTCGGTGGGCATCACCAAAGTTGATGAATTCTCAGATCTCCGAGCGGCCATTGAAACGGCACGTCTTGAAGATCCAAAGGTCATTGTTGAGCAAGGAATCAGTGGCCGTGAAATTGAGTGCGGGGTACTGGAAGGCCGTCGCTCAGCGCCTGCCCGTGCATCAATGCCCGGAGAAATCGCCGTTGCTGATAATGGTCATACCTTTTATGACTTCGAAGCCAAATACGTTGATGGCACTGCCGCGAAACTTAGCTGCCCGGCGGTACTCAGCGATGAGGCTACGGCGAGCATTCGTGAGCTGGCGGTCAAAGCATTCGAAGCCATCGATGCCGAGGGATTGTCTCGGGTGGACTTTTTCTACACGCCAGATGGCCAGTGGATCATCAACGAGATCAATACCATGCCTGGCTTCACGCCTTCCAGCATGTACCCGCAGATGTGGGACAAAACCGGGATTGGCTACAGCGCTTTGATTGACGAGTTGATTGCGTTGGCCTGCGAGCGGAAAATCGGTTTACGCTAAACCGCTCAAGAAGTGTTTGACCGCGCAAGAATTAGGATCGCGGTCAAACACTTCTTTTGCATTAATCAGAGATTCACATTCTTATCGACGGTCAGGCAAGCACCCTCGGCCGGAATGCGCGAGGCTGCTTGGGAAAGCGAAGCCAGGACCGTACTGGATGGAATGACTTGCGGATCCAACACAACTTCGGTAGCTGGCGTGCGGCCGTAGGTGGTCAGCGTCCAAATCCCGTCGTCACCCTCGTGGGCAATCCAGTCAACATCATTGACTGATACGCACGGATCCGTAGTTGGTCCGGGCACCTCGACACCGCATCGCAGGACCACCTTCGAAGGGTCGCCCCACACGGACGTTGCCTGTGAATTGGTACTTCGACGCTCGGCATCGCCGACGAATTCGGGGAGGATAACCATCATCTCGGCGCACAATGGATTTCCTGCATCTGCGGCAGGCTCAACGGCGGCAATTGATGCGCACGCGGAGAGCGTCGGTGCAAGTACTGCTACTCCAACGAATAGCGCTCCTGTACGCCTAATCCTTAGATTAAGTTTTGATGACTCTTGACTCTTATTACTGAAAACTGGCACTTTATCAGCCTACCGTTCGTTTCTGAAAGATAGGATGTAAAGAGTTGAAACTGTGAAAGGTAGCATATGTCCTTTGAAGAACAGCCTGTACGCCCGCGTGCGAAGAAGAAACGTACGGGGCGTGGGATCCTTATCGGTATTCTGGCACTGGTCGTTATTGCCGGATTGGTAGCCGGCGGGTACGTATGGAATCTTGGTCGCACCTTCGATGAGAAGAGCGACAAGATCGCCGAGGCTTTCCCGGCCGAGGAGACTCGTCCAGAAGTTAAGGAAGAGTCAAAGGACGCCGTAAACATTCTGCTCCTTGGCAGCGATACACGAGCCACTCGTGATGTTGATGATGCGGAAGATGACTTTGGCACACTGCCCAATGGTGGTCGTTCGGACACGATGATGCTGGTGCATATTCCGGCTGACCGCGACGGCGTTTATGTCACGTCGGTCATGCGCGATACCTGGCTGGAAATTCCGGGCGTCGGTACTGCGAAGATCAACCGTGCTTTTGCCAGCGGAGGTGTTCCAAAAGCAGTTGAGACCTTAGAGGGCCTCTTCGGGGTGCGCATCAACCACGTAGCATCAATTGACTTTGAGGGATTCAAGGGATTGACGGACGCGCTTGGCGGCGTGACCGTTAACAATCCTCAGGCTTTCCGCCAGTCAATTACCAATGGCATGTATTTCCCGGCTGGTGTCCAGACCCTTGATGGAGAACAGGCCTTGGCCTTTGTTCGTGAACGCAAATCGTTCCCGGGCAGCGACTATGGACGAGTCAAGAACCAGCAGCTGTTTGTCAAAGCAATGCTTGGGCAGATTATGTCTAAGGAAACCCTGACCAATCCGGCTAAGCTTAATAGCGTGGTCAGTGAGATGGCACCATTTATCGCGGTTGATGAATCGTTGGATGCATCTACCGTGGCCGGTTATGCCACCTCGATGATGAATGTGCGTCCAAACGACATGACATTCTTTACGCTCCCGAACAATGGCCCTGGCCGTTCGGCGGACGGTCAGTCGATTGTCATTCCGGATATGGCAACCATAGACAAGTTTGGTACCGCGTTGCAGGAAGACAAGATGGAAGAATTCGTGAATACCACGGACCTTTCCCGCTAAGAACTGAAAGACCCGATTTCCCATGACACAAAAACTCGATACCTCCGTGCGCGCCATCGGTGAATGGTTGCAGCGGAGCGTGAAGAGTCTCGGGAATCATTCCGATCGGCTGAATGCCATTAATGTTTTCCCCGTGGCGGATGGAGATACAGGTAGCAACCTGTATCTCACCGCCCGGGCGGGGCAAGACGCGGTCAGCAAGTTGGAAAGCGATGATATCGGCGCCTTTTTGGAAGTTGCCGCCCGCGCCGCCATGGAGTCGGCGCGTGGCAATTCGGGGACGCTGCTTGCGGTCTTCCTCAGCGGTCTAGCGGAACCTTGGCTGGGTCATGACCGGCTGAATGCCAGCATTCTGGCCAAGGGGCTGGAACGCGCCAAGGTCCGCTCATGGTCTGCGCTAAGCGAGCCAGTGGAGGGCACCATGCTCTCGGTGATCAGTGCCGCCGCGCTGGCAGCCGGATCCACGCTAGCCCACCTGAAAACCGATGCCGAAAGCCGTGCAGCGCTGGATTCGGTGCTAAGCCAGGTATCCCAAGCCGCACGTATGGCCGTGCACGGCACTGAAAACGAGTTGCCCAGCCTTGAAAGTGCCGGCGTAGTAGATGCCGGGGCGGTTGGGATGCTGGTTATTCTTGATGAGCTTTGCGCTGCAGTCCGCGGCACCGAGACGGATTTCGAATATTATGAAGGATTCCATGGGTACCATATCCAAGACCCACATGTGCATCTGATCCAAAACGACGCCCAGGGTGTAGAGGTCATGTGCACCATCACCTTGGACGCTTTGGGAGCTGCGACCTTGCGTGGCCAACTGGATCGAGTCGGAGATTCGGTCATCATGTCGCCGGTCAATTCGACCAGCGAAGAATTCTACCGTTGGCGAGTCCACGTTCATGTTGCCCAAGCAGAGGCTGCGCTAGACCTCATCCGTCAACAGGGCGAGCCGGTGAACGTCAGCGTCACAGATCTGTGTACCCATGATGGATGAAGTCCGTTTGAAGACTTTTGAGCTTGCCGAACTCTCCGAGGTTCTGGGCGCCAAGAATGCTGGAGCCCTAGAGAAGGCCTTCGGGTACACCACCGTCGGAGAGTTTCTCTGGCATTTTCCCCGCCGCTATGTGGACGTAGGGGAGCTGACCCCCATTGCCGAGCTGCCCTTTGACGAACATGTCACCGTAGTAGCCCAGGTGGTCAACGTCAGCCAGCGGCAGATGCACTCACGGCGTGGTTTCATCTTTGAAGTGACGGTGAGCGATGAACTTGCCAGCAATGGGCAAGAACTGCGAATGACCTTCTTCAACGGTTACCAAGCGCGCAATGATCTGCAAATCGGAACCATCGCGATGTTCAGCGGCAAGGTGGGCTGGTACCAAGATCATTTGCAGCTGAGCCAGCCGGATTACGCAATTCTGGACACGGCCGAGCAGGCCGATCCGCGGCCAATACCGATCTATCCGGCCTCGGCCAAAATGCCGAATAAGAAAATTCGTGACCTGATGGGCCTGCTCACCGATTTGTTCACCGAAGAGCAGCTTCCGGAGTTCCTGCCAGAGAAGATCCTCGAGCAGCATCATTACCCTCGTCGGGCGAAGGCCTACCTGGATAGGCATAGCCCGCGCGAAATCAAACAGGCGTATATTGCCCGGCAGCGCTTTGCCTTCGAAGAGGCCTTTCTGCTGCAACTTTCGCTCGCCGAACGAAATCGAAAGCTGGGAAGTCAGCCAGCAATCGCCCGAACGCAAGTCAAAGACGGGCTCGCCGATAAATTCGAATCAAGATTGCCCTTCGAACTCACTGACGATCAGCTAGAGGTCGGGGCTGCGATCACCGCCGACCTAGCTAGAGCGCATCCCATGCACCGATTGCTGCAAGGCGAAGTTGGTTCGGGTAAAACCGTCGTTGCCCTCCGTGCAATCTTGCAAGTCATTGACGCCGGGGGACAAGCGGCGCTGTTGGCACCGACGGAGGTCCTCGCCGCGCAGCATTTTTCCTCGATTAAGAAGATGCTGGGGGACCTAGCCGAACCAGGCCTCTTCGGTGAGGGCGAGGGAACTGGGGTAGCGCTGCTGACCGGTTCCGCCAAAACGGCTCAACGCCGGGAAGCCTTGTTAGGCATTGCCAGCGGGGAGACCGGACTGATCATCGGCACGCACGCACTGCTCGGCGAACACGTGCGATTTGCCGAGCTCGGCCTAGTCGTCATCGATGAACAGCATCGATTCGGTGTCGAACAGCGTGATGCGTTGCGGGCCAAGGGTGAAGACGCAGTACCTCACACCCTTGTCATGACCGCTACGCCCATTCCACGGACGGTGGCGATGACTGTCTTCGGCGACTTGGACACCTCCACCATCAGGAAGCTTCCTGCCGGTCGCGCCCCCATCTCCACGCATATCGTTCCCATGCAGCTCACCGGATACCGGGACCGGCTGTTCTCACGGATACGAGAAGAAGTCACCAAAGGGCATCAGGTGTATGTGGTCTGTCCGAGAATTTCAGAAACGGCAGCGGAGCAAGGAATCTTGGTAGCCACCGCCGAAGACGGGGCCAACCAAACCATGAGCGTTGAAGCAATGTTTGAGCTTCTATCCTCTATGCCTTCGTTCACGGACGTTCGTCTGGAAGCTTTGCATTCGCAGCTTGACTCCTATGAAAAGCAAGAGATCATGGATGAATTTGCAGCCGGGCAGATAGATGTCCTGGTATCCACCACGGTGATTGAAGTCGGTGTGGACGTGCACAACGCAACCTTGATGGTGATCATGGATGCCGAAAGATTCGGGATCTCACAACTCCACCAGCTGCGCGGTCGTGTCGGCCGTGGAGGATTGCCGGGTACCTGCCTGCTGACTACCTGGTTGGATGCCGATCACCAGTCGGTGAATAGGCTGCGCACCATTGAATCGACTTTGGATGGATTCGAATTAGCCGAAGCGGACCTTGCCGAACGCAAGGAAGGAAATATCCTTGGCGTTCAACAGTCCGGTAGCCGGTCAACACTGCGTGAATTGAGTATCATCAAAGATCGTGGCTTGATCGAATCGGCCCGTGACGACGTTCAACTGCTCATGCGATCCGGGAATTGGGCTACCGAGCACTCACAGCTCGCCTCGGTTGTAGGATCGTGGATCGATCAGTCCACCAGCGAATTCTTGAATAAAAACTAATATCTATCTTTCGAAAGTGGCAGCATCACATGAGCCGTATTATCTCCGGCATAGCCGGTGGCACTACCTTGAAGTCGGTTCCTGGAGATGCCACGAGGCCCACCACCGACAGGGTCAAGGAGGCTTTGTTCTCCCGGCTGGAAAGCTGGAACGTCATTTCTTCGGCGCGAGTGCTGGACCTTTTTGCCGGTTCCGGCGCTCTCGGGCTAGAAACCGCCAGCCGTGGCGCGCGTCAGGTGCTGCTGGTGGAACTGGCACCAAAAGCTGTAAGCGTGTGCCAGCAGAATGCCGCAAAAATCAATGAGGCCTTGAAGAACAAGATTGCTTCGGTCCAACGAGGCAAGGTGGATTCTATACTCGCAGGTTTCTTCGACGAAGAAACTTCCCTGCCCCGCAAGACATTTGACCTGGTCTTCATGGATCCGCCGTACCCGTTGACAGAGCAGGAGCTCTCGGCGACCTTGAAGAAAGTCTCCAAGGTTCTTTCCGAGGACGCGACCCTTATTGTTGAACGTTCCAGCCGTTCTCCTGAACCGCAATGGCCGTCGAGCCTTGAGAAGATCGCGGATAAGAAATACGGAGAGACGCACCTATGGTTTGCCGAACCGGTCCAAGGCTAGAGAATGTTTGATCTCTGACGGATAGGGACCTGCAGCTTGGCAAGCCTCTATAGCCGGCTCGTCGATCCTGGCTTTCGACGCGGTAAGGATGAGGTTTCCGGGGAATCGCCGGGTAAACATTTCTGGAGTTGAGCTGAGCAGTACGTGTTCGAAAACAGTTTGCGCGGCCGCCACCTGGCGATCGGTGAAGGCCAAGGGCGGGTCATCTCCGATATTCACGAAGAGCAGTCCATCCGCAACCAGCGAGTTCGCAAGTTCTGCATAGTACGCTGCCGTGGTCAGATGCGCCGGTGCCTCTGGTCCGCTAAAAATATCGACGACAATGACGTCATAGAGCTCACCTGCCAGTTCTTCGTAAAGCACCGCACGGGCATCGGCCACAATGGCCCGTAAATCGCATTCTTTTGGCAAGGGAAGGTGCGACTGTACGAAGTCGAGCAGTTCGCGTTCGATATCAACAGCAACGTGCGTGCTATTTGGATAGCGTTGGGCGCCCCAACGGGCTAAGGTCAGCGCTCCGGCACCCAGATGGAGGAACTTTAACGGTTCTGGCTCGGGGCGCAACACGCTCAAATGATTGGCAATCCGAGCCAAGTATTCATAGAAAATCTGTTCCGGATCAGCCAAATTTACATGTGACTGCTCGGCGCCACCAATGGCGAGAATCTTGGCACCGGGAACTAGATCATCGTCATAAATGGTCGCATGAGCCTGAACACCACCGAGCCAGCGTTTGATGGGTCTATTGCTCATTTAGCGAGCTCTCCGGGTAGGTTCTGCAGCAGTTCTACTGCGCGTGTAATGACTTCGGGTTTTTTGCAGAAGGCAAAACGCAGTAAAGAAGCATAATCCGACTGATTTTCTTGGTGCGCAAAAACCGATAGCGGTATTGCGGCCACACCGATTCGTTCGGGCATTAGCTTCGCCACGTCCACGGCGCTTTCTGCACCCTGTCCCTTGAGATCGGCGACCAAGAAATAGGTGCCTTTAGGGCGCATCACCGGGATCCCCACCTTTTCTAGCCCGTCCGCAAGTTGTGCACCTCGCGCACCGAGATCGGCAGAAAAGTTGTTGAAGAATGAATCCGGAAGCGCCAGAGCCTCAGCGACGGCTGGCTGGAAAGCTGGTCCAGAGGAATACGAAAGGAACTGTTTCACTGTTCGTACTGCGGTAATGAGTTCCCGAGGCCCAGACGCCCACCCAACTTTCCATCCGGTGAAGGAAAACGATTTGCCGGCAGAGGAAATCGTGACCGTGCGTTCAAAACCGCCAGCAAGAGAGGCGACGGGGATATGCGGCGAATTGAAGGTGAGGTGTTCATAGACTTCATCCGCCATAATGATGCAATCATGCTTATGCGCGAGGGCAATGATTTCATTCAAGACGTTTTCGTCGAAAACCGTGCCCGTGGGATTATGCGGATTATTGACAATGATTAATCGTGTCTTGTCGGTGACGGCAGCCCGAAGTTCAACCAGATCTGGCGCGAATGATGGTGCTCGCAGTTTCACCACCTTGTGCGCAGCATTTGCCAACCCAATCATGGCTGCATAGGAGTCGTAGTAAGGCTCAAAAGTGACTACCTCGTCACCAGCCTCGACAAATGCCAAAATTGTCGCCGCGATAGCTTCCGTGGCGCCGGTGGAGACTACCACCTGTGTATCCGGATCAATTTTCAAACCATAAAAACGATTCTGGTGCGCCGCGATAGACTGCCGCAACGCAGGAATACCGCTGCCTGGAGCGTACTGATTGGCTCCGTCATGTATGGCTTTGACTGCCAATTCGCGAATTTCTTGAGGGCCTTCGGTGTCGGGGAATCCTTGACCTAAATTTATTGCCTGGTGTTTATTTGCCAGACCGGTAATCTCCTCGAAGATTGTGACCCCGGGTTCTCCCGTTGGTCCCATCAGGTTTGCACTGTGTGCGGTACGCCGCCATGGCGTGGATTCGTAGGTCATAGGTCAATTATGCTTCGTATCAGGATTTTGGCGTTAGGTAACACGCATGAATCGTTACGTGACAGCCCCTTCAAAATCACGCGCTATCAGCGGTTTGTTGATAGATTCAATATATGCGCAGAGCTGTATGCCCAGGATCTTTTGATCCCATTCACAATGGCCATGTTGAGATCATTGCCCGTGCGGCGAGCCTCTTTGACGAGGTAATCGTTGCTGTGTCGACGAACTACTCCAAGAAGTATCGTTTTAGCGAAGAAGAACGAGTAGCCATTGTCGAAGAGACAGTAGGAGGTCTTCGCGGAGTTTCCGCAATGCCCATGGGCCAAGGGCTCCTCGCGGATTTCTGCAAGGAGCAGGGCGCCGAAGCCATTGTCAAGGGGCTGCGCAGCACCGTGGATTATGCCTATGAGATCCCCATGGCCACCATGAACCGCCACCTCACCGGCGTGGAAACCGTCTTCTTGCAGGCGGACACGAGATTTACTCATTTGTCTTCGTCACTGCTCAAAGAAGTGCAGGCACTCGGTGGCGATGTCAATGAATACTTTCCACGCGCGGTTATCAAGCGATTGTCGAAGAAGAGCTAGAAACATTGCTCGAGAGATGAAGATTGCTTACTTCATCAGATTTAAATTACCTTTTGAGAACAGTAGGGATTATCAAAATGGCGTTGACTCCAAAAATTACCAAGGCAGTCATTCCAGCTGCCGGGCTGGGAACTCGGTTTTTGCCAGCAACGAAGGCAATGCCTAAAGAGATGCTTCCCGTAGTTGATAAGCCTGCAATCCAGTATGTCGTTGCCGAAGCCGTGAACGCGGGACTGAATGATGTGCTGATGATTACCGGACGTAGCAAGCGTGCTCTCGAAGATCACTTCGATCGGGTTCCTTCCTTGGAGGCATCCTTGGAAGCCAAAGGCGACGTAAAGAAGTTGCGTTCGGTTCAGGAAGCAACGGAACTTGGCGATATTCACTACGTTCGCCAACGCGACCCGCGAGGCCTTGGGCATGCGGTCCTATGCGCAAAGCAGCACGTAGGGCAGGAACCCTTCGCGGTTTTGCTGGGGGACGACTTAATTGATTCACGCGATGAACTTCTTTCACTCATGGTAGAAACCCAGCAGAAGACCGGTGGATCGGTGATCGCGCTCATGGAGGTCGAGCCTGAACAGATTAGCGCCTACGGCTGTGCGGACGTTTCTGTCGTCGAGGGCGAAGACTATGTGAAAGTGAACGCCCTGGTTGAGAAGCCGAGCTTGGAGGAAGCCCCAAGCAATCTGGCAATCATTGGCCGGTACCTGCTGCACCCCAGAGTTTTCGAAGTGCTTGAGCACACGGCTCCGGGGCGCGGCGGTGAAATTCAGTTGACGGATGCTCTTCAGGAGCTTGCTGTGGGCAGCGATGAAGGAGCCGGAGTGCATGCCGTAGTTTTCCGCGGCCGACGTTATGACACTGGTGACAAGCTGAGCTATCTCCAGGCAAACGTGACTTTGGCCGTTGAAAACGAGGAACTAGGCGCGGGCATGAAGACGTGGCTAAGGACGTTTGTCGCAAACCTCGAAGACTAATCATAAGGGACTACTCAGGATAATCACATTTATCTTGAGTAGTCTTTTTCTTTGCCCCTGTAGCGAGCATTGAACTTGCCACATGGGCATACCCTAGATTTTCTTTGAGAAGCTGCAGGAATGAATACCCAAAACACAAGTGAAAGCTTTACGTCTCGTAGCGCGCGCTACGGTGTGGAGCGACGGCGGAAGCGCCGCCTGCGCGGCGTTTTATTATCCGTCGTTGCGGTCGTAGTCGTTGCAGCCTTGAGTGCAGGGTTCTACCTATTTAGTCTTCAACATCAGTTCAATTCGAAAACCAATACCTTGTCCATCGACTACAGCGATGAGCAGCAGAGTTCGAGACCTGTCAAAGATCCCGACGATGGCTCCATGAATATCTTGATGCTAGGAGTAGATCATGCTGATGATGAGCAATCGGACGCAGCGGCGCTAGACGGCGCGGTGAATCAACGCAGTGACTCCATGATGCTGGTGCATATTCCAGAAAACCGAGAGCAAATTTACATCATGTCTTTGGTCAGAGATATGTGGGTAGATATCCCAGGATATGGCCAGAACAAGCTCAACGCTGCGGTGTCGCTTGGAGGGGTACCGTTACTGATGCAAACCGTGGAAGGTCTATTCGACACGAAAGTTGATCACGTGGCGATGATAGATTTTGAGGGCTTCCGAGAGCTTTCCACGGCCCTGGGCGGCGTTACGGTCTCCAATGAAATACCCTTCACCGCGAATGACACGGACTACTTCTATCCTGCAGGCGAGGTCACTCTTGAAGGGGATCGTGCCTTGCGTTTCGTACGTGAACGAAAGTCATTCAGCGACGGTGATTACCAGCGCGTCAAGAATCAACGGACATTCCTCGTTGCGGCTGTGAACCAGATGCTGTCCAACGATACGCTCACCAATCCGGTGAAGCTCTACGATATTGTAGATAAAGTTTCGCCTTACCTCACCTTCGACTCACAATTCGATGCGGCGACACTAGTTGGTTTGGGCATGCAGCTCAAAAACGTGGACACCGAAAACCTGGAGATGTTCACGATGCCGACTGCAGGTAGTTCCACTAGTGCCGATGGGCAGTCAATCGAACTTGTCAGCGAACTTGCAGTCGCTCAAATTTCTGAGGCACTGCAAACCGATACGATGGCAAATTATTTGGCTGAATACCCGCCAGAGTAGACCTGCCCAAGCACGAGTGGGAGCAATTGCACTCGCGTACGCAGCGCGAAATCACGTGTAACCACCACTCGTAAACTAGACTTTGATCATCTGTGCTTACGAATTCAAGTAGTAGTTAGCATTCGACAAGAGGACATTTTGCACATGACAGTTGCGGAGGAGGCCGAGAAGTACGGCTTGCACCGAGTAGGGGCAAGGCCGTCATTGGCTAATTACCTGAAGCAGACTTGGAGTCGTCGCGAATTCATTTATGAACTTGCCAAGGCCCGCGTACAATCGCAGAACGAACGCAACCGTCTTGGGATGATTTGGGTGGTACTTAAGCCAACCTTCAATGCCTTGATGTATGGGTTCATTTTCGGCGTCCTGCAGGGTGAGAGTAAGCCGGCGGATTTCCCGATCTTCGTAGTCATCGGTGTGTTCCTTTTCGAATTCTTTACGACTTCGATGAATGGCGGTGCAAAGTCGATTACAGGAAATACGGCACTTGTGCAGTCGTTAGCATTCCCACGGCTTTCGCTCCCGGTAGCGCAAGTTACTCAAAATCTTCTAACTTTGGCGCCAATGCTAGGCGTAATGTTCGTTTACGCGCTCATATTGGGCACAGCTCCGAAATGGACCTGGTTCGTGATCATTCCTCTCGTGCTTATATTCAGCGTGTTTAACATGGGTGTGGCCCTTATCTGTGCGCGTATTACCGTTCATATCCGAGACTTTACGAACATTCTGCCGCTGATCGGACGAGTCCTGTTCTATACATCAGGCGTGTTGTTCAGTGTTGATCGAATCCTGAACCAATGGCCATGGATGGTCGCGATCTTTGACTATCACCCGCTGTACCAGACCCTGAGCATTGCACGAGCAATGATTATGGATAATAGTCCTTATGATCCGCGTGCTTGGTTTGTTGTTGGTCTTTGGGCATTAGCAACTTTGGTGGTCGGGCTTGTTTACTTCTGGAAAGCTGAGGAGCGTTACGGCCGTGCGGATTAATTTTGATGACCTCATCAATCCTGAATTACACCCGGAATATGAGCCAGAACGGATTTTTTCAGACGACACGTCATTTATTGATGTGGTGGGCGCGGAAGACGTCACGAGCTCGAATCTCAGTATTGATTCCAGCCGCCAACCTGTAGTCATGGTGGATAACCTCCACGTGAAGTACCAGGTGTACTCAAGTGGCAAAGCGGTGGGAGCTTCTGGCGCTCGTCGGTTGCTCCAGTCAAATATGCGCGGTGTCCGTACGGTTCATGCCCTGAAAGGGATCTCCTTCGTAGCTTATGAGAATGAGTCAATCGGAGTTATCGGATCAAATGGTTCAGGTAAGTCGACGTTGCTCAAGGCCATAACGGGCTTGACTCCTCCTGCTTCCGGAAGCGTGTTTGCAAGATCGCGCCCGAGCCTTTTGGGCGTCGGCGCTGCCCTTATCCCTGGACTCTCGGGAGATAAGAATATTACTCTTGGTGGACTCGCCCTTGGCTACAACCGTCAAGAAGTCGAGAAGATGCGCGAAGATATCATCAAGTTTGCCGAACTTGAAGAATTTATCGATTTGCCCATGCGAACTTACTCTTCCGGCATGAGCGCGCGCCTTAAATTTGCAATAGCGGCGTCGAAGCAGCACGACATCTTGATTATCGACGAGGCCTTGGCGGTCGGTGACGCGAAGTTCAAAAAACGCAGTGAAGCGAAGATCCGCGAAATCCGTGAGAACGCGGGAACGATCTTCAACGTGTCCCACTCCATGAATTCCATCAAGGAAACCTGCAACCGTTGCATCTGGATTGAAAAGGGCGTCCAGAAAATGGATGGCGACCCTGACTCCGTGATCAAGGCCTATCAAGCACACCTGAAGAAGAAATAAAGGGACGGATGACTGAATATCCTGGCGTTGCCTACGTAATGCCTGTGCTGAACGAAGCCAACTACCTTCAAGAAGCAGTTGAATCGATCTTGGCTCAGGACTACGACGGTGACAAGGAGCTGGTGCTTGCATTGGGTCCAAGCACGGATGAGACGAATCATGTCGCACAGCGCCTCGCGGCTCAAGACTCTCGCATCACCTTGGTAGACAACCCGCAAGGGCGAACCCCGATTGCGCTGAATCTCGCCATCCGCAACTCGACGAATCCGATTGTTATTCGCGTCGATGCGCATAGCGAACTGCCCGCTTCGTACACGAAGCAGGGCATTGAGACTTTGAATCGAGTAGGCGCACACGACGTGGGTGGCCTTATGGACGCCCGTGGCCGCACTGTACTCCAACGGGCCGTTGCCGCGGCTTATCACTCGAAGTTCGGTTTTGGCGGACCTGCTTACCATTCGGGCGCACCCGAGGGCGAAGCGGAGTCAGCATACCTAGGTATCTTCCGTCGCGAAGTTTTTGAAGAAGTGGGCTATTTCGACGAAAACATGTGGCGTGCTCAAGACTGGGAGCTATGCCTGCGAATTCGGCAGGCTGGGCATAAGGTCTGGTTTGATCCGGAACTTAAAGTTGGCTACTACCCGCGGGACAACTTCCCTTCCCTGATTAAGCAGTCATTTGCCTCCGGAACTTGGCGCGGGGAAATTGCTCGTCGTTTCCCAGAGGGCAAGTCGTTGCGCCATGACCTTCCTCCATTGCTCCTTGCCGGGATTGGCGCGGGAATAGCTTCAACAGTAATTCAGCCGATGGCTGGTGAAAGACTTCCGAAGCCAGTCAATATCCTGCTGACGCTCAGTAAAGCAATTCCGGTTCTCTACGGCGTGTGCACCTTGCTCGCCGGCTTTCGTGCCAAGGGAGAAGGCCTCAAGGAAAAGCTGCTTACCGCGGCCACCTTCCCGGCCATACACCTTCCATGGGCCGCCGGTTATATCAAGGGCCGTGCAGTGGGAGCAGGAAGTACTCTCGACAAAGGGCGAATCAAATGATTGCCGAGCGCCCGACTCGGCCCACGCTAGAAGAGCTGCGGGCCGTTTGCCAACCCCCTGAAGTCCGCGCGCGCAAGAACGCGGAACACTGGACAGCTGAGCTGTACCTGCGCCATATCTCGATTTATCTCACCGCAGTGTTGGTCCGCACCCGTATCTCGGCCAATGGTGTTACCGGGTTGATGATTCTTGCCGGTTGGTGCATGTCCCTGGCATTGCTGATCCCGGGGATCTGGGGCCCCATTCTCGCGGTGGTACTGTCGCAAGTCCAGCTTTACTTTGATTGTTCGGACGGGGAAGTCGCTCGGTGGCGTGGTACGCAGTCACCACGTGGCATTTTTATCGACATGGTCGGTCACCATACGACCGAAGCCCTAATACCTATTGCCTTGGGATATCGCGTTTTCCTGGAACTATCGGCAGGCGGAGCAAGCTCAGTCCAAGCCTGGCCAACACTGTTCATGGCTGGGTGCCTAGCTGTGTTGCTTGTATTAAACAGGTCCCAGTCCTTGATGGTGCATGCTGCACGGAGCATGGCTGGACTGGCGAAACTTCCAGATACCGCGGATGCGCGTTCAATTCCAGTGACATCCATCGTAGGTCGCTTGCGTTCGCTGGCCCGCTTCTTGCCCTTCCACCGGATGCTTCACGCGGTGGAACTCAGCTTGGTAATTTTGGCTTGTTCAATCATCTCCGCTCTGGCAGGAGTTCCTGGAATTGCCGAAAAGTGGATGATTTGGATTCTATTGCCAGCAACCGTCTTGGTTAATGTTGGTCATTTCATCGCGAACATGGCGTCCACACGGCTTAAAGCTAGTTAGTTCGAAGGGAGGAAGAAGATGTCTGAAAAAGAATTACCTCGCGTCGGTGTCGTAGTGCTGACAATGGGAAATCGCCCCGCAGAGTTGCGGCGTGCTTTGGACTCCCTACTTGCCCAGGAGTCAGTACAGATTGACGCCGTGGTCGTTGGCAATGGTTGGGACCCTGTTGATATCCCTTCATCCATAAAGACGCATTTCCTTCCGGAGAACCTTGGAATTCCTGCGGGCCGCAATGCCGGTGTGAGTCTAGTTGAAGGCGAATTTCTCTGCTTTCTCGATGATGACTCTTGGTTCCTTGACGATGACTTTTTGATTACCTCAGTTGAGCGCTTCAAGAGCTATCCGAAGATGGGATTGCTGCAGCCGCGTATTACCGATCCGAAATCTTTCGAGAATGATCCCACCCGTTGGATCCCTCGCTTGAATAAGCGCACGGCAGAAGAACCAAGCAAGGTTTTCCACGTGGGGGAGACCTGCTTGGTCAGCCCTCGCGCGCTATTTGACCAAACTGGGGGCTGGGCCGCCGGTTTCTGGTACGCACATGAGGGAATCGAACTAGCTTGGCGCATCTGGGACACCGGACACTATGTTTGGTATGCCGGAGACATGAGGATCGGCCATCCAGTGGTTGACCCGCGTCGCCACGACGAGTTTTACCGGCTCAACGCACGAAACAGGGTATGGCTGGCACGTCGAAATCTGCCGGCTCCCTTGTGCTGGATCTATCCAACTTCATGGCTCTTGGTTGAGTGCCTCAGGATGAGGAAAAATCGTTCTGCAGTCAGTCAATATGTGGCTGGTTGGCGCGCTGGCTGGCGTGGAAGCCCCTGGCATCGAGAAGCTCGGCCTAAGCTTAGATGGTCAACCGTGCTTAGAATGACTATGGCGGGAAGACCACCAGTACTTTAAAACTTATGGCGAGCGACATAGCTCGCCACTATAACTATGCACCAGCTAAATGGCGCGGAGGTAAACATGACTAAAACAGTTCTCACTTACGGAACCTTCGACTTGTTCCATATTGGACACCTGAATATTCTCAAGCGCCTGAAGGAAAAAGGTGACCGACTCGTCGTCGGCGTATCAACTGATGAATTCAATGCGATCAAGGGCAAGAAGCCCGTTGTTCCGTTTGCGCAGCGTCTAGAAATCGTCCAAGCCATCAAGTATGTTGATTTGGCGATCCCGGAAGAGAACTGGGAGCAGAAGCGTTTGGACATCAAAAAATATGATGCGAAGGTCTTTGGCATCGGCGAAGACTGGAAGGGCAAATTTGATGACCTGGGCGACGAAGTAGAAGTAGTCTACTTGCCGCGCACCGCCGGGATCTCGACTACCGAGATGAAACGCGTATTGAGCGAATTCGATGAGCGGCATGTTGAATCATTGAAAAATACCTTGGACTCGTTGAGCCAAATCGTTAAGGAACTGAGCTAGTCGGAGTGAGTGGTTTTCTCCCCGAGGAAGATGCCCCAAGAAGCGATTGATTGCCCGGAATGCTGTCGCTTGGCAACCGGCTACATCGATTAGTCACAGAGCATTCCTAATGACTCGGCTTGTATCCGCAGAAAGTCCGGAACTGCTTGGCTGCTCCGCATTCCGAATATTTCCTTGACTGCTTCGCTCACCGGCACGAGGCGGGCTGAAAGTCACGTCGTGATTTGAATAGAACCCGTACGACGAGTTTTTCGGGTCGGGTTTATGCCACAGACCCGGCCATAAGTTTTGCGAAACCCACGACAAATGTTCATGGAGCAGTTCGAACGCTTGGACTTCTACGGGGCAGACTTGGATAAAACTATCAGGGAATACTAGGCGATTACGCCCGGATGTTCTCGCCGCTGCGGACCCAGCAATCCATAGAATGGGTACGGACTATTAAGTTGACCAAGAATCGGGAGAGTCGTGGAATTCGCTGGATGGCGTGGCAGACTAGGCAGGATCCTGCCGTCGGCACTGCTGCGCAAGATCCTAGCTTCCCAGCAATCCGGGGATTTACCGCCATTGGCTTCTATATCCAACGTGCGTTCTGAGAATGAAGATGCAGTAAGGGCCGTCGCCGATCGGCTGGGCATAAACTACTCTTGGGATCAAAATTCCACTAGCTACGTCACGAACCAAGACTCTTGGCGCGTGTTGGAAGCAGAGCTCCAACTGGCTGGAATGTTCTGCTACCCCATCACGGAGCTTGGTTCATACGCAGCTTCCAGCTCTTGGGCAGTGGGTCTCTCGCGGCTCGATTCTCGTTCCCAAGGCACCGGAGCGAGATGGAATGTATTTCCGGGAGAAATAGAACCAACGCACGATGCCTTGGACTTTGTCGGCCCCATCGATGTGGTCTACACCTGGGTAGATGCCGACGACCCGACTTGGCGGACCGAGTATCGGCAGGCACTGTTGGAGGAACAGGGCGAACTCGAATCAAGTGCGGCGGACTTAGGGCGATTCGTTTCTCATGATGAGCTCCGGTATTCGCTGCGTTCGCTGGAAATGCATCTTCCCTGGGTCAACAACATATATCTGGTTACTGCTGCTCAAGTGCCCGAGTGGCTTGTAGCTGAGCACCCAAAACTCACAGTGGTTGACCACGCAGAGATCTTCGACCCACATTGCCTGCCAACGTTCAACTCTCATGCCATCGAATCGCGGTTATCGTTCATCTCGGGCCTCAGCGAACATTTTATTTACGTCAATGATGATGTCTTCTTCGGGCAACCGCTTTCGCCCCACACCTTCTTCGGACCGACTGGGCAAGCGAAGTTCTCCCTGGCTCAAGGGCACTTTGCGGATGCCGCAGAGGCAGAACTTCCAGTCAACGTGGCTGCGGCAAATAATCGCGAGCTCGTAGTTTCGTCCTACGGACGCACTACCTCGCGTAAATTTAAGCACATCGCGCACCCCCAGCGACTCAGCGTTCACCGGCTAGCCCATGAAATATTTGAAGAAGAGCTGGCCGCGACGGCAATGAACAAATTTCGAAACCCCGCCGATATTTCTCTGCCGTCGTCGCTTGCGCATCAGCTAGCTGCCCGGACCGGTCACGGATACCCTGCAGAATTCGACTACGCTTACTTAGATATAGGCAGCCCTAGTCTTTCAGTGCAGGCGCTTCGGCTAGCCCGGCGTAAACCGCCGCAAATGTTCTGCCTGAATGAAGTCCGGCAGCCAACAGACATCCGGCAGCGAGCGCGCGTGGTGAAGCAGTTGCTCGAAGTCCTGTATCCGTATCGTTCTTCATTCGAAAAATAGGTTCTGGCCGCAACGCCAGCATCTGAAAGTTAGTGACGCACAATTTTAAGGAATATCGTCAGTGGTTCTTAAGAAGCTTTCCGCACAAACGCTGGTCCAGTCGCTCGTCAGCGATGTCCGCGGCCAGCGACTGAAAAGGAAGTCATTCCGCTACTACGCTGGTCATCACGCGCTAGGCCTGGAATCACGCGACGGTGCCCTGCTCGTGGACGCGGGCCTGGACTACGCTCCCTCCGGCGTCTCGGTGCTGCATGGCCGGACCCTCGTGTTCAGCACGCCCACGGATAACGAGGAGCACGCAGATACCGGACGGATCACTGCCAAAGCAAAGATCGAGCTAGCAGCACTGCTTGATGCATGGGAAGACTACCGCGCCCAGAAAGCTGCAGAGGCGGGGAACACCGTCCCGGATGATGACGACGTTGCGGTATCCGAAGAGTCCGCAGTGGACGACGAGGGTCTTCCCGCGGGCACCGTACGCTTGGCATTCAGCTTCAACTGCCTCTTTGAAGATTTGCCAACCGGGATCGCCTGGGTACAGCTAGAACCCAATGGCGAGTTGTTGCGCCGCAAGGAAGTCAAGGATCTTCTCGCCGAGGAAGCGTTGGTCCTCGACGGACCGGTGATCGCGCACCGCATTATGGGAAGGTTCGAAAAGACCGAACTGCGCAGTGCCGCTCACTTCCATGCGGGAGAACGCAGCGCCGGCGTCTACGTGAACAAACGCGCCGAGGTTTCCATCGGGTTGAACCGCGATGTTTCGCACTCCTACCGGATTCGAACCGACAAGACGCAAGTCCATGAGGGAGTTTTCAGCCTTGCCGGGATTCTTGACACGCAAACCGATCGGCTGACCGGGGCGCACTTGAGCATTGTCGGGCGCCGCTCCCAACTGGTTTTCGAGTCGCCCGTGGAATTGGCATTGGACGATGCTCTTGCGGACCGCCGGTTTGGCAAGGCTACGTACTCTTGGCAGACTTCTCTGGACTTCTCCAAAGAAGACTGGTCTTTGATCGACCGGGGTGACAACTACGATGTCTACTTGATGGTCACCTCCGTGGGAAGCGACGAACCACGTCGCATCCGTGTCACCAGAACCCCGTTCGTGGTCCGTTCAACCACCCGTGCCGGTGCAGTACAGGTGGGGAACCAGACGCTGGCAATCTCGCCGTACTTCACCTTCAAGGCCAAATCCACGTCCTTGACTCTAGAAGTCTTCGACAAGGAGGCCTTCGCGGTCCTGGCCGATTCAAAGGCGCGGCATTTCCCGATTCTTGAGGCCGGGCGCAAGCCCATCTGGATTGTCGGAGAGCTGTCCTACAAAGCTCAAGACAATGGGCTTCATCTGTTCCGCTATTTGCGTGCCGAGCGCAAGGACATCGATGCCTACTATGTCATTGACGAGAATGCCCCGGATCTGCGCAACTTCGACTCGATGGATCATGTAGTGTTCCATGGCAGCAAAGAGCACTTCGAGTTGGCCATTAGAGCATCCCGATTTGTCGGCACCCACCATGCGGACTATCTGTACCCCACCCGTCACCAAAGCTTCTCGTCCCGAACCCGCGCGACCCGAGTCTTCCTCCAGCACGGTGTCATGGGCACCAAATGGATGGTGCCCAACTACGGAAAGAACTCCCCGGGCTTCACCACGGACTTGTTCATGGTGTCCTCCGAGCGCGAAAAGCAGTACATCGTCTCGGACTTCCTGTATTCCGCGGAAGATGTCAAAGTCACGGGCCTGTCGAGGTTCGACTCCCTGCTTGCCGAAGATATTCCAACCAACCAGAACATGCTGCTGATCATTCCCACCTGGCGGGATTGGCTGCAGAACGAGGAAGCATTCCTCGAATCAGAGTACTTGCAGCAGTGGAAGGATCTGCTCTCGTCTCCGGAACTCGCGGCATTGGCTGCCGAGCATTCGCTGGAGGTTGTCTTCAGCCTGCACCCGAATATGCAGCACTTCCGCGAGCATTTCAAGGATACTCCCGCGCGACTGATCGTTCAGGGCGAAGTCGATGTCCAGGAACTGATCAAAACTGCTGCGGTGATGGTTACCGATTACTCCTCGGTGGCTTTCGACTTCAGCTTCCTGCACAAACCGGTGCACTACTTCCAATTCGACCGTGCGCGCTTCCTGGGCAGGCAAGGCTCGCATCTTGACCTGGATGCCGAGCTGCCGGGGCGTATCGCGTTTGACAGCGCTACCCTCCTGCAGGATCTTGCGCAGACGATGGACCGCGACAAGGCCATGGAGGCCGAATACGTCCTGCGAGCAGACGCCTTCATGACCCACCGGGACCAACGTAACAGCCAGCGCGTTACCGCTGAGATCGAGCAGGCCGCGTTGCGCCGCCGTGCACAGGACGGATGGAAGGCTGAACTGCCCGAGAAGCTCATGCGCCGATTCCGGAAGGACAAGCGCTACTTCTCGGTCATGCGCGCCCTGTTCAAGGCGGTGTCGCGCACGCCGGCCGACGATAACCTGATTGTTTTCGAGTCGGGTCTGGGCAAGCAATACGGCGACTCTCCGCGGTACATCTATGAGGAACTGGTTCGCAGCGGCGATACCCGTAAAAAGGTCTGGATCTATTCGGGTGCTCATCGCTTCACCGATTCCAACACGATCACCATCAAACGGCTCTCTCCCGAGTACTTCTGGTACTTGGCGAGGGCTAAATACTGGGTGAGCAACCAGAGCTTCCCGCACTACCTGCGCCGTCGCAAGGATGGCATCTTCTTGCAGACCTGGCACGGAACGCCGCTGAAGCATATGGCCCTGGATATCGAGGAGATCCATGGCCGCGATGAGGGATATGTCCAGCGTGTGCTCAATGCAACCAAGCAGTGGTCCCACCTCATCTCGCCGTCGCAGTACACCACCGAGATCATGAAATCGGCGTATTCATTCTCAGGGATCGCCGCCGAACTTGGCTATCCGCGCAACGACATTCTCATGTCCATCGACGCACCAGCCAGGGAGGCAAAGATTCGTGAAGGGCTCGGTCTTGCACCGGGAGCGCAAACCATCCTCTATGCGCCCACCTTCCGAGATGACGCAGGAACGGGCCGCGGTCGATTCCGCTTCGAACTTCCCATGGATCTGGAGGAATTTGACCGGCGCTTCGGTGCGGACACCGTGCTGCTGCTGCGCATGCACGTGCTCGTCTCCAACGCGATCAGCATTCCGGAAGAGCTCCAAACGCGGATCATGGATGTCTCGAGCTACGCGGACATCCAGGAGCTGTACCTGGCGGCAGACGTTCTGATCACGGACTATTCATCTGTGTTCTTCGACTATTCCCTGCTGCGTCGACCGATCGTTTTCTACGCCTATGACTTGGAAAATTATCGGGATAACCTTCGCGGGTTCTATCTGGATTACCAGAAAGAAATGCCTGGCCCGATTGTCGAGACCGAAACGGAGCTGTGGGATACGGTGCAGCGAGCTCTGGATGGCAAGGACATTGGGGGAGTGGACCGTGAGAGCTTCATTGCCCGTTTCGCGCCACACGACGACGGATCAGCCTCACAGCGCGTCGTTGAACGCTTCTTCCCACGCAGTTCATAGCTAGTCAGTAAAGCCCGGCATTGATCTATCGATGCCGGGCTTTACTGCGAAGGGCGGCCAACACGGCTGAAATATAGCTGATTGTCCGGGTAAATAGGGAAGAATCATCAGGTAGCTCGCGAGCCACCGATGGACAGCCTGCGTGATCCAGCGCGGACCGATGGTTTTAAGGAACATTGTGAATAGATTTAGTACCCGCGTCATCCTAGGAATTGGACGACGTATCGAACATCGCGGCAAATTCCGCCTTGCCGCAATATTCTATGAACGGGCGCTGGCAACGAAACTCCTGAAATCCGACGAAATTCGTTTCCGGCTGGGATTCTGTCAGTTCAAGATGAAAAAGTATTCCTTGGCCATGGTTAATATGGAATCCGCCATTGCCCACCAACCCCACCGCTTCGGCTGGATTCAAGCCCTTGCCATGAACATGCAGCGGATGAAAAAGTTCGACCGCGCCCTGGAGCTGTTCGCGGCGGCTTGCGCTGGACAACCGCAAAATATTCGGTGGCACACCCGTTACGCCAAGTGCGCGGTTGCTGCCCGCAAGAAGGATCTTGCCGGGTCAATATTAGAGAATCTCGTCGTCAGGTTCCCCTCCGAGCCTTCGAGCTCCGCTTCCCTCGCAGATCATCTGCTTCAAACCGGGCAGCGGTGGCGTGAGCTCGAAGTACGCCAGGCATACGCCCCGGTGCACGAGCATGAAGCCAAGTGGATGCTGCTCACCGGCCAGGCGGCACAATTCATGGCTCGGTTCGAAATATCCCGAGACTATTTCCAGCAGGCCACGGCCTTGGATCCGGAGTATTCCAAGGCCTGGTATGGCCTAGCTCGTGCCTACGAGGAACTAGGCGAATACGAGAACGCACAACGAGCCGACGCCCAAGCCGTGCTCACCAGCAATGACGAACAAATATCGACGCTAGGTGTCGGACGGTTGCACGAACGAGCAAACGACTGGGTGCGAGCCTCGGAATCCTACCGGGAAGCGTTGGCCGTCTCCAGCAGCCCGGGGACGAGGCAAGGACTCAACTATCGCGCAGGCGAAGTGAACAGCAAACTGTTCAATCTCGAAGCGGCAGCCAAGTACTTCGGCGAAGCTCGGGCAACCGCCACGACAGTAGAGGAGCAGGTATTATCGGCATACGCCCAAGCCCGGGTCTACGCCCGTGTCGGCAATTCCGCCGGTGCCGCGGATACCTACTCGAGCTTTGTCGAATTGTTGCCGGAGCAAAGCCGTGTGGAAGAACCTGTAGCGCTCTACCGTTATGCCCATGCCCTGCACCGAATGAACGATTATGAACAAGCGGCAAGAGTGTACCTTCGGGCGGCTAGCGCGTGGGGCTACCTCGACGGAACGCTGAAGGTCCCGGCCGCAGCCGGGCCGCGCGCCGCCCACCATATCGACCTAGCACAGGCGGCCGAAGAACGCGGGCAGTGGGATGACGCCGCGGAAGCGTATCGAGATGCGCTATGGCACACCTCTACGACCCAACGGACGTGGCAGGCACGTGCAGGACAAGCGCTAGCCAAGAGCGGTGAGCCGCGAGTTGCCTGCGGCTATTTTGAGAATATGCTGCTCTTCACCGAGATTTCGGTGGCAGGTCTAGGAACCGCACTCAAGGGCGTGGGGCGGCACCGGGGCGCCTTATACATTCACGCGAGCGAACAGCTTCCGCTGGATGAGAAGCTGGTGCTTTTTGAGTCTTCTCATGGAAAAAACGTGCATTGCCACCCTCTGGCCATTTACCAGGCCATGCGCCAAGACGAACGCTTCGACGGGTTCCGCTACGCGTGGGTCTACAACGACCACAACGAGGTCCCTGCGCAGCTTTCGGAAGATCTGGATGTAGCGATTATCAAGCAACACTCGGATGCTTATATCCGGGTGCTGGGAACCGCTAAATTCCTGGTGAATAACGCTACCTTCCCGGCATATTACTCAAGGCGCGAGGGGCAGCAAGTCCTGAATACCTGGCATGGCACCCCGCTGAAATTCATGGGAAAGCTCGTCAAGGGCGCCGTTGGAGAACATAGAAATGTGCAGCGCAACTTCCTGCACACCACACACCTGATGGTGCCGAACCGGCACACGCTGAAGACGCTGTCGCAGGATCACGACCTGGACGGGATGTTCCCGGCTACCGTGGCACTGACCGGCAGCCCACGTGTTGACTCGATGGTGAACCTCAGCGCGCAGCGCCGTGCAGAAATACTCACCGAGCTGGGGATTGATCCGCAGAACCATGAACCTGTCGTGCTCTTTGCCCCCACCTGGCGCGGACAGCTCAATGACCGAAGCTATAACGTGGATTCGTTGGTGACGGACGTAGCCAAAATGGCGCGCGGCGACCACCAGATGCTGTTCCGCGCGCACCGCTTCGCCGAACAGCTCATTGGCGACGCGCAATTGGACGCCACAGTGGTTCCGGCATCGATTGATACCAACGAACTTCTAGCCGTTGTCGACGTGCTGATCACAGACTATTCATCGATTTTCTATGATTTTCTCCCGGCGCGAAAGCCCGTACTCTTCTACACCCCGGACTTCGAAGCCTATGATGCCGAACGCGGGCTGTATTTCGAGCGCGAAAGCTGGCCCGGAGAAGTTAGCGACAACATTGACGATTTGGTCAGCAGCCTGCGCCAGACGCTGGAAGCCACTGCAGGCATCGCGCACCCAAATTTCGAGGAGAATCTTGCAGAGTTCGCTCCGATGGAGGATGGAAACGCGAGCGCACGGGTCATCGAATTCTTCTTCTTTGAAGATCAGGCGCACGTACTCGCCCCAGAGGCCGACACTCGAACCAAACTCCTCTTCTACCAGGGCCCATTCAAGCCCAACGGAATCGCAACTGCTTTCGTGAACCTGATTGGCTCCTTGGATCCCGACAAGTATCTCGTCGCGGTGGCAGTGGACATGAACGCGACGGGTTCCGACCCTGCTGCCATGGAAATCCTCAATTCGCTGCCCAGCCATGTGAAGGTGCTGCCGCGCGCAGGAGCCACGGCGATGTCCGCCGAGGAACGCTGGGTATCTGATTCTTTCCATGCGCAGCGCGGTTTCAGCTCGGCGGAGGCTGAAAATATTCATCTGGGCACCATGGCGCGGGAAATGAACCGCAGCTTCGGCTCCGCTCGCTTTGACATGGCCATCAATTTTGAAGGATATTCACGGTTCTGGGCCGCGCTCTTCGCCGCGGCCCACAGCCACGCAGCTAGCACGAGCATCTACCTTCACAACGATATGGTGGGCGAATGGCTGCTGCGCTTCGGCACCATGCCAGGCTTGTTCGCCACCTACGGGCACTATGACGCCCTCGTTTCGGTGACCGACAGCGTGGGGGAGATCAATCAACGGCAACTAGGTGAACGGTTCGGTATCGACGAATCAAAATTCACCGTCTCGGAAAACCTGCTGGATCTGAACAAGCCTTCGGATTGGGCAGAACTGTCCGAACCGGTGCACGAGTTCAGCGGAGAGGGTTTGACGGTCTTCGCGAATATGGCACGTCTTTCCCCCGAAAAGGGGCAGGCAAAGCTGCTGCACGCATTCGCTCGGGTGCACGCCGCTCATGCAAATACCCGCCTGCTGCTCATCGGCGACGGACCGTTGCGTCTGAGCCTCGAAGAGCAGATAACCGAACTTGGCTTATCCGGCCAAGTAGTTATCACCGGTCTGCTAGCCAACCCGTTCCCGACCTTGAAATCTGCCGATTGTTTCGTCTTCTCCTCGGACTATGAAGGACAAGGACTCGCAATGATTGAGGCGATGATGCTGGGCCTACCGGCAGTCTCCACCGACGTCGTCGGTTCGCGCAGCGTCTTGACCGGAGGATTCGGACTGCTTGTCGAAAATTCCGTCGAGGGATTGGCCGAAGGCATGGAGCGTCATCTCAACGGGTACAAGGCCGAGCTTGAGTTTAATGCCGAACGCTACCAATTGCAGGCGCTAGAACAATTCGAAACTCTGGTGAAAAAGCCAGTGCCTACCGGTTCGCGCCTGGGCTAGGAGTCGAGCAGGGCGAGCGACTCCGTCAGGAACCGCGTCATGCTCGCGCCGGGCGTGATGTCCCCGAAGTACTTCTCAATGAGGGCATCACGCTCGGCATCCTTGGTTTCCAGCGCTTCACGGACTAGACCTGCAGTGTGCGCGGCTTGAACTGAGCTTAGGCCCGGTAGCTGTTCCAATGCGGGGGAGTCGGCCACGACAGCCTCCGAGGACACAGGCGTGGTGATGAATATGGGTTTCCCGGTAGCAAAGAAATCGTAGGCTACAGCCGAGATGTCCGTGATGCAGGCGTCCGCCTTATGCCATTGCCATCCCCAATGCGCGGTGTCGTCAAAGAGCAACCGTCCAGTTGATCTTGAATTCGCCGAGTTGAGTTTTTCCCGGATCTTGGCAACGTCCGCGCCGTATTGTTCAACGTTGACCCCGGACCGAGGATGCGGGCGGAAAATGACGTTGAAGCCTCCGTCATTGATCAACGAATCGATGACCTGCACGCCGTGGCTCGATACCGATCCGTAGTTCATTGACGGACGGTCCCCTTCCCAAGTGGGTGCATAGAGCACCGTGGGCAGCGCGCTATTCAGCGCATAGGGAGCCAGATATTCCGCATCAATCTGCGGCCGGCCAACCAATCGGGTTCGCTGCTCGACATCATAGCTACGCAAGTTCAGCGCTAGCCGGTCACGAGCGGCCTGGCCTGCACTGAAAACATAGTCATAGGCTTTGAGCTGGTTAGACCACATATAGGCCTTTTCGCTCTCCCCATGGCAGATGAACACGTGGTTGGGTTCGTTGAAGCGGAGCATCTGGAAGTTGCGGATGTTCTGGTTGATGTAGAACACCACGTTGAGATTCTGGGAATCAACTAATTCTTCGATATCGCCAATTGTGGGTGCAAGATACACGGGAAGCGGGCATTCATCAGACAAGGCCAGCGCGGTACCGGCGTTGCGGGTAATCACCACGACCGGAGCGGACTCGGCCAGGTGCTTCAACGGCTCATACCACTGGCGGATCTGATACGCATTGACCATCGCATCGGCAAAGTACAGTGCCACTCGATACCGTTGCTCACCGGTGGGCTGATGGAATAGGTGACGAGCGTGCCGCTGGACATGAGCGCGCTGCTGGCGGGCGTCCAAACGCATCTTGGCAAATTTAGCTGCACCGGCCAAAACTGGAATCGCGCGCATTTATCCCTCTCATGAACCTCAGAAACTCATGAATCATTCTATGCAAGAGATTATTTCGGGAATTGGTGGACAGGCCAAATGGCAGAAAAATTTCAAATCGTGTGATGATCTGGGCTCATTCGAGCAAAAATCGCGGAATTGGGCCCCTTCTTGTCTCGATGCGAGAGGAAGGTGCGATATTGTGTGTTTAGTGCAACATTGATTCTATGCCGTTTGAAGCGTTCCTGGTTTGGGAACTGAGCTTCAATCAAGCTAAGATGAAATGTCGGACTATGTTTTTATAGGAGTCATCATTAGCGATAAGCGTTCTGATCGATCGTCACATGGCGCACTCGATCGCAACTCGCCATTGGTTATATCAGCCATGGACCTTGGCCGAGCGCCAGGTTCCATGAAGGCTCTTAACGAACAAGTTCCGGCACCCGCTGATGTGGGTAACGCACTCATTGGTATTCGTGGAGGATCTGAGATTTCCTTAGATCTTCGCCTCGAAGCTGTGCACGAGGGCATTTTGGTATCCGGCATTGCCACGGTGGAAATCGCTGGCGAATGTGGACGGTGCCTTGCGCCTATCGGGTTCAACTACGGGGCTGATATTCAGGAACTCTTCTACTATGAAGAGAGCGATGAATTCGAAGAAGATGATGATGTAGATCAGTATTGGGTTGTCGGTGACTATATTGACATCGATCCGGTATTGCGGAACGCAGTGGGCACAGCCCTACCGTTCCAGCCGGTATGCCGGGATAATTGTTTGGGCCTCTGCAATGAATGCGGAGTCAGCCTCAACGATGAACCTGAGCACCACCACGAGGTAGTAGATCCTCGTTGGGCAGCGCTTGCGCAGCTGTCCGAGGCCGCCACAGAAGATGTGGCAACAGATAAAACGTCAGACGAGAGAGAAGAGAAGTAGTCGTGGCTGTTCCAAAGCGGAAGATGTCCCGTGCGAATACTCGTGCCCGCCGTTCACAGTGGAAGGCTACCGCACCGAGCTTGGTGAAGACCGTTGAAAACGGCCGCGTAACCTACAGCCTGCCTCACCAGGCAAAGGTTGTCACTGACTCAGCAGGTACCGAGTTGTTCCTTGAATACAAGGGTCGCAAGGTCGCAGACGTCTAAGACATGTCTTCTAAAGAAGAACTTTTGAAGCGTCTCGGAATCGACATCGATTCCGAGACGCTTCATCTTTCGTTGACCCACCGTTCGTACTCATACGAAAACGGTGGCATACCCACTAATGAGCGCCTAGAGTTTCTTGGCGACTCCATCTTGGGCTTTAGCGTTGCAGAGCACCTCTATAAGACGTGCCCCGATCTCCCTGAAGGCGATCTAGCAAAGCTGCGTGCCGCAGTAGTCAGTACCCGCGCCTTGGCAGATATTGCCCGAGGCCTCGAACTTGGCCAGCACATTCTCCTGGGCCGCGGAGAAAGCCAGTCCAACGGTGCTAACAAGTCTTCCATCCTCGCAGACACCGTAGAGGCCCTTATTGGCGCCGTCTATCTGGTGCACGGCATGGATGAAGCGCGTGACATGGTGATGCGCCTCGTCGGACCGCTGCTTTCCGACCCGCAGCTGCTCGGCGCTGCCACCGACTGGAAAACCGTCATCCAAGAAGAAGTCGCCGCCGCTAAAAACGGTGAAATGCGCTATGCGGTCACCGGATCCGGCCCTGACCATGCTCGCTTATACGTAGCGGAACTGCTCATTGGCGATAAGCTGCACGGCAAAGGCACCGGTCCGTCGAAAAAGGAAGCCGAGCAAGAAGCCGCGCGGAACACGTGGAATATGCTTCACCCCGGTGAAGATCTTCCGAAACGCTAAGGCACGGATATGCCTGAGCTGCCAGAGGTAGAAGTTGTCCGTGAAGGACTAGATAAATGGGTTCGCGCGCGATTGATTGAATCTGCCCAGGTCTTGGATCCACGGTCCGTTCGGCGGCATACCGACGGTGTGCGCGATTTCGAAGAAACCCTGGCCGGATGCACCCTGGCTTCGGTGGTACGTCGGGGCAAGTTTCTCTGGATGGACCTCGAAGGCCTTTCTGCGCCGGCAGCCTTAGTGGCGCACCTTGGAATGAGCGGTCAGCTCCTGGTCGAAGAGCCAGATGCGCCGGATGAAAAGCACCTGAAGGTCCGGTTGTCGCTCAGCGAACGCAGCGACGCACCATCCGAGCTGCGCTTCGTCGACCAGCGAATTTTTGGCGGAATGTTCCTGTCCCCGCTGGTGCCGACCGTGGATGGGCATCCAGGCGGTGCAGGCAGCGATAAACCGTGTATTGCACAAGCCGCCGCGCATATAGCCCGAGATGTCTTGGACCCCTACAGGGACACTGATTCGCTTTATCTTTCGCTGCGTAAACGCACCACCGATCTGAAGAGGGCGATTCTTGACCAGACGGTGATCTCCGGGGTTGGAAATATCTACGCCGACGAGGCGCTTTGGCAGGCAGGACTATCGGGACTCCGTAACACCGCGACCATCAGGCGCCCAGAGGTCGAACGCCTGGACGCGGCACTGATCGATGTGATGTCCCGTGCGCTTGACGCCGGAGGGACAAGCTTCGATTCCCTATACGTCAATGTCAACGGCGCTAGTGGCTACTTTTCCCGTTCCCTGAACGCCTACGGTCGCGAGGGCAAGACCTGCCAACGCTGCGCCGGAAACGGACGAGAATCGGTGATCCGCCGAGATCCTTTCATGGGACGCTCCTCGTACAGCTGCCCTGTATGTCAGCCGCGGCCTCGGCGGCGCCGATAACCTATCTGCGAATTACTGGGTAAATTCGCTAAGTACTTTTTCGTTGAATGGCGCCCATGCGTCCACGGCCCATTGCCCGAATGGTTTATCGGTCAAAGCCACGCAAGCAATCCGATTCTCTGGATCAACCCACAGGAACGTACCTGATTGTCCGAAGTGTCCAATGGTCGTTGCCGGGTGGCTTGGGCCGGTCCAGTGCGGATTCTTGGTGGAGCGGATTTCGAAGCCCAAGCCCCAATCATTCGGATTCTGCCTTCCGTATCCGGGCAGGATGCCGGCCAGGTTTTCAAAGTGGACGCTGGTCGCATCGGCCATGGTCTGCGGAGCCAGCAACGTTGGATTGAGCAATTCTGCTGCGAACAACGCAAGATCGGACGCGGTCGACCTGCCGTCCTTGGCGCAGCTTCCGGCAATCTCGGTATTGCTCATTCCGAGTGGCGTGAAGACGGCTTCCCGGGCGTATTCCGAAATGCTCATGCCGGTTTCGCGTTCCAGATGCTCCGCCAGTACCTCAAAGCCGGTGTTCGAATAGCCTCGTTTGGTTCCCACGGCAAAACGGATGGTGGTCGAGTCGAAGTCGTAGCCGGCCGTGTGCGCCAGCAGATGGTGAACCGTGGAACCTTCCGGGCCGGCAGGATCTTCCAACGTTATTGCTTCTTCTTCGAGGGCGATGAGGAACGCGTAGGTGCTCAGTAGTTTCGTCACGGAGGCTAAAGGATATACGCGCTGCATGTCGCCGTGCTGGTCGGATATCGAACCATCTCCATGGACCACGACCGATACCGCGTTATCTGCCGGCCACTGTTCGATCTCGGCTAAGACGCTCATGATTTGACCAATCCCTCAATATTCGTTCTCGTGAAAGCGAGCGGGAAACACCCAATCGAGGCATCGCTTCGCTAGAATTACGAGCAAGGATTGGATAGATTTCCCTAGCCAACCATAGCGACACAACGCCAAACATAGGAACTTTACGCCGTGCATCTGAAGACTCTCACCGTTCGCGGATTCAAGTCTTTTGCCTCGGCGACCACCTTTGAATTCGAGCCCGGCGTCACCGCCGTGGTCGGCCCCAACGGTTCAGGGAAGTCCAATGTGGTGGATGCACTGGCTTGGGTGATGGGGGAGCAAGGGGCCAAGACCCTGCGTGGCGGCAAGATGGAAGACGTCATCTTCGCAGGCACCTCCGGACGCGCACCGTTGGGCCGTGCCCATGTGTCGCTGACCATCGATAACGCCGACGGCAAGCTTCCCATCGATTATGCGGAAGTCACCATTTCACGGACCCTCTTTCGCGCCGGCGGATCCGAATATGCTATCAATGGCTCGTCGTGCAGATTGCTGGATATCCAAGAACTGCTCTCGGACTCCGGTCTGGGCCGAGAAATGCACGTCATTGTCGGCCAGGGCCAGCTGGATAGAATCTTGCACGCCACGGCCGAAGACCGCCGCGGATTCATCGAAGAAGCCGCGGGCGTGCTCAAGCACCGCAGGCGCAAGGAGAAGACCCTCCGCAAGCTTCAGGGCATGCAGGGCAACCTGGACCGCCTTGAGGACCTGAATTCGGAGGTGCGCCGGCAGCTGGCGCCGCTGGGACGCCAGGCAAAAATAGCGCGCCGTGCGCAGAGTGTGCAGCTCGATGTGCGTGATGCCAAGGCCAGGCTTCTAGCCGATGACCTGGTGTCGCTGAATAACAAGTTGGCTCAGGACATTGACGACGAGACCAAGATCCAAGCTCGCCAGCAAGACACCAACCTCAAGCTGGAACATGTGAAGAAGCATGTGGCCAAGCTGAGCGGAGAAATGGAACTGCTGGCGCCACGGCTCGGCCTGATCAACGATTCATGGGTAGCACTGACTACCCAGTCCGAGCGGTTCCGGTCCCTGGCCGCCTTGGCACATGAGCGCGGGAAGCTGTTGGAAGGCAACCAGGCGCACTTCGACTCGAGCCGCGACCCGGACAGGCTGGAATCCCAAGCGGAGCGCTTAGCCGAAGAGCTGGCAGAGCTCGAGGAGTCGGTCGAAGACCGGCACGAAATCCTGGCCGAAGCAATCGAAGCCAAGGAACTGGCCGAGGAGCAATCGCGGGCCGAACAGCAGCGGATGGCCGCGCTGCTGCGCGCGGCCGCCGACCGCCGCGAAGGCATGTCGCGCCTGGCCTCCCAGGTAGCCTCGGCGCGCAGCCGTGTGGATGTCACGCGAGCAGAGATTGCGCGATTGGAAGACGGGCTGCGCTCCTTTGACGCGGATCTCGACGCGGACGCGAAGTCGCATGCCGAGCTGTCGGTGGACCTAGAACATCGCCTGGCCATGGAATCCGCGTTGAACGACGAATTCGACCGCGCGGAAAAGGACTACGCCCTGCACACCAAGGCACAGTCCGAGGCCGCCGCGCAGGAACGCGCACTGTCGGTCCAGATTTCCGGACTGAAGGCCCGCCTTGATGCGTTGCAACTCAACACCAAACGCGACGATCATTCCGAAAGGATGATCCAGCAGGCTCCGGAGGCGATCCTGGGCCGGCTCGGCGAGCTGATATCGGTGACTCCCGGATATGAGCAGGCAATTTCTGCAATCCTGCGCGAATCGGCAGAATCCCTGGTCACCCGGGATCAAGCGTCGGCGCTGCAGCTGCTTCAGGCCATCGGCTCGGACGAAGCCACGCATGCGAGCTTCGTCCATGCCTCGGCAACTCATATAAGCACCCCGACGCCAGAGTCTGCGGCGATTGCCGCCCGGGACGTTGTCGCTGCGGGCCCGGAGCTCGGCAATCTCCTGGACGCGCTGTTTGCGCATCACTACGTCGTGGAGGATCTCGCCGAAGCCGCAGCCCTGCTGCAGGTCGACCCACTCGCTCAGCTCACGACCCTGGAAGGCACCACGGTCTCCGCGCTGCGCAGCTCCGTGGGGGACTCGGCCGGTGCTTCGCTCATTGCCCAGCAGGCTCTGGTGGAGCAGACGGCCTCCGAGCTGGCCACCGCCCAGCGTGAGCTGGAAGACTGCGAATCCAGCCTGGCAGCCCGGGCCCCGGTGCTCTCCGAGGCGCAACTGGCGTACGAGGACGCCCAAGGTGCGCTGGCCGAGTCGGATGCCAGCATCGATGAGATCTCCAGCTACCTGGCCAAGCTTGGGCAGAAGCTTCGCACCGCGCGCACCGATAAAGAGACCTTGCACGAGCGGGTTCTGGCGACCCGGGAAAAGCTTGAACTCGAGCAAGAGTCCTTGGAAGAGATCACCGAACGCATGGAGATGGCTTCCGAAGACGAAGAGGAAGACGCCGTAGATGATGCAGGGCGGGCATCCTTGGCAGATGCCGCCTCCTCGGCCCGCCAGCGCGAACTCGAAGCTCGCCTCGCCTTGCGCAGCAGTGAGGAACGCGTCAGCGCCCTGCGCTCGCGCGTGGAGGGGCTGCGCCGGACCGCCGCAGCCGAGCGTACCCACCGCCAGGTGGCCGCCCGCCGAGCCGAGGAACGCCGGGCGCAAGCGGCCAACGCGCAACGCGTAGCGCAAGCCGCCGAACGCGTCTTGCAGTTCATCGAGGTTTCGGTGGGCCTGGCGGCCCAGGAACGCGAAGAGCTGACCGGCAAGCAGCATGATCTGGACCAGCTGCTTTCCAGCCAGCGGGTCGAAGCCGAGCAATTGACCGCGGAACTCGCCCGCCTTTCCGATGCGGTGCACCGCGACGAAATGGCGCGCGCCGAACTGCGCATGCGCATCGAGGCCCTGGAGAGCAAGTCCTTGGAAGATCTGGGGCTCTCCCCGGATCACCTGATCGCCAACTTCGGCCCGGACCAGCTGATTCCCGAAGAAGCGGACCCCGATGACAAATGGGCCGAGCTTCGCCAAAACGTGGATGAAGAAGGCAACCTCCTGGGGACCAAGCCCTTTGACCGCGCGGAGCAGGAAAAACGGCTGAAAAAGGCCGTGCGCGACCTCGCCGCCCTGGGCAAGGTCAACCCGCTGGCATTGGAGGAATTTGCGGCTCTTGAAGAGCGGCATAAATTCCTCAGCGGTCAGCTGGAGGATCTGAAGAAGTCGCGAAGCGATCTGCAGCAGATCATCAAGGATGTAGATGCACATGTGGAACGAGTCTTCACCGAGGCCTATGACGACACCGCGGTGCAGTTCAAAAGAATCTTCGAACGACTTTTCCCCGGGGGAGAGGGCCAGCTGGTGCTCACCGATCCGGAGAACATGCTCACCACCGGCATCGAGGTCGAGGCGCGACCCGCAGGCAAGAAGATCAAGCGGCTCTCCCTGCTCTCCGGCGGCGAACGCTCGCTGACCGCCGTTGCGCTGCTGGTGGCGATCTTCAAGGCCCGCCCCTCGCCCTTCTATGTGATGGACGAGGTTGAGGCCGCACTCGATGACGTGAATCTGGGGCGCCTGATCACCGTCTTCGAGGAGCTCCGGGAAGCTTCCCAGCTCATCGTCATCACGCACCAGAAGAAGACCATGGAAGTTGCCGACGCGCTCTACGGGGTGACCATGCGCGGAGACGGTGTCTCCACGGTGATCAGCCAGAAGATGGCTCGATCCCAGCCCGTTTAGCATCTATTTCACGTCTGTCGATATACTGGTCATAGGCCATCTGGTCGAATTCAGTGACAAATGATTATGCGGGTGTTCCATGGCATTGTTCAGTAATCGCAAACGGGACAAAACCGTTGTTCCTTCGGCTGCGGACGGTTCGAAAAACGCTGGCCTGGAAGCACAACCCGGCACGGCGCCGCTGATCAGCGTGATCATCCCGGTCTACAACTCGATGCCCTACCTCACCGAGCTGCTGAATTCGCTGGAGACCCAAGATCTGGCAGCCGAGAAGTTCGAAGTCATCGCCGTGAACGACGGATCCACGGACTTCGGTGATGAAATTCTTGATATCTACGCCAAGCGGAACGCCAACTTCCGGATCATCCATCAGGACAACAGCGGCTGGCCCGGCAAACCGCGAAACGTCGGCATCGACCATGCCAGGGGCGACTACGTCTTCTTCTGCGACGCCGATGACCGCTTGGGTTCCGAAGCACTGCGGCGGATGACCAGCTACGCCACCACCCATGACCTCGACATCCTCATACCGCGGATGGTCGGAATCGGCGGGCGCCGTGTCCAGCAAGGATTCTTCGCCAAGACGCGCCCGGAGATCTCCCTCGAATTCGTGCTGGCCTCTTTGTCCCCGCAGAAGATGATTCGCCGCCGGCTCATCGAGCAGCACCAGATACGCTTCCGCGAAGACAAGGTGCGCCTAGAGGACGGCATGGCGATGGTCCAAGCCTATGTGGCGGCCGAACGCATCAGCATCCTCGCCGACTACGACTACTACGAGATTCGGCTGCGCTCCGATGGGCAGAATATCAGCGTGGGGAAAATCGACCCGGCCGGCTACGTCGCTTCGCTCAGCCACATAGCCCGGACCGTACGCAACCACACCCAGCAGGATGCCGCCTATACCCGGCGCCTGATGGCAGGACTATTCACGCGCAAGGCCCTGTCCTTCTACGAAGGGCGGCGCTTCATGAAATACACGCCCGAGGCACGCCAAGCCTGGGTGGATCATCACCGGAAATACCTCGACGAGTTCATCGCCACCGACCGCGAGACGGTATTCAATCCTGCCCGGCTGGTCAAGGTCGAGCTCATCGCCCGCGGAGACCTGGCAGCTCTGGAACGCCTGGCCACCGGTGAAATCGAGGCCACCGCCAACCCGGTGGTGGAGAAGATCCGCGCCGCCGATTCCACTCTCGAGGTCGTGTTGACCTCACCGGCCGGAGCCCCGGTGCCCAAGGCCCTGCTGTTCGAAGACCGCGAGTCAAAAACTACCGTGAACGCCGAACTGGTGGCGACCGCTTCCCATACGTACGTCGCGAAGTTCGCGCACCACGCGCTGATAGCGCAGATCCCGCGCTTGGGCAATGCACTTGTCCACTACTCCGAGACGGACCGCCGCCGGATCAGCCTCCCGGAGGAAGCCGGAGAAGTGGTCCACGGGGGCGTGCGGGTCTACCGCACCGCCTACGGTTATTTGAGCGTGGATACACGAAAGGCCCAGCGGGGCTAACGCCCGCCGAGCCTCTCGGTACTACCTGGCTAAAATGGTCAGCAGATATTCTGCTGGCCATTTTTCTTATAGGCCACGGTCTCGTCCAGCACCACCGGGCCGCCGAGCAAGACATTGGTCCAGCCCTTCATGGACCGCATGGCGCTGGCCACGGAAGAGGGCATGCAGCTCTTCTTGGTCAGCAACAAGGGCGCATCATTGTAAGAAGCGATCACGGCACCGGTGAGCCCGTCCCGGAAATCGTCGGCCGTGGCCACAAACTGACGCTGCGAGCCCTTAGGCCAGAAGGTCTTGGCAATCAGCGCACTCGTGTCATAGCGCGTAGCACCTTCGTAGCGAATCACCTTCGCGTTGGGAACCGCATTGCGTACCTGGCGTTCGGCCTTCGCGGAGATGGCGAGCGGGCCGCCGGCCAGATACACGCGCGTTGGCTTCAGGCGCTTGAGTTCGCGAATGGTTGCCGCCGGAACCGAGGCTTTCTTGGTCAGCAGCATCGGGGCCTCGCGTCCGGAGGCCACGGCTGCCAGCGACATCGCGTCTTCGAATCGCTCGCCGGTGGCCAGGAACACCTGGTTGGAGCTCTTCCAATTCTTGGAAATCAAGGCGCTGGTGTCGTAGAGGTCGTTGCCCCAAATTCGGGTCACCGGGCCGTAGGCTTTAATCTTCTTGACGGTACTCTCGCTGATGGCAATCGGACCGCCCAAGACGACGATGTTCTTTGGCTTCAACCGCTTCAGTTCGGCGGCCACGGAAGAGGGCAAGGAATTCTTCTGCGTCAAGAGCAGCGGCGCATTTTTCAACGAGGCAAGGGGCGAACCGGCGAGGGCGTCGGGGAAGCGTTCGCCGGAGGTGATCACCACGGTGGATGCCGAGGACGGGAAGGTGCGCTTGGAAATCGCCACCGGGGTATCGAACCAGCGGTGCCCGTAGAGGCGTACGGGCTCCAGCCGGGTAGGCCACACATCCGCATTGCCAAGATATGAGGTCACCATCCGGTAAGGGGTGCTGCGCGTGTTCTTGGCGAAGTCACGCAGCGAGGTGAGGTCCCCGTTCCACACATTGGCATCCACATTCTTTGCGCTGCCAATGAGGTTCGAATTCGATGAATACTGCCACACGCTGAAGGTCTTCCATCCTTCGGGAAGCTCACGTGGGTTCTTGGGAACGTTTGCGGTGGGGAAGACTGAAACATGCAGCGGCCAGGACTTGAAGACCTCGGAATCGCCGGTGCACTTATCCCACCAGGACTGGGCGGTGTAGATCATCGGCAGGCGTCCGGTGCTAGCCTTGATGGTGCTGCCAAAGCTCTTGATCCAGTTCACCGTCTGGGCCGGAGACATGCCGTAGCAGACATCGCCCTTGCCCTGCGGGTAGGCCTTGGCCGAGTATGGGTTCCATTCGATGTCCAGCAGCGGTGGCATGGTCTTGCCATCGGCTGACCATCCGCCACCATTGGCCAGGAACTCTTTTGCTTGCGCGGCACCCGAAGAGTGGGCGGGCATGGCGAAGTGGTAGGCGCCGCGGATGACTCCTGCGTTGCGCGAAGCGGCGTAGTTCGCTTTGAACCTTGGATCTTTGAAGAGGGTGGAAGGCCATGACTGGGTGGCCTTGATGTAGCCGAAGCGCGCACCATTCTTATAGGCCTGCGTCCAGTCGACGGTCCCTTGGTGGTGGGAGACGTCGATTCCCAATGTCCCCGGCGGGCGCCAGGTGCGCAGTTCTTCGAGCGACCCCGGCACCGCGAGGTCCAGCTCTTCCTTCTGCCCGGTTTCGTCGGCCACCTCTTGCGCGAGGTCTGCGAGCTCTGCCAGCGTCGGAGCGGTTGGATCCCCGGACTCATCGATTCGCTTCTGGCCTTGGCCCATGGTCGCGTCGATGAAATCTTCGCCGAGGGCATCCAGGGCCAGGTCGGCCAGCGAAATACGTTCCTCCGCCGAAAGATCGGTGCGCTTGGCTAGCCCGTCTTCAATGGCCTTGGCTGCAGACCCGGCAAAGCTAGGGGTGCTTGCTGGCGCGGAAGGTTCGGGGGTATCCGGCTCTGCGGAGCCGCCCGGTGATGGCGTGGGGGAGGGCGAAGCGCTAGGGGCGGTTTCTTCGGCGGGTTGAGCCACGGCTGGTGCTGTGGCGGCCAGCGGCAAAACTAATGCCGCCCCCAGGGATAGCGCAAGCAGGCGTGTGCCTGCCCAACGGTGTTCAGGCATAAAATCTCCTGTAGGGAATGCGAGTGTGTCAGCGGTGATTCCCCACAGTCTATAAAACCGACAAACGAAAGTCGCCCTGTTCCGCGTGCGGGTCCGGGAGACTTCAGTTATTTGCCTTGGTTTGCGTTCTCCGCGTCAACGGCAACCGGGCGAATGGTTTTGGGGACCAGCAACCACGCGACCACGCCGACGAGGCAAGCGGCCCCCGAAGCGCTCAAGGCCACCTGGTAGCTGATGGCATCCGCCATGGCCCCGGCGATCAGCGGGCCGATAATCGCCCCAAGGTCCGTGAACATCTGGAATCCGGCCAGCGCCTTGCCGCCGTTGCGTCCCGAGCCAATGACATCTGCCACGGCCGCCTGCTGGGCTGGGCCCAAGATGCCGCCGCCGAAACCAGCCAAGACCGAGAGGATGATGAACCCGGTCAGCGAGGTGAAGTAGCCCATGGCCACAATGGAGCCGAGCAGCACCGTCATACCGACCAGGATCGGGATTTTTCGTCCGATTCGATCCGTGAGCTTGCCCGAGAAGATCAGCGCGATTCCGTTGCCGACGGCGAAGATGGCCAGCGAGATGCCGGCGACCTTCGGGCCGAGGTCCTCGCCGAAGACCGCCAGCGCGAAGAGCGGAATCATGCTGGTGCGAATGCCAAAAGCCAGCCATCCATAGCTGAAGCCCGAGGCCAGGGCCGCCCGGTAGGCCGGTGAACTCAAGGCTTCGCGGGTGGTGACCACCTCCACCGCGGAGGCGGCGCCGTTCTTTGCCGGGTCCTTGTCCAGGTCACGCCGGCGTCCCAGCGCGAAATAGACGACGGCCGCGGCGATCACCAGGGCGGTGCCGTAGATGACGAAGGGGATGCGCATGCCAAAGGGTGCCAAGAGGCTGCCCAGCACCGGGCCGATCACGTTGCCGAGCAAGAAGGAACCGGCATACATGCCCGAGATCCGGCCGCGCGATTCCTGCGGTGCCAGACGGGCAATGAGCGCCATGGCCGAGATGGTGAACATGGTGGAGCCGAAGCCGCCGAGCCCGCGCGCGATCAGCAGCTGCGTGTAATCCTGGACCACCGCGCACAGCAGCGTGGAGACCGCAACCAGCAGCACGCCGGTGACATAGATGCGCGGTTCGCCCAGCTTGCCCACCAGCACGCCCGCGACCGGGGCGAAGATCAGCCGGGTAAAGGCAAAGATGCTGACGATCACGCTGGCGGCGGCTGCGCCGACATCAAAGCTCACCGCATACTGCGGCAAGATCGGTGCAATGAGCCCGAAGCCCAAGGCAATGATGAAGGCTGCGACCAAGAGGATCCCGATTTCACGGGGGATGGGCGGACGTGGCTTAGACGAACGTTGACGTGGCATGGTGACCGGTTCCAAACTGTCATCGCGACAGCGTGGCGAGACCTTTCTTGAGGACAATGAAAACTGCTGGCGGTAAGGCCACAGCAAGTCTATGCCGTCTTGGCGAGCCGGCGTTCAACTGGTGACCGAAGACTCGTGCGGGTCCTAAGAGCATCGGCTTGGCAAGACTATGAGAGAATTTCACTCGTGACCGATCAGCTATTATTTACCATTATCATTGTCGCGGTCATCGCCGTGGTGGCCATTGGTGTCATCGCGTTCGTGGCCAAGGGGCGCAAGCCCAAGACTCCGTACACTTCCGAGCGCGACGCAGACGATACGCCAACCAGCGCGTCCCCAGCCGAGCCAGGCGATACCCCGGCAGAGGGGCAGAGCCCAGCTGGCGCAGTCCTGACCGAAGAACCTCCCGTTGCGCCGGCGGCTCCCGCCGCCCCGGCACTGGATGTTCCGGAGCCGGTGCAGGGACGTCTGGCGCGCTTGCGCGCTCGCCTGACCAAGTCGAACAACATGTTCTCCAAGGGCCTGCTGGCCCTGCTCAGCCAGGACTCGATTGATGAGGACGTCTGGGAAGAGATTGAAGAGACCCTGCTGCTGGCGGACCTGGGCACCGAACCAGCCCTCGAACTCGTGGACGCCTTGCGCGAGCGAGTGAAGGTTGAAGGCAGCCGCGACCCGCAGCGGGTGAAGGCAATGCTCCGTGAAGAGCTGCTCAAGCTGGTGGACCCCACTCTGGACCGCAGCTACCTGCCTGCCCCGCATCCGGACCGTCCAAGCATCATCATGGTGGTTGGCGTCAACGGTGTCGGCAAGACGACCACCATCGGCAAGCTCGCCCGCGTGCTGGTTGCCGAGGACAAGGACGTTCTGCTCGGAGCGGCGGATACCTTCCGTGCCGCAGCCGCCGAGCAGCTTGCTACCTGGGGTGACCGGGTGGGCGTGCCCACCGTGCGTTCGCAGATCGACGGCGCGGATCCGGCATCCGTAGCCTTCGAAGCGGTCTCGGCCGGCATCGACCAGGAAGTCGACATCGTCATGATCGACACCGCCGGGCGCCTGCAGAACAAGGTCGGCCTGATGGACGAGCTTGGCAAGATCAAGCGCGTGGTCGAAAAGAAGGCAACCATCGATGAGGTGCTGCTCGTCTTGGACGCGACTACCGGTCAGAACGGCTTGGCCCAGGCCAAGGTGTTCTCCGAGGTCGTCAACGTCAACGGCATCGTGCTGACCAAGCTTGACGGCACCGCCAAGGGCGGCATCGTCGTGGCCATCCAGCGCCAGCTCGGTGTTCCGGTGAAGCTCGTGGGTCTGGGCGAGGGCCCGGATGATCTGGCGCCCTTTGATCCAGAAGCATTTGTGGACGCATTGCTCGAAGACTAATCTTCGAAATTCGGCAAGAGGCACCTGGCCCTGTGCTTCCGTACAGGGCCAGGTGTCTCTTGCATTAACCGGCGAGGGATACTTCAACAGAAGCCAGAGCTCGAGGTATCGCCTCGGCGCCTGGTGATTTCGCGAGCGAAGGCCACCGATCCGCTGGCCGGGGAGAAGATCTGCTTGATTTCGAATGGCAGGTGGCCAAGAACGCCGACGAGGCTGGAAAGCCCGCCGCCGAGTGTGGGCAAGCGTCTTCGTGTGAACTCGCGGCCTCCAAGATCCAGACTATTGGAGATGTGGCACCAGTGGAGGTGCGGGCATCAGCTCGAATCCGTACGCGGAGCCATCTTCCAATTCTGCAGCAGTGCAACCTCGGATGCCATTGCTGGGTGTTCTTGCGAGGTGCCGCACGCGGTGTGCCATGCGCGGCCGGAGTCAGATCCAGTAGGCAGCTGGTGAGCAATTGCGCGTTTAGCAAGCGGCAACTGCCGGTGCTGCCAGGCATGCTTGCGCACCGCGGGACCTTTTTGGCCCGCAGCTAATAGGAGTTTCCTGAGCCTTGGGTCACAATGCCATCGATGCAGATGGGCAACAACCACCTTGAATGCACCGATGGGTAGGGAAGTTTATATATAGATGCAGATCAAGCCGCTCCCGCGTCAAGCTAAGATTAGGTAACTGTTCAGTCTTTGTTCAGCTTAGATCGATAGACATGAAAAGTAGGCCTCGAGTATTCGAGGCCGTTTCTACGTTGGCAAGCCGCGCATATCCCGTCTTGCCTTGCGAATCTATCCCCGGACAAAGGATCCCGCCGCACGTGAGCCTGCAGCAAACCAAGACTGTCGCGTCCGCGCCACAACCCAAACCGGCGGTTTTTCGTGGGGACATCCAAGGGCTGCGTGCCATTGCGGTGGGAATCGTGGTGCTCTATCATTTCTGGCCCACCGCCCTGCCCGGCGGATTTGTCGGGGTCGACGTCTTTTTCGTGATCTCTGGATTCTTGATCACCACGCACCTGATCAAACGTCCACCGCAGAACCTCAAGGACGTAGCGCAATTTTGGATGCGCCGCGTCAAACGCCTGCTGCCCGCCTCATTTCTGGTGATCCTCAGTGCACTCGTCGGAGTTTGGTTGCTGGCGCCGATCACCCTCTGGCAGGACTGGGGATTCCAGGCCATCGCGGCCACCTTCTATTTCCAGAACTGGTATCTGGCCACCTCCAAGGTCGACTATCTCGCCGAAGCGGATTCTCCAAGCCCCTTCCAGCATTTCTGGTCCCTCTCGGGCGAAGAGCAGTTCTATCTGGTCTGGCCGATTCTCATTGGCGCGCTGATCATGGCGGCCGTGCGTTTGGGATGGAACCGGCGCAACGTTGCCTTGGCCGGCGTCGGGCTGATCTTCGCCTTGTCGCTGGGGTATTCCATGTACGCTACGGCCAATGATGCGGGTACCGCCTACTTCTCGACCTTCACCCGTGCGTGGGAATTTGCCGCAGGCGCGTTGGTCGCTGCGTTGGGCAAGCGAGCCTACGCCGCAAAGAACAGCGTGCTGAGTATGCTGGCCACCTGGGTGGGGCTAGCGGCCATCGTGTTCAGCGCGCTGAGCTTCGACGGCGAGATGCCTTTCCCCGGATACATTGCACTCCTTCCGGTCCTTGGCACCGCTCTGCTGCTGCTAGCTCATTCGACACACAAGTGGTCTCCGAACAAATTGCTGGCAAACCGCTTCATGGGTTTCTTCGGCGATAATTCCTACGCCATCTACCTGTGGCACTGGCCGATACTGATCCTTGCCCCCTACGTGGTGGCAGATTTTGGAATGGCGGCCCAGCTCGGTGCGCTGGCTTTGACCTTGATGCTGTCGGTGCTCACGCAGAAGCTCGTGGAAGTCCGCTTCCGCAAGTTCATCGAGGTATCGAAGCATTTCAGCGCTCCGCGATTCTTGCTTGCAGGCTCCGCGACCTTGGCCTTGGCCGCCGGCGCGTTCTATTCGATGAGCGGCGCCATTATGGAGGAGTCCAAGGACATCTCCGCGTCCGTCAAGCGGGTTAGCGCCCAAGTCGGCGTCGATTGCTTTGCGTCCAACGGGCTGACGGATGATTGCGTGGCCAAAAAGGGCATTCCGGACAGATATCAGCAACTGGCTCCGGCGCCCATCATGGCCAAGGAGGACAAGCCCGATATCTACAAGGACGACTGCTTCGCCGGCCAAGGTGACAACTACGCCGAGCGTCCCGTGTGCAGCTTCGGCGAAGGGAAAATCAAGGTTGCTCTCGTCGGCAACTCGCATGCTGGGCAGTGGGTTCCTGCGCTGAAGTCCATTGCAGAAAAACGCGGTTGGGCGCTAGACACCTACCTGATCAGTCGCTGCGCAGTGATGGGCGAGCCGCAGGACTATGACGAGCAAGCCTCCATTGATGGCTGCACTGAGTACGCCGGGTGGGTTACCAGTGAGATTGAGAAAAAGGACTACGACTTGGTCATCTCATCGAGTCGACAGTCGTTGCCGGTTGTCGGGGAAGATCTGGAAGGCTCCGCAGGGCCAGCAAGAAAAGCATTCGAAAAGACCCTGCGTGAGTGGGAGAATACCGGAGCGCAGGTCGCGGTCATCCGTGATACCCCATTCCCCGGAAGCACCATGGATAACCTGCCCGATTGCGTAGCCGAAAATGAGCAACGCTTGGGCGAATGCAGCGGTGCGGCCGAAGAATGGATTCCCATGGATCCACAGGTCGATGCGGTGAATTCTCTGGACGATCCGAATATCGTCTCGCTGAGCATGAATGACAAATTCTGCCGGGACGAGTTGTGCCACGGCGTTGTTGGCGGGGTGATCGCCTTTTGGGATCACTCTCATCTGTCGCAGACCATGGCCGCGCACCTGGCCAAACCACTGGATGCCCGACTGAAATCGGTGCTCGACAACGACAAGCTGTTCGCCTCGTCCTAAGGGTAAATGCAACCCAGCGCCTCGTCAGTACGGTTCGGCGGCAGGCAATCGAATAAAGCTGTGGGGCACGTTTCGTCGGCGAAACGTGCCCCACAGCCATGCCGCGCCCAGTGCTTGCCCAGCGGTACCTGCGGACCGGCCCCGTTGCGCGGCCGGCCGCGTAGGAATTTGGCAAGTGAACTGCTTGCAAGGATGAACAAATTACAAACAATCGATAAAAAGCTTGCGGGCATCACCGGACTTTCTATTGCTCGGAATCGTGACAGATTCCGGTGGGTAATCGATGGTTAGAAAATCGGTTCCTAGGTGGGCGATGGGCCGAGCGCGCTGTCCAATGCGCAAGCAACCTAAACTCGGCCAACGATTGATGGCAATCGTTGGCTTCCTCGCGTTGGCGGCGCCGCTGTCGCTGGCACCCCCGGCACTTGGCCTAGCGCCGGTCGACTCCGTACCGCTTCAAGCCGCCGGGCAGGAATCCGAGCAAATAGCACCGGTGAAGGACCGGAAGAAAGCCAGCGCGGCCAGCACCACGGTCAACCTGAAGCTGCGTGAGCGCCCCGAGACTAGTTCCGCATCCCTGGGCACCATGGCCAAGGGAACCGTCGTGAGCCTCACCGGCAAAGAGCAGGGCAACTGGAGCCAGCTCACCTGGGGATCAAAGACCGGTTGGTCTGCCACCCGGTACCTGAACACCGGCGGCGAAGCCCAGCAGGAGCCCCAAAGCCTGTTGCGCGGCAAGCCGGCGTCCACGCAATATCGCTACGTGCAGCAAAGCTCACACCTACTCGCACTGGAACCCGAAGAAATTCACGGTCCTCGGGCGCATCCACCTCGGTGAAAGGTACGAGGTGCGCCGCTGGGCTGCCAGCAGCCGGCGCGACGAAATCCTGGTTGACGGCCAATGGGTTTGGACCTCGGTGACGGACCGCCAACGAGTGGACCTGCAATACCGCTATACGCAAAGCACCGGTCCGGTCTACACCGCAAGCGGCAAGGCCACCGGAACCATCCGCCGCGGGACCAAGGCTCAGTGGGGGACCTGGAACGCCAAAAACCGCCGCAACGAGGTCAAGGTCAACGGCAAATGGGTCTGGACCGACGTGCACAACCGCCACAAACCCGCAGGCATGCTCCCGCCGGTCAGCAACGTTTCCGACTACGCCCGCTTCACCACAAGATCGCTTTCCGGCTTCATCAAGGAAAAGGACAACCTGCGACTGCATTCGCCCTACTCGGTGGCGGCCTACGGGACGTTGCGCACGGGCCAATCCGCCTATAACGTCATGGGTGGATTCCAGCAGAAGGCGATGAATCAGCGATTCCACCAGTCATCGCTCTACCAGCTCTGGGACCGGAACTGGACGTTCTTGACCAACGGACCCAAGACGGTGGCGACCGAACAGTTCCAGTATTCGGATGCCAAGGGACCGGGCATGCTCAGGAAACTGGATATCTACGAAAGCCAGCTGCGCTACCAGGGCAGGCCCATGTACACGCGGCAAAACGTGCGACTGATCGATGGCTCGCAGTCCTGGACCTATAAGACGACCGCCTTCTCCGAAAAAGTTGTCAAGAATTCGGGCCGATACATCTCCTCCGGCGACTTCTTGAAGCGCTCCTAGGCACAGGCCAATACCTCATGAGCATCCCGGCGAAGTGGAAACTGGAGAACCCAATGATTGTCCGCAGGAATCCAAAAAAACTAGCGTTCGCCGCCGCGACGGCACTGATCGCGCTGGGCACCGCGGGCCTCCTGACCGGGTGCGCTTCCACGGCCGAAGCCGAGACGACCGGCAACGAGCTGGCGGAGCAACTAGCCGACGTGGCGAAAACCGATCCGCAGACCGGGGAAAAGGTCATGGTCGATTCCCAATCCCAGGACGTCAAGGCCCTGGGCGAAGCGGGGAAGCTGACCGTTGCGGGGGAAACCCAACCCTCATTCGAGATCACCGTGCACAGCGTGGAGGTTTTGGACTCCTGCATCCTGCGTGGCTACGGGGAAAGGATCACGCCGGAAAACGGTGCCTTCCTGCTGCTCGACGTCAGCGCCAGCCTTGCCGCCTCGGCCGCGGAGGCCGTCGCAGAAGAGATCGCGCTGATGCCGCTGGACGCCTCCGTCTTCGGCACCTCGCCCGGGGCGAACCGTGCGGTGTCCTACGACGCGGACACGATCGCCGCCTACTCCTGCGAGGTGGATGGTGCGCTGGATATCGCGGTGGGTGCCGGTGACCAGGTGCGCGGCAAGCTGGTGCTGGACGTCCCCGATGCCTCCGGGCAGGTGATTTACGATCCGGAGAAAACCGGAGGCTGGACCTGGAACTACTAGCGAAGCGGCGCTGCGCGCACCGCGCTTGCGAAGGATCGGTTGCCGCTGATCTCCCTGCGCATCTAGATTCCCTCCGGAATTGGGCATACCCTTGAGTCCTGCAAGGAATTCGTGCTTTGGGGGGACCGAATTTTTGTGAATCGCCGTCATCATGCAACCCACTTTTTGCCCAGGCGCAAAATTGTCCAGCGAAGAAAATCGTTGGCTGTCTGGAGCACTTCCGCGCTGTCCGCGGTCACCCTCACCGGCGCGTTGGCCTGGCCGCTGCTCGCGCTGCCGTCCGAAAACCGCTCCGGAACGAGCGCAACGGCACTGGCTGCGCTGGATGGCGGAACCCTGGAGAGCTACCCGATAGCGGTCAGCGAGTATGCGCCGCTGGCGGCCTTCGGGGGATCGGGCAAGGAATTGGCCATCGACGGGCGTGCCGTTGACCTGCCGCTGCTGGTCCCCGATGAGTTGGGTGCACCGTCCGGCCCCGCGGCGGCCATCGGCCAGAACCCGCCGCGAGGTTCGGAAGGCTCCGCGCAGCGGGCATTGCTGCTCGGGACGGTGGGCTCCGTGGGCCAGCTGCCGGGCAACCTGCAGCTCATGCATCCGGTGGCCACCCGGCGCATCTCAAGCCCCTACGGGTGGCGGGCCAACCCCACCGGGGCAGGCCACCAGATCCATATCGGACAGGACTACCCCATTGCCTGCGGCTCACCGGTGCACGCCAGCGAGTCGGGCACCGTGAGCGTCTCGCGCTGGGCCGGGCATTCGGGGATGCGCGTGACACTGGAGCACGGGCACAACGTGCAGACCGGCTACAGCCACAATTCGAAGCTGCTGGTCGCCTTGGGGCAGCGGGTGCAGCAAGGCGAGGTGATCGCCTTGTCCGGAACCACCGGCAATTCAACCGGCTGCCACGTGCACTTCGAGGTGCTGGTCAACGGCCGCTGGAGCGACCCGCGGTTGTATCTGCCGCGGATCCCCGGCCAGGGGCCGGCACTGATCGATTCGACGCGGCTGACGGTGGACGCGCGGAGCGCGCCCAAAGGCCAGCCGGAGCGCCCTTCGAGGAAAGAGCAGAATCCGGATGTGGTCGTCCCGAAGGACGATACACCGGTGGTGCCGGAACCTGCCCCGGACCCAACACCGAAGAAGACACCTGCGCCCTCGGCATCGCCAACGGCAAAGCCATCGACCAAACCTACGGAAAAGCCCTCGAAATCCCCGACGGCAAAACCGACGCAGCTCTCGACGGACGAACCTTCGCCGACGCCTTCGAAGTCTCCGACGGCCAAGCCGTCATCCTCACCCTCGCCGTCGCCAAGCCCGAGCGAAGAGCCGGAGCCGAGCGAAAGCACCAGCGGCTCACCAACCTTGGCGCCCTCGCCTACGCCAAAGCCGAGCAAGTCGCCGGAACCCACCACGGCACCGACGGCGCCGCAGTCTCCGAGCAATTCACCCACGCCAAGCATCACACCGTCCGCCAGCACCAAGCCGATCCAGTCCCCAGAACAGTCCCCGGACGCCCCGCTCGGCCCCAGCGCCAGCCCAACGCTGCCCAAGCTGCCGGAGCCCAGCGCCAAGGTGCCCCCGGATTTGGAAGAATCCAAGGAGCCAAGCTCCCCGGCCCAAGAGAAGTCCACGAAGCCGCCGGAGGCCCAAGCCACCGGCGAATGACCTGGCCTCAGCGCGACCTTCCCCCGGCCTGCATCGGGGCATTCGGCCCGCGCCTGAACGCGGAGACGCTGGGTTCCCCGGGCAGCCAGAAGCGCCACGGGAATTCGGGACCGCCTGCGCTTCCCGCCACGCCGACCCGCGGACCGGTGGACATCTGGGCGGGAGGCTGCGGGGGATCGCTAAGCGTGAACGGGGCGGCGAATAGATCACGGCCATCGTGCTCGGGGCGTGTAATTCCCAGCGCTTGGGCCGCATTCCCGGGCCCGCGGGCCAGCTGGGCATACTTGATGTCCCTGCCCGTTCTCCGTGCCAGCCTGCGCGACCGCGCCAGATCCGCGCCTTCGACTACCTCGCCTGCCCTGAGCAGCACCCCGGAGGCAATGCCGGCCGGGGAACAGACGAAGTTGATCGCAAAATGCATTCCGTAGCTGAAATACACGTACGCGTGCCCGGGGCCCAGGAACATCGAAGCGTTTCGCTCGGTGCGCCGATCCCTGGAATGGCTGCCCGGGTCATAGGGGCCGGCGCTGCCCAGGCCCATATAGGCTTCGACCTCGGTGATGCGCAGGGACACGGTCCCTTCGGGCGAATCCACCGAGAATAGCGCCCCGAGCAGTTTCGGCGCGACCTGCAGCGCATCTGGGATGAAAAGATCTCGGTCCATCAGTCAAGTATGCCAAGCACCGCTTAACTGTCGGTAGCCGATGTGATGATGCCTGTTACCGGACGCATGGGGCGTCGGGTAACTCGCACCAACGAATGGATGACAATGAAAAAGCTCATGGCCGTTCCGGCCATTTTCCTCGCCCTGCTGTTTGCCCTGACCGCCTGCGGAGTCTCCGCAGCTGAGTTCGAGGAGGTCCAGGCTTCTTCTGCCGCGCTGGATAGCGAAAAGCAGGAACTCCAAGCGCAGCTCGAGGCCGTCAGCGCCGAGCTGGACGCTGTGGAAGCCGAAGCCAAGATACTGCGTGAAGCAGAAGAGCAGCGCCAAGCCGAGGCGAAAGCCGAAGAAGAACGCAAGGCCAAGGAAAAGGCCGAGAAGGAAGAGGAGAAAGCCAAGCAGGAAGCGGCGAAAAAGGCGGAAAAGGAGAAGGCCAACAAGGCCAAGAAGATCTCCAAGCGTGAACTGGCGCAGATCGTGAAGAAGCCGGACTCCTATGTCGATAAGAACGTCATTATCTTCGCCCGTGTCACGCAATTCGATGCGGCCACCGGGCTGTGTTCCTTCCGGGCCAACGTCGCTCACGCACATGTGGGCAAGTACGACTTCGAGCACAATTCATACTTCACGGCCGGTGACGGGATCACCGACTGCTCCATCCTCGATGATGTGCTGGCAGATGACATAGTTCAGGTCACCGCGACGGTCTCCGGTGCGCTGACCTATGACACGCAGATCGGCGGGTCCACCACCGTTCCCCAGTTCCAGGTCATCAAGATCAAACGACTCTGAGCAAACCAGGGACTCATTCTTCGGCCCGGCAGCCACTACGCGCGACTGCCGGGCCGAACTGCGCGCATAAGAACTGCGAAACCTGCCGGAAACACCGAAGAGAACTGAACGTCACGCGAACCGGTCAAATGTCACATCCCCGAAACCAAAGGTGGAGGCCCGCGAAATATCGGTGGCCAAGAATTAGTACTTGAAAGAATTCGATTCACTCACCGATACACCTAACACCTTTGAGGAGATGTGGACCCCATGGAGTTAGATACAGCCAGCCTATGGATAATGATCGCCGCAGCGCTTGTTCTACTCATGACACCGGCACTGGGCCTGTTCTACGGCGGAATGACCCGCTCTACCGGCGTGGTCAATATGATGCTGATGAGCTTCTCGGCGGCCGCGCTCAGCGCGATCGTCTGGATTCTCTGGGGCTATTCGCTCTCCGCCGGGGAGCCGGCGATCGCCGGGGTCATCGGCAACCCGTTCAGCGACATCGCCATGCAGAACACCGAACCCAGTGGCTTGCTCGCGGCCGGATTCTCCGGCACCTTCGCGCTGATCTCGGTGGCGATTATCTCCGGCGCCATCGCGGACCGCAGCCGTTTCGCACCGTGGCTGCTCTTCGTGCCGCTGTGGGTCTCGCTGGTCTACGCACCGGTGGCCTTCTGGATCTGGGGCGGCGGGCTGCTCTCCGAGGATGGCGTTCTCGGCCAGCTCTTCGGTGAAGCCATCGACTTCGCCGGCGGCGCCGTGGTCCACACCAACGCAGGTATCGCAGCTCTTGTCCTGGCTTTGAAGCTCGGCCAGCGCCACAACTTCCACGACCGTCCCCAGCCGCATAACACCCCGCTGGTGATGCTGGGCGCCGCACTGCTCTGGTTCGGCTGGTTCGGCTTCAACGCCGGTGCCGCCACCACCATCGAGCAGGCCGGCCTGATCTGGATCAACACCATGGGTGCTCCGGCCGCCGCGGTGCTTGGCTGGATCCTGGTTGAGAAGCTGCGCGGACAGCGCCCAAGCTCGGTAGGCGTCGCCTCCGGCCTGGTCGCCGGCTTGGTCGCGATCACGCCATCCTGCGCCGACCTGTCCCCATGGGCGGCCCTGCTGCTCGGACTGATTGCCGGTGCCGGTGCCGCCTGGGCGGTCAACCTGAAGTGGAAGCTCGGCTACGACGATTCGCTCGACGTGGTGGGCGTCCACCTGGTCGCCGGAATCATCGGCACCCTGTACCTGGGCTTCTTCGCACTGCCCACCGAGGAGAACGCCGGCGGCCTGTTCTACGGCGGCGGACTGAGCCAGCTGCTTGCGCAGTTCATGACGCTGCTCGTCGTGATCGTGTTCTCGGCGGCCATGACCTGGATCATTGCCACGGTCATCGACAAGATCGCCCCGTGGCGCGTCTCGGCCGAAACCGAGATCGAAGGCATCGACGTCTCCGAGCACAACGAAAGCGGGTACCACTGGGTCAGCAAATAGCAATGAGGGATTAATAAGGGGTAGAACTCCGGGGCGACCCGGCAGTTCCGCAGGAAGCCTGCCAATGGTTCATGGGGCCATCGGCAGGCTTCCTCTGCGTTTGCCGCAACCTGTCCGCGGCCTGTGGCCGGCCGCTCCTGGCTAGCTGCGTAAGTTGCGCATCGCGGCCGGCATCAATCAAGGCTTCTGCGTTCCGCTGCCGTCCACCCCGAAATCCATATTCCGGCGTTCGTATTCGCGCTGGCTGAAGGTCGCTTGCTGGATCGATTCGACCTGGTCGAAACTCGACCCGATGGCCCCGCCCAGGGTTCCCAGCGACGCCGCCAGCCAGGCAAGGTTGACGTACTCGGCGAAGCCCACGGGGTGGCGCAACTGGTAGGAGAGGAATCCGTGATCGATGACCACCAGCGAACCGAGCAAGAGCGCAATGAAGAGCAGAAGGTACATTGCGGCTGCCGCCAGCATCACGGTCAGCACCGTAGAGGTGTTGTAGAGCACCAGCCGCTCGCGGTAGTGCTTTCCGCGCGGACGTTCCCAGAGCCTGTTGTGGAAGAGCAGCCACAGCCCCAACAGCAGGATGCTGACAACGGTAATCAGCGCCAGGCGGAGGCTGCTGAGGTAGTCGGCCATGGACCAGATGCTGGTATAGAACACGCCGAAGGCACCGGTGGCCGCCGCCCCGGCGAGGGCCGAGGACAACTGGGGGACCAGCCGCCAGGGCCTGTTGCTGCGCACCATTCCGAAGACCAGGAAAATCCGCCCACGCAGACCCTTGAGGCTGACGTATCTTGTTGATGAGCGGCCGTCTTCGCTCGGCTCGTCCAGGCTTCCGCTTACCGAGAAGGCGCGTGCCGACAGGGACGTCGGCATCAACGGCTTCCGATCGCCGGCCAGTTCGCCCATGATGTCAACCAACGCGCTGGTGAGATTGCGCGGGCGGGCCATCCCCAGGCTCGGCACCACCAGCGTCGCGGCCCCGTGGAGCTGGCTGATGCTTCGACCCACCGGCTTGCCTTGGCCGTATTGCGGGATATCGGTGAGGTAGATGATGTACTCCCAGCCGAACTTCTCGCGCAGCGCACCGACGTGCCGATTGAGCATCACTTGCCCGGATTCATCCAGCGGCAGCGTGAGCGGGCCGACCTTGACCGACCAGCGGACTTGATCCTGATCCTCGCTATTCAATGCGTTTTCCAAGCGTTCGCGCACCTTGCCTGCCAGCACCTGAGCGATCCCCGGGTCGGCAAGCAATCCCACGGTGCGCACGGCGGGCTGTTGCTTTGGAATGATGGACCTCCGAAGTGCGGCACGGTATTTTTCGGCGGCGGCTGCCACTATGCCCACTCTATGAACTGCAGTGTCGATCGCCAAGCAATCTCAGTCTTTTTGGAGAATCAAGGCCGTGCAGAGCCAGAAAGTCTTCCGCCTTGCCCGGAACTCCTTGCGCTCTCCGAGCCGATGTGGAATTCTCGCGATTATCCCGCCAAGGGCAGAATCGGCGCCGCGCGCAAGGAAGAGGAGCATCATGTCATTCTTCGAAGAGGCCAAGGAAAAGATTGAAAACCTTCTCGGCAAGGTGAAGCCCCCGGAGGAGGAGGACATCGAGCAGGAAACCCGCAACGGCACAGGGGACGACGGCTTGTTCGACGAAGACGATCCCGCGATCGGCGAGGACCCGGATCTGAACGCCTCGGACGATGATCAATACGAAAGCCGGTGATGACCGGCAACCCGCCCGGAATCTTCGGCCGGGACTCGAATCTGATCTATGGTGAGGACAGATATCTGCAGGGTCCATGAAACAAGAAGTATTTTGCCGGGGCTATTGTCGTGCCGCAGCGAAGTTTCCGTGCCAGTGGTTATTCGTGGCCCTGGTAATCCGTCTGAAATTAGCTTCTTGCTAGGCAACCCTCTGGCGAGACACGCCCTACTTGGGTGTGGTCAACCTTTTCAAGCCGAAGCAAAGAGCAGACCTATGCCGCGCAAGATAACCAACATGTCATATTGAGCTGTCATATACCGTCAGCTCCCTGTTTGGGGAAGGTCGGGAGATAACGTATCTGCTGCATCACTAACACGCGAATGCAGTGCCCCGAATAATTCTTTATCGGTAGCTGTAGCTGCTATTTGGGCAATGAGATGCGAACGAAACGATATGGGGGATTGCACGCGTGTGGACGCTGGTGACTCCGTGAGGGCGATAGTTTCAGAAGGGGGAATGTCGGCCAAATACGACCAGGCCCGTCCAGGCTCCGCTCTGGTTAGAGTGGAGTCCTTAGTTCGCGAGAGTCTCACGGGTTAGCGTGCGTAGTATTTAACGGATTCGCGAGGTTGTGTGGCGCTTGTAAAGTGCGCTTTTAAGATGGGAAATTTACTCAGCAAGTCGTGACCTTCGGAGATTTCACAGCGAGTTCACGTATCGAGAATTATCTGAGCTATCAAATTTTGACGGTAATCGTCAAATTTCTCGACTCTAAGCTATGATTAGAGTATGTTGCTACTCAACTTTACGGTATCGAACCATAAGAGTATTCGTGATGAGTGCACTTTGGAGTTTATGCGTCCCAGCTTTAAGAAGTTGAAGCCGGGCGCCGATGGCGATTGGTCTGCCGTCACTTATCCTGTGGTTGGTGTATTCGGCCCGAACGCCTCCGGTAAATCTACGCTCATTGACGCATTCAAGTACGCCCAAGCGGCGATTAACCATTCGTCTACACTCTGGCAACAGAGGCCGGAAATGGTACATGTTCCGTTCGCTCTTGACGATGAGTCAGCTAAGGGGCCTAGTTCGTATGAATTCGATTGGGTATTCGAGGGCGTGCGTCATAAATATGGTTTCACAGTTACCCCGGAGGGAATCGAAAAAGAATGGTTGCTTGATCTTCCTCGCACCCGCTGGCGAACGCTAATTGATCGTGACCGTAGTTCTGAGTCGCCCACCCAAGTTCGCTTTAAGGAGAAGAGTGGGTTGGTTGCTGTAACTCGACGTGAACTGATACTTTCGCGAGCAATTCTGCTGGAGCATGAAGAGCTTACTGGCCTCGGCAAATCATTGTTAGATGGGATCGAACTCGCACCATTTGGTGACACGAATAGAGAACGCCGACTCGCAAGCATCACCGACTCATTGCTGCAGCAAGAGATGAGCTTTGAGGACTTGACTACCCTTCTGCAAGTTGCCGATATCGGTGTTCGGTCGATTTCCGTCAAGGAAGATCAAGCTCCTCCAGAAGCTGTTCGACTAATGAAAATATTTGCGGAACTCGTTGATTCTGAAGCCGAAAAGATTGTTGGTGAAGAGAAGCGGATTCATATCGAACCCCTTGAATCCGATGCTGTAGTTCGAACCCTGGAATTTTTGCATAAGGGCAGGAAAAAAGACCCTCGGGCTTTCGGGGTCAACGAGGAAAGCGCAGGCACTATCGTCTGGCTTTCATTAATTACTCCTGCAGTAGAGGCTTTGCGATACGGGACAATGCTGGTGGTCGACGAACTTGACAACAGCCTCCACTCGCATTTAGTTGAGCTGGTAATCAGCCTCTTTCTGAATCCTCGAATCAACCGCTTTGGTGCTCAGCTCCTGTTCACCAGTCATGACACAAATCTTCTGTCTCCGGAATCTGGTTTTGATCTTGAAGCCGAGCAAATTTGGTTCGCAGATAAAGATACAGACGGTGCAACGGAGATTTATTCGCTAGCAGATTTCCCTCATCCAAAGGACGCCAACTTTGAACGTCGATATCTCGCGGGACGATATGGCGCCGTGCCACGTACGGCTCCGAGCCTGCTGGCAAGAGTGATCGGATCGGATGATAGCTAGTGGCGCGCCGTAAGAGGTCTGAAAAGAAACGGATTCTGATTTGTACTGAAGGGACAGTAACGGAGCCGCAGTATATTGATTCGTTGAAGCAGATTTTGGGAACGTCTGAGCTGTCATGATGTTCGAGACAAGGCAATTGATCCCTTCGATATCGCAGTTTGCCTGATAGATGTAGACACGCATGCAAAGTTGAAGGAAGCGCTGGCTCTGGCGGCTCGCAACGAGATCAGCGTTGTTGTATCCAATCTCAAATTTGAGGTCTGGTTGCTTTGGCACGTAGTTGAAAGTGTGACTCATTTCGAATCGAAGCAACTGGACCGGATGATGAGTGAGCAAAAGATTTTCGAGAAGGAGAAATCGTTATCGCCCAAATTCCCCGTCGAGAATTATAAACGTGCATGCCAAATCGCACGCCGAGCTGATCCGAAGTTGGGACCTGGGGAGATTGGTCCTAACTCATCGACTGGCATGCCATGGCTAATTGACATCCTTACCTCAAAATAAGAGAAAAGTAACCCGGCCTTCCCGCTTGCAACCACAGTAGGATGTATCACCTCCATCTCCCGTAATGTTGGAGCGCGCCCGATTCTTGATATTCTAAGTAATCGAGTCCTGTGTGATTTTTTATGCGCACCGTAAGACCTATCGAAAGAAGTGCCCGGCACGTGTTTAATTCACTTTCCGATCGCCTGACAGCGACCTTCAAGAACCTTCGTGGCAAGGGTCGCCTGACAGAGGCCGACATTGACGGTACCGCCCGCGAAATTCGCCGCGCCCTGCTGGACGCCGACGTCGCCGTACCGGTGGTTCGCGCCTTCGTAGCCCAGGTGAAGGAACGCGCACTGGGCCTGGAAGTTTCCGAGTCGCTGAACCCGGGACAGCAGGTTGTGAAGATCGTCAACGAGGAACTCGTTGGCATCCTCGGCGGAGAAACCCGCCGCCTGAATCTGGCCAAGAACCCTCCGACGGTGATCATGCTCGCCGGTCTGCAGGGTGCAGGTAAGACCACCCTGGCCGGCAAGCTCGCCAAGCACCTGAAATCCGAAGGCCACACCCCGCTGCTGGTGGCCTGCGACCTGCAGCGTCCCAACGCGGTTAAGCAGCTGCAGATCAACGGTGAACGCGCAGGCGTTCCGGTCTACGCACCGCACCCGGGCGTCTCCTCGGAATTCGACACCGCCACCGGCGATCCGGTAGCCGTAGCCCGCGACGGCGTCGCCGAGGCGAAGGCCAAGCTGCACGACATCGTCATCGTCGATACCGCCGGCCGCTTGGGCGTGGACACCGAGATGATGGCCCAGGCCGCGAACATCCGCGCCGCCATCAACCCGGACGAAGTCCTCTTCGTCATCGACGCGATGATCGGCCAGGACGCGGTCAACACCGCCCAGGCCTTCCACGAAGGCGTCGACTTCACCGGTGTGGTGCTCTCCAAGCTGGACGGCGACGCCCGCGGTGGCGCGGCCCTCTCGGTCGCCTCGATCACCGGCAAGCCGGTCATGTTCGCCTCCACCGGCGAAAACCTGGACGACTTCGAGATCTTCCACCCGGACCGCATGGCCTCGCGCATCCTGGACATGGGCGACGTGATGACGCTCATCGAGCAGGCCGAGAAGAACTGGGACAAGGGCGAAGCCGAGCGGATGGCGAAGAAGTTCGCCGACCAGGAAGACTTCACCCTGGACGACTTCCTCGCCCAGATGGCCCAGATCAAGAAGATGGGCTCGATGAAGAAGATGCTGGGCATGATGCCCGGCTCGCAGATCTCCCGCCAGCAGCTCGAGCAGTTCGACGAGCGCCAGATCGACCGCGTGGAGGCCATCGTCCGCTCGATGACCCAGCACGAGCGCGTGGCTCCGAAGATCATCAACGGTTCGCGCCGTGCGCGTATCGCCAAGGGTTCCGGTGTCGCGGTTTCCGAGGTCAACCAGATGCTCGAGCGTTTCACCGAAGCGCAGAAGATGATGAAGAAGATGGCCGCCGGCGGCGGCATGCCGGGGATGCCTGGCGCCGGCAAGGGTGCCGCGCGCAAGGCGAAAGCCAAGGGCAAGGGCAAGAAGCAGGCGAAGTTCGGCAACCCGGCCAAGGCCGCGCAGGCCGAGCTGGAAGCCAAGAACAAGAAGTCCGCGGCACCTGCCGGTTCGGCCTTCGGCCAGGGCGCCCAGCAGGACTTCGATCCGTCGAGCCTGAACCTGCCAGCAGGTTTTGAGAAGTACTTGGGCAACAAGTAATTCTTCGGTTTTTTACCAGACTGCGCTTCGTGGACCTTCGGTTCGCGGGGCGCAGTTTTCTTTGCGCTACGCCGATATCCAGAGCCACTGGTTTCGGCGCCAGTTCACGCGCCGTAGGATGGAAGGCAGGGGTACTCTCCCCGTATTTTGGAAGTGCACGGCATTTCCAGCTAGGCGGCACATCATGTCCGACAAGTCACCACGTAAGGGCGAAGCGAAGAAGCCCGCAAAATCCATCAAGGAAAAACGCGCCGAGAAGCGGCTGAAGAGTGCTGATTCCCTCACCGAATCAGCACGTAAAAACGCCAAATAAGCATCAGCGTCCGATCCTTAGGTAGCGAATCAGCGGCCTAAGGACAGCGCCCAGCCAAGCCTCTGCCTCTCGGTCAGCCACCGTCCGGCGGAGGCTTGCTGCTTTCCAAGATTTTCTCGAGCAGGCAGCGCGGGCCGAATCTGCTTCACCCCGGGGCCATGCCCGAATTAGACAGGATTTCGCGTGATTCCTGCCCATGCCTAAACTAGTGAGAAATCGATTGATCAAAGCGTGAAAAAGGGGTCCTAGATCGTGGACGATAATGAGTTCAGCTTTATCAACCTTGAATTTATCTTCACCGGTTCAAAGCCTGAAGCGGCCGCGGATGTCCACGCCGTCCTCGCCGAACACCGGCTCGTCGGTTTTATCGACGGTGCGAGATCCCGGGAGCATGCCACGGAGGTGCTCGCCGAACTGGCGACATTGAACGATGCCCGGGACCCGGTGCTGTGCCAGATCGGCCCGGAAGATGCACTTGTCCAAGGCCCGCGGCTCACGGAGCTGGCCCATAACCTCAAGGCGGCAAGCGGTGCGCGATTCGTCTTGATCAACGGCGAGGAATTGGACGGCCCGGTTCCGGGAGAAGAACAGCTTGGCCAGTACGCTCCGGACGCGCAGTTATTCCAGGGCGCTACCCTGAAAGTCTCGGATCTGACACTTTCCCCGCGCCTCGAAGGCAATACCTTCACGGTGTTCAGAAATCTCGCCGGGCTGACGGTCCTGCCCAGTAATCCATTGGAAGAGCCCAACATCTCGCGGTCCAGCCGGCCGTACCTGACGCTGACGCGCAGCGGCAGCGTGCTCACCGCATCGATCCACTCCAAGGGCCCGCTGCGTCCGCAGCTCTTGCCCGACCACGTGTCCTACCAGATCGATCTGGAACGCATGAGGATTCTTCAGGCCAGTACCGGCAGCGATGCGCAGTTGCTGTTGCATGCTATGGACGAGTGGAACGACGGGGTCTACGCGGACGACTATGAGATCGTGGATCAGCTGCTGGCAGCCGGACCGGCGCGGGAAGAAGCAAAATCGATTCTGCGCGCGCCCCGCTCGGCGAACAATCTCAAAAGGTTCCTGACTCTTCATGGTTATGACCCGCGGAGCATCGACTTCCTCTCGGGCGCACCGGTTCCCGAGGACGCACGGGAAATCCATGTCCACGGGGTGCTGAACTCGATCCGAGTCACCTTCGAAGAGTTCGAACGCGAGGCCACCGGCCTGATGGGTTTGCTCTCCCGCACCGGGTGGAGCCCGCGGGCGTTGATTTCCTCCAGCGTGGCCGTCCTGGCCGCCGGAGCCATCGCAAACCGGGCGATGAAGACTTCGCCAAGCCTGTCCCGTATACCTAAGCCGCTGCGCCGGGGTCTCATGTTCTTCTGGTACTCGGACGGTGTGTATTACCTTGCCAGGGGAGTCAAGGAAGCGTTGGAACCGAAACTGCAGAAAGCCATGTCTTCCTGAATCGACTGGTTCGGCGTCGAATCCCAGCCTGATTTAGCCACCCGTAGACGGGTGCTGAAGCTTCGAGGACTGGAAGGCAAGGTCGCAGTCAGTGGGATCCCAGATCTGCGGGAGTGATCCAGCAAGTCACCGTGCGCTGTGATTCGCGCCTTCTCAAGTTCATTTCCAACGGCTGCATGGAGCCGCGGTCCTATGTGACTTCCCGGATTGAAACGGAGCATTTCGCGGTGGATGAGCTTACCCGCGGATCGGGATTGGCCACGTCGATTGCTGTGCGAGATACAGCAATTTATTGCGGGCAACTAGATCGGGAGCTGTCGATCTGCGTTTCGATACGAGCAAGCTGCCACAAAAAGCGCCGTAGGTGGAAGCATTCGGCGTTAGGCTATAAGTCGCCTGTTGATTTTGAGGGTGATTTTCGGGTTGTGGTGGAGTTCGCTGCTTAGCGTTTTTGCTCCCGGTGTCCACTTCCCGGGGGCCGCCCGTCCTTTCGCGTCTCCCAAAAGAGGAGTCTTTTGCTGAGGCATCATCAGAAACCCTCGACGTCATCGCCGACCTGTTCGGGATCCTGAATGACAAGCCAACCAAGCACGTCGGAAAGACCAAGCCGATGAAAGTGCTGCACCGCAAACGTCCCGAGCTCATCCCGTTCTTCGACGAGAATATTCGCCGCTGCTAATGCCTGATCGGTGAGGCACCGGTGCCACCGGTGAAGACTCAGACTCATCGTGACTTCGCCGAGGCCTGGCTGCCGGCACTACAACGGGACGTGCTGCAGCAGTTGCCCGTGTGGGAAGAAATCGTAACCATGGTCGACCCCTCGGTGCCCATCACGCCGCTTCGTGCCCTCGATATTGTGGGCTGGGATCTGGGCCGAGCACCGCGCAGCGGTTGAGTGTCCGGCCGTAGCTCGTGCAGTCCTCTTGATCGCGTAAGTGCCCTAGACGGAACCTGACTGCCGTCGGCGGCCTGCCCGTTCTGCGAAGGCATCCAGGGCATTGAGCATCTCGGGAGCGCGCCAGAATCTGCCCCGTTTGTATTTGTCGACACCGATAACCACCCCATTTTCGGTTAGAAGGTCCATGGCTCGCTTGGACCTGAGGTAGTCCAGTCCCAGCTCTGCTTCCAGCACCGCGGCATTTACCACGGGTCGGCTTTCCAGAAGCTCAAGGACTCGCCACACTGCGGCGTCCTTGCGAGCCTTGATTTTGGCTTTCCAGGAGTCCGCAATCGATGTGACGTCCTCGGCAAGTTGTGTGCCGTTCCAGATTGCCCGGAATGAGGCTTCCGAGCAGAGCGTGATGATCGGCTCGGGGTTTCCAGCGCGGTACGCATCAAGGGAGCGGTGGTAGGCGCCGATGTCCGCCAGGAGACCAGCAGAAACGGGCGTTGACACGTTGCGCGCGACGCCGTGGCGTTTGAGCATCGAGTGGATCAGGGCCCTCCCAATTCGGCCGTTTCCGTCCGTGAAGGGGTGGACGGTTTCAAACTGGGCGTGAGCTATAGCTGCCTGAGCCATCGTGGGCACGTCAGTTCGTCGGGCGTAGACCATCAAATCTTCCATCAATGCAGGGACTCGGTCGTGATGGGGTGGGATGAACTCTGCGCCGATAGGGCTGCTTGAGCTGGTTCCAATCCAGACTTGCTGCTGCCTCCATGAGCCTGCAGTAGCCTCGTCTCTCGTACCTTTCATCAGCGCTCTGTGCATGTCGAGGATGCTACCAGTGTCAAGATTTTCCGAGGCCGCCAGAGCCGATTCCATCGCCCTAACGTTTCGCACCACGAGTGTGGCGTTCAGTTCCTCTTCGATGCCGAGCTCGGCTTCGCCCAGGCTGCGGGCGTTAGCCGTCAGGTTCTCGATTTGCGACGAGGCAACGGATTCGGACCGGAGCATGATCGTTGCAAATGGACCGACCCGCGCACCATACTTTTCATCGAAGCGGCTGATTTCCCGGCTCGCTTCTTCGGCGAGAGATGCGATCTGAGGCGAGGGTGCATAACCAGTTTCTGCGATGGTCGGAGGGACGAAGGCTTCGTAGTTCTGGCCCCGCATTCCGGACATGAATCTGAGGTCGTTGAAATCCTGGGCCCCACCCTCCCATGTGACCTCGTCATATTCGGCCTCTGGCCATGAATTGCTGGACGATAGCGAGTTGTTGGCCTCGTCTCTGTGGCTGTGACCGAACTTCCCATCCATATGGCGTGGTTGCTGATTCATCGATGCCTCCATCTGCAACTCCTCTGATTGGATTCTATCACTTAGCAAGTTATCTGATAGAAAAGTTCTTTCTGGCTATCACCTCTAGTCTCTGCGGCCCTGCTATCTGGCTGCCGGTGGCGTACCTTCTATCGTTTATCCGGTTATCTGATAGAAAGTGACCCACCGGTTATCACTTAGGGATATCTTCCCGACGGTCTCGAAGAATTCTGGATCCCCAGGGGAAAGAACTCGCAAGCGTCTTGTCTTGAATCCGCCGATGCAGGTCCGAGCGCGAAAGCCAGATGGGGATTTTCTACGGACTGCTTTTTCGGTATCCAGCTGCAGCACCGTACATTCGCATTTCGCTGGCGGACGAAAGCTAGAGAAAAACTGCCGCATATCCTAGGCTAGGGCTAACGGGGTACCCTCCCCATTTTTGGAAATGCGCGGCATTTCCGGCAAGGACGGCACATTATGTCGAACAAGTCACCACGCAAGAGCGATGCGAAAAAACCCGGCAAGTCCATCAAGGAAAAGCGCGCCGAAAAGCGCTTGAAGCACGCTGATACGGTCACCGAGCCGGTGCGGAAGTCAGCCAAATAATTAAGAGCCAGCCATGAGCGCTGTGCACTAAGCACTAAGTACTAAACACCAATCGAGCCCCTGTACCGCAGCGAATGATCGCCGGGCAGGGGCTCGATGGCGTTCTGCCGCCAGCTGCTGGCGGCAAGCAGCCTTAGGACAGCTGCGGATCCACGTCGAAGTGCTCGGCCACCTGGGTGATGACCTCATTGGCGCCCTGGAGCGAGACCGAGGAAAGGAAGATCGAGTCGTCCACCGGCAGTACCTCGCCGGTGAGCTTCTTCCACAGCGGGTTGGAGGTGAACTTCTTTTCCTGATCCCGCGACGCGTCGCCCTCGGCGCCTTCCGGTGCCCAGGTGGACTGGAAGATGACCTCGGCGTCGGCCTTCAGGATCTCCTCGGAAGACAGCGGTACGAAGATGGACTCGGTGGTGTCCGGAGCGTCCTTGGGGCGGGGAATGTCCATATCCGCCATGATTTCACCGATGAAGGAATCCGTGGCGTAGAGCCGGGCGGTGTCTTCGCCGGCGAAGCGCACCAGCGAGTAGGTGGTATCGGCCTGCTGCGCAAGGATTTCCTTGCCCACGGCGGCCGCGCGGGTTTCGTAGTCGGCCACTGCCTGCTCCGCCTCGCTCTTCTTGCCCAGCGTCTCGCCCAGCAGCACGACGTTCTCTTTCCAGGTCGGTCCGGTGGACTCGGAGAAGACGGTCGGGGCGATCTTGTTCAGCTGGTCATACATGCCGCCCTGGCGCACGTCGGCCGAGATGATGATGTCCGGGTCTGCGGCCAGCAGCTTTTCGAGATCCGGCTCGGTGGTGGTGCCAACGTTCACCGCGTCCTCGGTCAGCTCGGTGACGTCGCCGAGGTATTCGGGGAAGGGATTGCCGGACTTGCGGTACTCGGTATACGCAACCAGTTCGGCGCCAAGCAGCAGCGTGGCGTCCACATAGGACGGATCCAGCGCCGCCACGCGCAGCGGGCGTTCGGCCAGCTCGGTCTTTCCGCGGAAGTGCTCGATGGTGACCGGGAAGCCGGAATCTGCGGATGCATTTTCCTTGGCGGGAGTCTCGGAGGTTGCGGCGCCGCCGCAGGATGCGAGGGTGAGGGTTGCGGCGGCCAAGGCTGCAGTGAGGCCGATCAAGCGCGAAGTATGCATGCGAGTGCTTTCCGTGAAGATGATTTACTTATTGGCGCATAGTCTAATTATTAGACGCGAGCTTAGGTAAGGGTAAACTCAATCTGCCAAATGTACAGTAGCATGGTTCTGGCCCACTTGGGCAACATCCCGCGTCGCACGAAGGGTAATGAGTCATTTCACGTAGCACAGCACGGGCCGCCAGCCTGCTCGCCCTTTCCCTCGGTGTGATCGCCGCGGTGCTGCTGAGCCTCTGGATCGGCAGCAGCACCTCGAGCATCGCCGAACTGCGCCATGCGCTCTTCAGCCCCGATGAGCGGGTCAGCGACATCGCCATCCGGGAGATCCGCTGGCCGCGTACCGTCACCGCGCTGGCCGCCGGGGCCGCGCTGGGCATGGCCGGAACCCTGATCCAGGGCCATACCCGCAACCCCATTGCCGAACCGGGCCTGCTGGGCATCAACCAGGGAGCCGCGCTGGCCATCGTCTCGGTGGCGGTGTTCTCCGGACCGCTGCAGCCCTGGCCGCAGGCACTGCTGGCGCTGGGCGGAGCACTAGTAGCTTCGCTGATAGTTTTCGGCATCGGCCGGGTGGACGGACGCGGCGCCTCGCCGATCACCCTGGTGCTCGTCGGAGCGGCGGTGACCGCGCTGTGCGCCGGAGTGGTCTCCGCCATCGTGCTGCTCAGCGAGGCGGCGTTGGAGACGCTGCGCTTCTGGCAGGTCGGTTCCGTGGTCCAAGGCTACGATTCGTTCCTGGCGCTCTGGCCGCTGCTGCTGGCCGGGACCGGGCTCGCCATGGCCAACGCGCGCGGGCTCAACGCCCTGACCCTCGGCGAGGACTCGGCCCGGGCCCTGGGCATCACCGCGCCCCGGGCGCGCGGCATCGGCCTGGCGGCGATCGTGATGCTCTCCGGTCTGGCCGTCACCCTCGCCGGGCCCATCGCCTTCCTCGGCCTGCTGGTGCCGCATGTGGCGCGGCGGATCTTCGGCGCGGACTACCGCTGGGTGATCCCGGGCTCCGCGGTCTGCGGAGCGTTGCTGCTGGTGGTCGCCGACGTGCTCGGGCGCATGCTGGCGCGTCCCGGCGAGCTCCCGGTCGGCGTGGTGGTGGCCATGCTCGGGGCGCCCTTCTTCATCTACGTGGCCCGACGACGCAAGCCGGTCACCGTATGAGCGCCCGACGCACCGCGCCGACGGCGCTGCTGCTGTTCCTGGCCACGCTGGCGGTGCTCTGCCTGCATCTTTCCATCGGCGGCACCCCAATTCCGCTGCCCGACGTGGTCGGCAGCCTGCTCGGCATATCCCCGGATCCACGCACCGAGCTGGCCATTATGGAATTCCGGCTGCCGCGCAGCCTCGCGGCCTTATGCGCCGGCGTCGGCTTCGGCGTGGCCGGTGCGCTGACCCAAACCGTGGCGCGCAACCCGCTGGCCAGCCCGGATATCCTCGGCGTGACCAACGGTGCGGCGCTCGGCGCCGTCGCGCTGCTGGCGCTCACCAGCCAGGTGCAGGGCCTGCCGATGTTCCTGCACGCCTACGGGCTGCCGATCGCCGCCACGCTGGGCGGGCTGCTGGTCTCGGCGCTGGTCTTCTCGCTGGTCTGGCACAGCTCGCTGGAGAGCAACCGGCTGGTGCTCGTGGGACTGGGCATGAGCGGGCTCTGCGCCGCGCTGACCTCGTGGATGCTGACCCTGGGCGACGTGTACAACGCGCAGCAGGCATTGACCTGGATGGCGGGCACCGTCAACGGCGTTTCCTGGGCGGATCTGGCCATCGCCCCGCTGGTCATCGCCATAGGCGTCGCGCTGGCCGCGGCGCTGCGCAACCAGCGCGAAGTGCTCGCCCTGGACTCGGATACCTCCCGCGCGCTGGGCATGGACCTGGGCCGGGACCGCATCATCATGCTGGGCCTGGCCACCGCGCTGGCGGTGGCCGCGACGGTGATTGCCGGGCCGCTGGCCTTCGTCGCGCTGGCCAGCGGGCACGCTTCGCGCTTGATTGCGCGCAGCACCGTGCCGCCGGTTGCGCATAGCGCGCTGGTCGGTGCCATCTTCGTGCTGCTTGCGGATTTGGCCGCGGCCCGGCTATTCTCCGTGGTGCTTCCCGCGGGCGTGGCCACCGCCGTGATCGGCGCGCCGTACCTGATCTATCTGGTGATCCGCCAGACGCGGGTGCGCAGCGCCTGAGCTAGGCGCGCGGACGCAGCGCGGGAAAGTCCGAATCGCGGAATTCGGTGCCCGCGACTACGCCGGTGCGGTGCCGGTCTTCCTCGGCCCGGCGCAGTTCGACCCGGCGGATCTTGCCCGAGATCGTCTTGGGCAGGTCGGCGAATTCGATCCGGCGGATGCGCTTGTAGGCCGCCAGATGCTCGCGGCAGAAGCCCAGGATGCTCTCCGCCAGTTCGGGGGAGGGCTCATAGCCCGCCGCCGGGACGATATACGCCTTGGGCACCGTCAAGCGCAGGTCATCCGGCGCCGGGACCACCGCCGCCTCGCCGACGCCGGGGTGCTCGATCAGCACCGATTCCAGCTCGAAGGGGCTGAGCTTGTAGTCGCTGGACTTGAACACGTCATCGGCGCGGCCCACATAGGTGAGAACCCCGTGTTCATCGCGTTCGGCAATGTCTCCGGTGTGGTAAACCCCGTCCCGGAACACCTCGGCGGTCTTCTCCGCGTCCTCGAAGTAGCCCTTCATCAGCCCCAGCGGCCGCGGAGCGGTTACCAGGCAGATCTCGCCGAGATCGCCTTCCGCGCCGGTGGCCGGATCGCGGAGCACCACCTCGTATCCGGGCATCGGGCGGCCCATCGCGCCGATGGTGATGCGCTCTCCGGGCGGGTTGGCGATTTGCACGGTGGTTTCGGTTTGCCCGAAACCGTCGCGGATCACCTGGCCCCAGGCGCGCTGCACCTGATCGATGACCTCGGCGTTGAGCGGTTCCCCGGCGGAGACCAGCTTGATCGGGGGAGTTTGAAGCAGCGACAGGTCCGCCTGGATCAGCAGCCGCCACACGGTGGGCGGCGCGCAGAAGCTGGTGACCTGCTCCTTGGCCATCTGGCCCATCAGCGCCGCGGCGTCGAATCGTTCATAGTTGTAGATGAAGACCGTGGCCTCGGCGATCCACGGGGTGAACAGATTTGACCAGGCGTGTTTTGCCCAGCCCGGGGAGGCCACATTCAGGTGCACGTCGCCTGGCTCCAGGCCGATCCAGAACATCGTGCTCAGATGCCCCACCGGGTAGGAGGTGTGGGTGTGCTCAACGAGTTTTGCCTTGGAGGTCGTGCCCGAGGTGAAGTAGCGCAGCAGGGTCTCATCGGCCCGGGTCGGCTCGCTCAATTCGAACTCGGCCTCGGCGGTGAGCGAGTCCTCGTAGCTGAGGATCCCGGCGTCCGGTGCGCCACCGATCTGGATCAGCCGGTAGTCTCCGCGCACCGTCTCGAACTTGTGCATTTCCGACTCATTGGTGATCATCCAGGACACGTGGCCGCGTTCGATCCGGTCTTCGAGGTCAGCCGGGGTCAGTTGGGTGGTGCAGGGGACGAGCACCGCCCCGAGCTTGATGCCGGCAAGCATCGTTTCCCACAGCTCAACCTGGTTGCCGAGCATCACGGCGATCGAATCCGAGCGTTGCACTCCCTGGTCGCTGAGCCAGCGCGCGAGCTGGGTGGAGCGGGCCGAGAGTTCTCGCCAGGTGCGCCGCGTCGAACTGCCATCGAGTTCGGTAATGATCAGGGCCGGTTCCTCGCCTCGCTGCGGATCCGCGGCGAGGTGGTCGAACCAGTCGGTGCCGAAATTGAAGTGGGTGAACTCGGGCCAGCTGAAGGACTCCTTGGCCTTCGAGTAGTCCTTGCGGAGCTCCAAGAGTTGATTGCGGGCGGCGCGGAATTCCTCGCTGACGTTCATAGATGTCCTCCAACTTCCGTGTGGTTTCAAAAGGTGACCTGCGTTACGTGCCAATCTACTTGGATGTCAAAGCATTTCAAAGCACCCGCGCGCTGCTTTTTGAATTCGCGGCAGCCGAGTGGCGGGTCCGAGGGGAATGGAGATGGCAAACCCCTCGGGGCCACCGCGTACCAGCGGGGAATCCGAGGGGTTGGGTGAAGCCAGGCCGCCGTGGCGGGCTCTAGGGGCACGGCTTCCATGACTTGCCACCGGGTGCGTAGCAGCGCGGACCGGTGTAGTTGCTGGGTCCCTGCTGGCGCGGCTGCTGAGTTTTCGGTCGCGGCTGCTGAACCTTGGGTGCGGCCGGTTTCGGTTTCTGCTGCTGGAGGCGACGTTGCTCGGCGGCCTTTTGTTCGGCAGCTTGTTGCTGTCGCTCTATGGCTGCGCGACGCTGTTCTTCGGCTGCTTTTTCTTCCGCTGCCTTCTTTTTCTTTGCTGCTTCCTCTTTTTTCTTCTTTTCGGCTTCCTTTCGCTCTTCCTCGGCCTTGATCAGAGCGGTCTTATGGTCTTGATGTGCTTGTTCGATGCCGTTTGCACGCGATATTGATGTATCGAGATTCGCTACGTTCTTGGCAAAGTGCGTGGCGAGTAGCGCATAAGCAACGGGATGCGTGTTCGGCGTGAGCTTGTCCAGTGCGCTTTTGGCGCCTTGTCCGAGTGCTATGGCGGCAGCGGCCTCTCCGGCCAGGCTTTCGGCTTCGTTGATCGAGTCCGCCGGAGCGTCGCCAAGCTGGCCCAGAGCTTGCGTGGCTTCTTCCAGCTTTGCTGGGATAGTGCATTCGGCGTTTGGGTCGAAGAGCCCGGCGGTCGTGGTCGATGCTTCCTTCTCTGCCCGAAGCACTTCGTCATAGAATCGGACGTTCGGCTCATATTTGACCGCGATGCCAAGACCGGCGGCCGCGATCTCGGCATTTATCAGGCTTTTATCCTTGTAGACACCGGCCAGTGTGCGTCCATACCTATCGGTGCGTTCGATGTCGTACTCGAGCTTCACCTTGTCCCCCGGGGCGAGCAGCGATTTGAGGTAGTCGGAGGCTTCGGGGCCCATGCATTCGACGGCCTTATCCGGGTCCACCGTCTCTGGGGTGTCGATGTTCAGGAGCCGCACGCGGGTTTCCTCGCCGGCGATGCGCATATCCACGGTGTCCCCGTCGATCACGCGGACTACCGTGCCGCGCGAGTCACTATTCAAGGTGCCCGCGTATACCGCGCCGCCGGTGACCAGGGCGGCCGTTACGCCGATCGAAATCCAGGCGGTTCTTTTCTTGCTCATTGATGACTTCCTTTTGAAGCTGCGAGTGGGGTGGGGTGATGAGCTCCCTTCGCTCATTCAAGAAGAGAAACATTGTCGCGTCAACTTAAATCCGATTGTGAACCGCGGGTGGCGGGCCCGAGGGTATTGGAGATCACTTGCGAGCAATCGGCAAAACACTTGAAGCTTCAACTAAATTGGAGTAGGGTAGTAATCAAGAACAGTCGACCGGTACCCAGAAAGGCCTCTCACCATGACGATCCTCCAAGCAGACAAGCTCTCCGCAGACCTCCAGATGAACGCCGTGCAGCTCAAGGTGGGGGACATGAAGGCGATGAGCGGCTACTACCAGCAGGCCCTCGGGCTTGAGGTGCTGGGCGAATCGGCCCAGGGCACGCGCCTCGGACGCGGCACGCAGACCTTGGTGAACCTGCAGCACGCTCCGGGGCTCCAGCTGCCGGCCGCCGGCGAGGCCGGCCTCTTCCATACCGCACTGCTCTTCGAAACCCAGGCGGATCTCGCGGCCACGGTGCTTTCCGCCGCGCAATTCGACCAGAGCCGCTTCGTGGGCAGCTCGGACCACCTGGTCTCCGAGGCCTTCTACTTCACCGATCCGGAAGGCAATGGCATCGAGCTGTACTGGGACCGCCCGCGCGAGGCGTGGTCGTGGTCCGATGGCCAGGTGGCCATGGACACCGTGCACCTGGACCCGAACGCGTTCCTCAGTTCGCACCTGAGCGAGCAGGCCATTGCCGCGCAGCGCACCGCGGAGGCGGAAATCGGCCACGTGCACCTGCAGGTAGGAGACGTGGCCACCGCCCGGGCGTTCTACGTCAATACCCTGGGCTTCGATGAGACCACCTCCCTGGGCAACCAGGCGTTGTTCGTCTCCGCCGGCGGCTACCACCACCACATGGCGATGAACGTGTGGAATTCGCGCGGCGCCGGGCCGCGCAAGGACACCCTCGGATTGGGAGAGGTGCTGATCAACGTCCCGACCGAGGAGGAGGTCGGCAAGCTAGCCGAACGCTTGAGCTTCGCAAAGGTGGAAAACCACCACACCGGAGCCGAACTGCGCTTCATGGATCCCTGGAACAACCAGCTGCGCGTGGCGGTCGGCTAACTATTTCGCCGCCGGATCGGCGGAGTACCGGCCGTTTTCGCCTTGCGCATATCCAGATTCGTTGCGCGGTGGTAATCTCCAGTCATCGGATGCGGAGAGGGGTGACCGGCGATGGCCTCGAATGAGGGTGACAGGCTTCGGAGCATGGTTATCGCCTCGCCCAAGTGGGTGCACCGCAGAATCCAGACCAGTGACCACACAACACCTGGCCGGGTACTGCTGAAGAATTCCCTGGATTTGACCCCGCCGGCTTCGGCACGAATAGCCGGCAGTACTTCCCGGGTGGTCATTCCCATCGCGATCCTCGATAAGAAGGTGTTAACCGGATTCTGGGTCAGGGACAGTTCGGGAGCTCCGCTGGCCGTGATTAATCAGGAACGGTCAACCCGACTGGTGGCGGACATGCTGGTCAGCGTCGTTGAACAGGCGGGAATCGAATTCACGTCCAATGCTGCCGAACGCCGGGCGCAGCTAAAATTTGTCAATAATTCCGAAGCCATTGCTCCGGTTCCACCGACCGCATTGCTTGAGGCCTATCCGCAGTTGCAGGCGGCCAATCCCACGATCCGGTTCATCAACGACTTCATCCATTTGCTCGCGAACTCATGGGTTGTGCTCGTGGAAGTCCCCGAGGGCGCCTTGGGGCAGCGAACCATTCTCAGCTATGGGTACGACCTGCCCATGAACCCGGTTCCACCGCCAAGGATTCTCCAAGACAACGACGTCTACAGTTTCGACGTGTCCGATCCCGGTTTTTCGCGAAGCCTGCATCATGAGGTGCTGGTCCCGCCAGAGCTTGCGATTTTCGAAACCAGCCTCGAGCACGGCAGCGTGACCGGACGCGTGGTCAGAAGCATTGCCACTGCAACCACCCTGGGTCCGATATCCCATATCCAGAACCTGATTTTCATTCCGCGTTTCGCCAAAGCCGGAGTGGAATTCCGAATCCGGCCCGCTCCGACGGGGATCCGCGCGTTCACCCGGTGGGCCTTGCTCCTAGTCTGGGTATTCATCCTCGCCAGCTTCGCGATTTGGCTGGGTCCGACCGATTACTACCTGAGCCGGAATTGGTCGGGCTCAATTTCCTCCTCGGTGATACTCGTTGCGCCGGCGCTTTTCATGTCCTGGATGGCACGGGCGCCCGAGCCGGGGGTTGTGGCCAGGGCCCTATACCGGCTCCGCCTGATCAATATTCTCCTGGCCCTGTCGATGCTGACCATGGCCGGAGCCCTATCCGTCCAGTGGTCGCCGCGGATGTGGACCCTGCTCTGGCTGATTGCCTACGCATTTGGCGCCTTCGCGCTGGGGTTCTGGTTGGCCGAGCGGGCCGTGCGCAAGCCGAGGAAATTTTCTCCCCGCGGCCATGGTTGAACTAGGACAAAGCTCGTATGCTGAAGGTAGCCGAAAGGAGATCACCATGAGCCCTCTGCCCAGCATGGACCCGGAAACCGGACTGCCGCAGAGCAGCAACCAGTTGGCGATCTCCTACGCCGAATCCACTCTCGACAATCACGCGGCCCATCTCGTTGACAGCTACCGGAAGATGCCCATCGAAGGCGTATACAAGGATCTGGACAGCGTCGCGGAGTACGTGGAGCTTATGGAAAAGCTGGGAGGGCTCTCGGCGGGCGAAAGCTCCGAGGCCCAGGGCTGGACCGTCGAATAGCGCAAGGGGCTAGGCGCCGGTGATCCGGCCGAGTTTCGCCGCGGCGCGCCGAATGAGGTTTTTCGGCAGCTGGCTTTGCACCTGCGGCATCGCGATCGCCGCGTGTTCCTGCGCTTCGACGGTGTCGTTCCAGTACGCCTCGCTCTTGGTGACCGTGGAGGCATCGGGCTTATAAGGCGGCTTGTGGAAGGAGAGGTGCGGGCGCTCCCAGGCGATATTCCTGCGCAGCACCCGCGCCGGGGTGCCCGCGGCAATGACATTGTTCGGAATCTTGCCGGTGACCAGGCTGCGGTAGCCGATCACCGAGCCGTCCCCGATGCTGGCCCCGGCCAGCAGCGCGGCCTGCGCGCCGATCCAGACATGGCTGCCGACCGTGATGTCCTTGGCCGGGTTGATCCGCTTGCCGGTTTTCACGTCGAAGATCGGGTGCCCGTCATCGGCGCGGAACTGGTTTCCGCTGGCGATCATCACATCATCGCCGAAGCGCACGGTCACCCCCTCCACCGCGCTGACCAAGGCCTTGGCGGTGGTGGTCAGGTCGCGGCCGATCTGCACCGTGGCATCCTGCCCGATGCGGATGTTCAGCTGCCAGCCCTTCTTCTTGCTGGGGCCGATGAGCAGCGTCCCGTTGTCGCAGTCGAACACCAGGTCCAGCCGGCCGATCTTGGCGTCCGGGTCGACCAGCACGCGGTTGTTTTTCCCGCGGATCTTGATCGCTATGTTCTTCTCGAAAACGGTGGGGGACTCGATCCGGTTGCCCAGCTCGTCCTCGTAGCTACTGAGCGCGGTAAGTTCAATCACGCTCACGACTCTAGGCGCTCAACCCGGCCGGCGGGCCGGAACCCGGCTGATTCGCAGGGCACTGCCAGCTGTCTCACCCTTGGCGTGCAGGCTAGCGGCCGCGCAGGTCCTCGATGAACTTATCGGCGCGTTCGAGGTTCAGCGCGAGCTTATTGCGCTTCTCGGTGGCCCGCTGCAGGTAGTCGGCGAGCAGGGCGCGGGCGGGCGCGTTCTGCGGATCGCCGGCCAGGGTGTCCACGGTGTCCAGCAGCGAGCCCATCTCCTCCAGGGTGAAGCCCAGCGGCTTCATCGAGCGGATGACCAGCATGCGCGCCAGGTCGGCGGGGGTGTAGATCCGGAAGCCGCCCTCGCTGCGTGTGGTCGCCGGAAGCAGGCCCACCTCGTCATAGTGGCGGATGGTGCGCTGGGAGAGGCCCGTGGCCTCGGCGATGTCCCCGATGTGCATTCTCGGTGCGGCCTCGGCCGGGGCCGGGGTGGATTCGTCCATGTGGTGCTCCTTGTCCCTCGGATTTAAACTCTACCCTTACGTTAAGGTAAGTTTGAATCGGTTGCTGCGCCGCCGGGGCCATTCCCGGTCTCGGCCTTGGTCTGCCCGAGGCCAGGGCCGCGCACACCCCACTGATTCTATGCAACGCGGTGCCACCGCGCTCGCCCCCTTTCCTGAACGGAGCCGGTAATGGCGACAAAAACCACGGCAGCACCCCCGGTTCCCACGCCGGAAGAGCGCCAATCGGTGCTGCGCACGCTCAAATCCCCGCGGCTGCTCAAGACCGAGGTGCTCGCCGGGCTGGTGGTGGCCCTGGCGCTGATCCCCGAGGCCATCGCCTTTTCCATCATCGCCGGGGTGGATCCGCGCCTCGGGCTCTTCGCCTCCTTCACCATGGCGGTGTCCATCGCCTTCCTCGGCGGGCGGCCGGCGATGATCTCCGCGGCCACCGGCGCCATCGCGCTGGTCATCGCGCCGCTGGTGGCCAGCCACGGCATCGACTACTTCATCGCCGCGGTGATCATGGCCGGCATCTTCCAGGTGCTGCTCGCGCTGCTCGGCGTGGCCAAGCTGATGCGCTTTATCCCGCGCCAGGTGATGGTCGGCTTCGTCAACGCCCTGGGCATCCTGATCTTCCTCTCCCAGGTGCCCGAACTGCTCGGCGTGCCCTGGCTGGTCTACCCGCTGGTGGCCCTGGGCCTGCTCATCGTCTTCGGCCTGCCCAGGCTCACCACCGCCGTCCCGGCCCCGCTGGTGGCCATCGTGGTGCTCACGCTGATCACCGTGCTGGCCTCGCTGGCCGTGCCCACCGTGGGGGACAAGGGTCAGCTGCCCGAATCCCTGCCGGCGCTGTTCTTCCCCGATGTGCCGCTGAACCTCGAAACCCTGCAGGTGCTCTTCCCCTACGCGCTGGCCATGGCCTTCGTCGGCCTGCTCGAATCCCTGATGACCGCCAAGCTGGTGGACGACGTCACCGACACGCGCTCGAATAAGACCCGCGAGTCCTGGGGGCAGGGCGCGGCGAATATCATCACCGGCTTCTTCGGCGGCATGGGCGGTTGCGCGATGATCGGGCAGACCATGATCAACGTCAAGGCCTCCGGGGCGCGCACCCGCATCTCCACCTTCCTCGCCGGGGTGTTCCTGCTGATCCTGGTGGTGGTCCTGGGCGACATCGTGGCGCTGATCCCGATGGCCGCGCTGGTGGCCGTGATGATCTTCGTATCGGTGGCCACCTTCGACTGGCACAGCATCAAGCCCGCCACCCTGCGCATGATGCCCAAGAGCGAAACCACCGTCATGCTGGCCACCGTCGTGGTCACCGTCGCCACGCACAACCTGGCCATCGGCGTGGGTGTCGGGGTGCTCACCGCGATGGTGCTCTTCGCCAACCGGGTGGCCCACCTGGTCACCGTTGAACGCCGCCTGGAGGAGCACTTCGGGGTGCAGATCGCCAAGTACGAGGTCAACGGGGAGCTGTTCTTCGCCTCCTCCAACGACCTCTACACCCAGTTCGACTACGCCGAGGATCCGGACCGCGTGGTCATCGACATGCACAACTCGCACCTGTGGGACGCCTCCACCAGCGCCGCGCTGGACGCCATCGGCGCGAAGTACGAGAAGTACGGCAAGACCGTGGAAATCGAGGGGCTGAACGCGGCGAGCCTGAAGATGCGCGAACGCCTGGGCGGCAAGCTCGGCGGCGGGCACTAGCCCGGCCGAAGTTCTCCACAGCCCGTCGGCGCCCGCGGGGCGCAGCCGGAAATGGCGTGATGATGGCTGCATGAGTATTTCCCAGCTAGCGGCCGGACTGACCGGACTGCGTGAATTCGTGACCGGGAGCATCCCGCAAGGCGCCATCGCCGTGCTCCTCGAGGTCATGGAGCTGTGCCTGGAGGTGCTGCAGAAGCTTTCGGTCCGGCTGCGCGAATCAACGGACCCGCGCGTGGCCGCCGCCCACGCGCTGTGCATCGAAAACATCTTCCGCTACGCCGTGCGCGAGCAACTTCGCGCGGCGGCCCACTGCGAGGGAACCGGCGCGCATCTGCTCGCCGAAGAAGAGCTGAGCGCGGTCCGCGACCACCGGGCAGACTACTCCCGGCCGGCGCGCCAGGAATCCGGACGCACCCTCTACCGGAATGCCGCCGGGTTCACCGCCGGCTGGCTCGGGCTGGACTTCCACGAGGCGGACCGGCGGATCAACGACGCCCACCTGCTGGTGGCCCGGCGCAATATGGACGGCAGCGCACTGTCGCCGCGCTTCGCAGAGCTCGCAACACTGCATTCCGGGCATGAAAGCCTCGACCCACGACGCGTCGCCAAAACCGCCCGCAGCCTGGAGCAGCTGGAACCGGCAGATACCAGCTTCGAGGGCGCGCCACTGGACCCGGTGGCAACGCACCGAGACGGACGGCCGATGCAGGCTCATGCGGTCAAGCTGCTCACCGAAGAAGACCGCGCCACCGGGGAAAAGAAGTTCACGGACCTGCTGGCCGGCTACCGCAAAGCCCACGCGCAGGCCACCGAGCCCGAATGCGGGTTCTTCAGCCGCGGCACCCGCAACGGGGTGGATACCTATCTGGTGCGCGTCAAAGGAGCCCAAGCCGAGCAATTCCGCTCATTTGTCGGACAGGCGGACAACCCGCGCACCCGAAGCGGCCAAGCAGCGCGCGCCGCCAACCCACCCGAACCGGCCCCCGAAACGCTATTCGACAGCGATCGGCCCGCCCCGGCGTGGGCGCAGATCCCGGCGGAGCATGAAGCCTCCGCACCCGAGTCAGCCGGAAATCCCACTCCCGGCCCGGAGGCACCAACAGGGGCCGCGGACCATGCGGCCGAAGCGGACCAGGTCACGGTGGCCCAGCGCCGCCTGAACGCGCTGCTCGCCTCACTGACCCACTCGGCACCGGGCGCCAAGACCGTTACCCCGCAGATCCTGGTGAACATGCAGGCGCAGAACCTCGAAGACCTGGCCCAAGCCAAGGGGCTGACCGCGCACGGTGTGGAACTCGACCCCGGCGAACTTCGCCAGCTCCTCTGCGATGCCCAGATCATCCCGATCGTCTTCGGCGGCAACGGCCAGGTGCTCGATGTCGGCAGATCCCAGCGGCTCTTCCCGGAGCCGATCAAGCGAGCTGCCTTCGCCCGGGACCGCGGGTGCATCGTCCCCGGATGCACGGCCCCGCATGAAATGCTCGAATACCACCATTGCAACTGGTGGGAACGCGGCGGCAAGACCTGCGTGGAAAACTGCGCGGTGCTCTGCCGGCAGCACCACACGGCAATCCATCGAAGATTGCTTAGAATTGCCATGGTCGATAGCCTGCCGCACATCCTGCTGCCCAAGTATCTGGACCCGGCGCAAATACCGCGGCGCAATAGCTACTTCTCTGCCGTCGCCTAACCCGAGCCCGGGAGTAGCCGGCTCAGTAGCGCATCCCACAAAGATTGAGTTGGTATCGCTTGTGAGTCTCTGGCATGATTGGAAGGTACTCGATTTATTGTGGACCCTCTCTCCGTGATAGATCCTGTCCTTTTTTAGAGTTGAACTAGTACGGCCTGCCCCACAGGCGCGAAACGTTTGGCTCGCCCATGTTGAGAAACAGGAGACCACTAAAGTGGCCGTAAAGATTCGTCTGAAGCGCTTCGGTAAGATGCGCGCACCTTTCTACCGCGTTGTTGTTATGGACTCGCGCGCCAAGCGCGATGGCCGTGCCATCGAGGAGATCGGTAAGTACCACCCAACCGAGAACCCATCGATCATCGAGATCGATTCCGAGCGTGCACTGTACTGGCTTTCCGTTGGCGCCCAGCCAACCGAGCAGGTACACAAGCTGCTGACCATCACTGGTGACTGGCAGAAGCACAAGGGCATCGAAGGCCAGGAAGGCACCTACCAGGTTGCCGAGCCTAAGCCTGCATTCGTTGCTCCTGAAAAGGGTTCGGTGATCCTCAAGGAGGCCATCACCAAGAAGGCCGAGAAGCCAGCTGCCGAGCCGGCAGAAGCTGAAGCCACCGAGGCCGAGTAATCATGCTTGCCGATGCGCTGGACCATTTGGTTCGCGGGGTAGTCGAGGAACCGGAAGACGTCAGGGTTGCCCTGAAGTCCAACCGCCGCGGCGACCTGCTCGAAGTGCGTGTGCACCCGGATGATCTCGGTCGTGTGATCGGTCGCCAGGGACGTACCGCACGGGCACTGCGTACCGTGATGGCAGCGTTGGCTAAGGAGCCGATTCGTGTTGATGTTATCGACACCGATCGTAGCCGCTAGCCAAGCAACTTTGAGGTCAGGCGCAAGCTGATCTCACCACAGAAGGAGTTTCCGCTCAACAGGGCGGAAACTCCTTCTCGTGTTTCACCCGCCAGCTTTTGGCACCACAGCGCGTGGCACCGTCCCGTGAATCCAAGGAGAATGATCACCAGATTATGCGATTGCAGGTAGCACGTATCGGCAAGCCCCACGGAATCCGTGGCGAAGTGACCGTTCAGGTCCTCACCGACGTCCCAGATGAACGTTTCGCACCCGGCGAGGTGCTCCACGTCATCGACGGTCCGGTCAAAACCTTGACCGTCAGCAAGTCGCGCTGGAACAAAACCATTCTTTTGGTCGCCTTCGAAGAAATCAAGGACCGCAACACCGCAGAAACCCTGCGCCAGGCACGCCTCGAAATCGAGGTCACCGGCGAGGAAGAAAGCGAATCGGATGAATGGTACGAGCATGAGCTTCTCGATCTGAAGGTGATGCACGAAGGCACGCAGGTCGGCGTGATCACCGCGCTGCGCACCAACCCGGCCCAAGACCTCCTGGTCTTCGAGGACAACAATGGCGAGGAGATCTACCTGCCGTTCGTGGACGAATTTGTCCCCGACGTTGATCTGGAAGCCGGCACGCTGACCATCACCCCGCCAGCCGGGCTGCTGCAGCTGAACCAGGACGATTCCGAGGAAGAAAAGTAAGCATTATGCGCATCGACGTAGTCTCCATCTTCCCGGAGTACCTTGCACCGCTGGATCTATCGCTGATCGGCCGCGCCCGCGAGGGCGGAATCCTCAACTTGAACGTCACCAACCTGCGTGACTTCACCACCGACCGCCACCACAAGGTCGACGACACCCCTTTCGGCGGCGGCGCCGGCATGGTGATGATGCCCGAGCCATGGGGCCAGGCGCTGGACACCGTGCGTGCTTCGGCCCCGGCGGATCGCAAACCAATCTTAATCGTTCCTTCCCCGGCCGGAGCGGTATTCGACCAGCAGATGGCCTATGACCTCGCCGAAGAAGAGCACCTGGTCTTCGCCTGCGGACGCTACGAAGGAATCGACGAGCGCGTCATCGAATACGCGCACGAGAACTTCACCGTCATCCCCGTCAGCATCGGGGACTATGTGCTCAATGGGGGAGAAGTAGCGGTGATGGTCATGGTTGAGGCCATCGCCCGACTCATCCCCGGAGTGATCGGCAACCCGGAATCCCTGGTCGAAGAATCCCACTCGGATGTGCTGCTCGAATACCCGGTCTACACCAAGCCTGCCGCCTGGCGCGGCCGCGAGGTGCCGGAGGTATTGCTCGGCGGCAACCACGCACGGGTGGCCCGCTTCCGCCGCGACGAACAGATTCGCCGTACCGCCACTCGCCGTCCGGATCTCATCCAACTGCTCGATGCGAGCAAGCTGAACCGCAAGGATCGCGATGCTCTCTGGCACTCTGGATTCGCCGTTGTCGACGGAGAAATCATCGCAAAATCGGAGCTGGACTGGGCTAAAGAGTCCTAGATCACCATCGAGCCGGGTGCGCATACTCGCGCCCCTAGGCAGAATATGGCAAAATTGTTTCTTGGTGTGTTTTTGTCCTACTCCTGCCACAGGGGGATGAGGGACACGGAAAAACCGCCGCATCGGCAGCGACAGGCTGCCGGTGGTAACACGTTTCGGAGAGATCGCCTTATCGGTTGATGAGCTCCGCTACGAGGATTCGGTGACCTGTGGCATTGATCCTAGAGGATGCACAATGCATATTCTTGACTCAGTAGATGCAGCTTCGCTGCGCTCCGACGTTCCAGCCTTCGCTCCGGGTGACACCCTGAAGGTTCACGTCAACATCATCGAAGGTAAGAACTCGCGTGTTCAGGTTTTCCAGGGCTACGTCCTTGGTCGCCACGGTTCCGGCCTGGGCGAGACCTTCACCGTGCGTAAGGTTTCCTTCGGTACCGGTGTTGAGCGTACCTTCCCAGTTCACTCCCCAATCATCGACAAGATTGAGGTAGTGACCAAGGGCGACGTGCGTCGTGCAAAGCTTTACTACATGCGCGATCGTCACGGCAAGGCTGCGCGTATCCGCGAGAAGCGCGACTTCGGCGGCAAGAAGTAATCTCTGTTCTCTGATGAACGAGATTGCTAGCCCCGAGCGAGCAATCACGAAGCGCCGGACCTGGTTTTGGGTCTGGCGCTTCGTTGTTCTCGCCGTCATCTGTGGCCTTATCGCCACCCTATTCATCCGCGCACTGGTGCTGGATGTCTACCGCATCGAGTCCATCTCGATGCAGAGCACGCTTAATCCCGGGCAAAGCGTCATGGTCGACCGTCGCGCCTATGCCCACGCAGATCCGCAACGCGGAGATGTAATCGTCTTCGACGGCCGCGGTTCATTTCTTCCATACGCCCGCGCATCCTTCGCCGATGACCTGCTCGGCGCGCTGCGCCTTAGCGGGACCGAAAATACCTACATTAAACGCGTGATTGCCGTTGGCGGTGACACGGTAGACTGCTGCGGCTCGGATGGGAAGCTCAGTATCAACGGTGTGCCGACAGACGAGCCGTATATATATGAAGGAGATGCGGCCAGCGAACAAGAATTCATCGGGGTCGTCCCCGAGGGGCGATTGTGGGTTATGGGGGATCACCGGTCAAGGTCTGAAGACTCCAGGGCCCTGCTCGGATCAAGTGGCGGCGGTATGATCAGTGTCGATCGGGTCGTCGGTAAGGCAACGCAGATTGTTTGGCCGCTGGATCAGCGCACCGATATCGAGTAATAAGCCCGCAACATCCCCGAACAGTCGAAAAACTTTAAAAACTTTTCACCCAGCGCGAATACCCCCGTGCAACCAATGCTTGAAAATACAAGCTTTTCCGAGACCGCTGAGAATTCATTGCGAATTCTCAGCCCGCACTTAGTTGACTAGCGGTAAGTAACCGAAATGCAATCTTAAACTATCTCCTTGGTTCGGCATTGATTCAAAAGAAGATCCCTCGGCGGTGGAATGACAAGGGTAAATGTTCGAGTGAATATCTCCGTTTGTTGGACTCGCTCCTTGAAACTCCCTCTGTAAAGCCGATATTGTTTCAATTTGGTAACAACACACTGCTCTGAAGTGCGCCCAGACCGGGTCGCGACCTTCAAGCGATCGCACCACTTAACTGGGAGAAGCTTTAATGCCAAAACCAAAGAACATGACTGCGCAGCGCGGCATTGTCGCTGCCGCAGCCACCGCACTGGTGGTTGGCGGTAGCTTCATTGCTCCCGCAGTCGCAGCCGATAAGGCTGAAAGCACTCCGGCACCTTCGCAGAGCCCGAGCGTTACGCCATCTGCCTCGGATGTCGCAGTAGACACCAAGGGCTTGGACGAGGCTATCGAGCGCGACTTGAACAAGTCGCCGGAGAAGTACCTTGAAGACGCAAAGGCAAACGACACCGTTGCCGAGGTCACCAAGAAGCTTGAAGCCGAAGGCGTAAAGGTCAAGGCCAGCGTCAAAGACGGCAAGGCCGAGGTTGAAGTTGGCGCTAAAGATGCCAAGAAAGCCAAGGAAATTGTAGTCGCAAGCGCAGCTCCTAAGGCTGTCAGCCTGAAGATCAACGCTGAGGTCGGCAAGATCTCCAACGTGAATGACGTCTACGACGAACTTCGCGACAATGTTGCACCAGTCGAAATGACTCGACTGACCGCCATCATGAATACCGGTAGCGGTAAGCCGTTCGAAATCGTTGCAAGCGGGCCAGCCAGCATCGAGAAGAAGGCTACGCCAAAGGCCACGGCCACCAAGGCAGCAGAAGAAGAACTGCTGACCTTGGAAGAGTTCGCCGAAGAAGCAACCAATGTGAAGCTCGTGGAGGGTAGCGAGGTAAAGCCTGGCGCCCTGACCGACATCTACGGTGGCATGGGCTACGGCGCAGCGCGCACCGGCGACAATGTTGAAGGCCTCTGCTCCATCGGCTTCAACGCCTGGAACCCAGAGGGCGCCGATGCAGTACTGACCGCAGGGCACTGCACCGAAGACGGCGCATTCAAGAACACCTTCGTCGTTGAACACACCGCACCAAATGAAGTAGAAGGCATCAGCGCTGCGCTCGGTACCTTTGGGTTCAGCCAGTTCGGTGGACCGAACAACTACGGTGTTCCGATCACCCCGGACCTGACCCAGGATGAGCTGGATCAGGCCGAGCCAGGTACCGATATCGCAGTCATTGACGACATCAACCCTGAACTGACCCTGCACAACGAAGTAACGCAGTGGCCAGCTGGCGCCGATGAGCGTTCGAAGGTTATCCAGGTAACCGGCGTTTCGAAGGCTGCCGTTGGTTCCGAGGCTTGCTCGGTGGGTCGCACCACCGGTTGGAGCTGCTCGACCATTCTCGGCGAAGGCATGTTCTTCGTCGGCGGCTACGATGATGACATTCGTGCCGTCTGGGGCTACACCGCTGAGAACCCTAACCAGGGCATTCTGGATCAGGGCGACTCCGGTGGAGCAGTGCTCGTTGGCAACAAGGCTGTTGGCATCAACTCGGCAAACTCCGGCGGTGAAGACGGTATCGAAGACAACGCCGACGATCTCGCTTTCTACACCTCGCTGGCTGACGTCAAGGCAAAGGACTACACCGGTGGCTACACCGTCAAGTTCGCTGTAAACACCCCGGCTCAGAGCTCGCCAGCAGCTGGCGCTGAAGTCAAGCCAGGCGCAACCATCACCGGTACTGTTGAAGGCCCTTCGGCCGGCACCCAGGTTCGTATCGTTGTTGACGGCAAGCTGTACAAGCTCGCTGACGTCAAGTCAGATGGAACCTTCACCTTCGTTGCACCTGCAGAAGAAGGCGAGTTCAATTTCCGCATGACCGCAGTGAACGGCTACAACAAGTCGGGCAATGCAACCGGTTCGGTACTCGTTGCGGCTCCGGAGCCAACTCCGACGCCGACCCCAACTCCTACCGAGGAGCCAACCGCGACTCCAACTGAGGAGCCAACCGCGACTCCAACTGAGGAGCCAACCGCGACTCCAACTGAGGAGCCAACCGAGTCGGCTACTCCAACTGAGGAGCCAACCGAGTCGGCTACTCCAACTGAGGAGCCAACCGAGTCGGCTACTCCAACCGAGTCGGCTACTCCAACCGAGTCGGCTACTCCAACGGAGAAGCCAACCGAATCGGCTACTCCAACGGAGAAGCCAACCGAGTCGGCTACTCCAACGGAGAAGCCAACCGAGACGGCTAAGCCAACTCCAACCGAGGATGATTCCGAAGAGCCAACCGAGGCTCCAAAGGATGACCAGACTCCAACCAAGTCGCCTGAGAAGAAGGACCCGCTGGCCGATACCGGTTCCAGCACCGTTCCGCTGATCGCCGCTGGTGGAGCCCTGGCTCTCGTAGGCGCAATGTTCCTGCTGTTCCGCCGCGGAAACCGTCGCCACAGCTAAGGGATAATCCCTAAACGGTTGTAGCTTCGGCCACGACCCGAAAGTGCCCCGCTACCGGCAACGGTTGCGGGGCACTTTCACTTGGCACACATGTGCCTCACCGAATACTTTGCAGAAGTCCAGTTATCATCTTCCTAGGTGATCCTAATGACCTTGAGGCGGTAGTACCATGATCTACAAATCCCCATCAGCTCGTCGTTCACTTGCACTGGCATCCACCGCAGTCGTCGCAGGGCTCATGCTCTCCGGTTGCGGGCAGGCCTCCACGAGCGGTGAAGGAACTACTGAACCTACCGGCAGCGAGAATGTTGTGGACCAAAACGCACTATTAGAAACCAATGACGCATTGTCCGCCACCTTGGGGGAGGACTATGTGCAGGGCTGGATCGAAGACGGCAAGCTCAACGTGTCGACCACCGACGAAAGCCAGATGAAGGCCATCGAGGAAGCCGGTGCGGAGCCGCACCTAGTTGAGTACTCCGCCGATGACCTTCGCCAGGCCATCAAGGACGTGATGAAGTGGCAGGCGGGGCTGGAAGCCCCACTGAACGTTTCGATCCACGGCTACACCCTGAATCCGAAAATCGGTGGTTTGACCCTGTCGGTGGATTCCAGCCACCTGGAAGAAATCAAGACCTTGCTGGAAGCGGAGAAGCCACTGGGCGGCATCCCGGTCGAATACCAGAAGAGCGGCGGCATCGCCACCCGCGCCAATTAACCGGTTGCGTTGAAGGTCGGCCAAGCACACCTGATGCTTGGCCGGCTTTGCGCGTTAAGCCGCGACTTTTACACGCTGAGCTGGCCTCCGGCGCAACGACCTGCGCGCCAAGTAAGATGAGAACTATTGCAAGACAGTGAAAGGTAAGAAACCGAACGTGAGCGCCGAATCCGCAGAAGTACCCCCAACGCGGGGCCCGTTGTACCGGCTTTGGCGATTTGTACGAGAAGTGCTGATCATTCTCGTCATTGCTATTGCGCTCTCCTTGCTCATCAAGACGTTCTTCTTCCGTGCGTACTACATCCCCTCGGGGTCGATGGAGAACACGCTGCAGATCAACGACCGCATCTTCGCCAACCTGATGACCCCCGGCCCGTTCGATCTCGAACGCGGCGACGTGGTGGTCTTCCGCGACGACCTGCAGTGGCTGCCGCCTTTGGAGAACGATCCGACCGCCTTCGAGAACGCGCTGTCCTGGGTTGGCGTGCTGCCGGCCGCCGACGAACAGTACCTGGTCAAGCGCATCATCGGCATGCCGGGGGACACCGTCGAATGCTGCAGCTCCGATGGCAAGCTCACCATCAACGGCGAACCCATCAACGAATCCTACATCTTCGAGGGCGACGCACCGAGCGATATCAAGTTCCAGGTGACGGTCCCGGAGGGAAAGATCTGGGTAATGGGCGATCACCGCGGCGCCAGCGCCGACTCGCGCTTCCACGTCGATGTCCAGGGCGGCTTCGTGGACCTGGAGTCCGTGCAGGGCCGTGCCTCGGTCATCTCCTGGCCGCTGAATCGAATCGGCGGGATCGACACCCACGAAGAAGTCTTCGCCAACGTCCCCGACGCCGGCAGCAAGTAGGAACCTGACCCATGGCAACGGCAAAGGCACAGCCCACAACCCTGGAGCACGAGCGGGCCCTGGCGGCCGAGCACGGCGTGCGCTTCATCGGCGCGGTGGATGAGGTGGGCCGGGGCGCCTTGGCCGGCCCCATCACGGTGGGCGTCAGCGTCATCGACATGCAGCACGTGACCGAATTCCCCGAACTGCGCGATTCGAAGCTGCTCACCCCCGCGCGCCGCGAAGAACTTGTGACCCCGGTGCGCGAATGGGCGCTCGGCTACGGCGTGGGGCATGCCAGCGCCGCGGAGATCGATCAGCTTGGGGTTACCGGGGCGCTGCGCCTGGCCGGCACCCGCGCGGTCGCACAGAGCGCCGTGGCCCCGGAGGCGATCCTCTTGGACGGCAGCTACGACTGGCTCACCGCGCCGGAGCAAGATCTTTTCGACCTGCTGGACGATGACCGCGAACCGGTGGGACTGCACATTCCGGTGCGCACCATCATCAAGGGAGATATGACCTGCCAGGCGATCGCCGGCGCCTCGATCCTGGCGAAGGTGGAGCGCGATGGGATCATGGTCCAGGCCGCCACCGAGCATCCGGCCTTCGGCTGGGAAATCAATAAGGGCTATGCCACCGCCACGCATCGGGCGGCAATCGAAAAACTTGGCCCCTGCGCATTGCACCGGAAAAGTTGGAACTTGACTTCCAAGCCCGAAAAGGCCCAAGGTAAAACCTAGAGACAAAGGACGAACCATGGCTGCCGAAGACCTCGAAAACTACGAATCAGACCTCGAATTACAGCTGTACCGCGAGTACAAGGCTGTGGTGGGGCTATTCAACTATGTGGTGGAAACCGAACGCCGCTTTTATCTGGCGAACCAGGTCGATGTGAAGACCCTGACCGACTCCGGCGAGGTGTACTTCGAACTGAACCTCACCGACGCCTGGGTCTGGGATATCTACCGCCAGGGCCGCTTCGTGAAGACCGTGAAGGTGCTGACCTTCAAGGATGTGAACGTCGAGGAGCTGAACCGCGACGAACTGCAGATCCCCAAAGAAGGGCTGCAGGGCTAAACGCACCGAATGCACCGAAGGCTCCCAACCAGCAACTGGTTGGGAGCCTTCGTGCGCAAAACGGCTAACGCGGCGTGGGTTAGCTGGTCATGCCGTCGACGAACTCGCGGTTCTCTTCCATCCACTGCTTGACCAGCGGCTGGTAGTCATCGGTGTCGTTCTCGACGAACAGCAGGTTCTCCAGGTCGTAGAGGGTCTCCAGATCCATCTTGAAGTCGCCCATCCACTTGGCCACCTCGGCGTGGTCATCGGCGAAGCCTGCGCGGCTGAAGGTGTGAATGCCTTCGGCGTCACCCAGCGAGCCCTTCGGGTCTTCCAGGTTCTTCACCGGGTATGCGCTGTACGCCCAGTGCGGCTCCCAGAGGGTGACCACGATGTTCTCGTTGTTCTTCGTCGCGGTTTCCAGCTCGGTGAGCATCGCGGAGGTGGAACTGGTCAGGAATTCCATATCGTCCAGACCATATTCCGGGATGGCCGCCTCATTCATGGCCTCGGTCAGTCCGGCACCGGGCTCGATGCCCACGATGCGATTGTTGAACTTGTCCGCGTTCGCCGCCAACTCGTCCAGCGAATCGATCGGCGCGTCCTCGTTGACGGCTACGGTCAGCCGCGACTCGGTGTTCCACGCGCCCAGATCCTCGATGTCATCGCCGTAGTCCTCCAGGTAGGAGGCGTGCGTGACCGGCAGCCACACGTCGGTGGTCAGGTCGTAGTCGCCCGAGGACAGGCCCTGGAAGAGGGGAGCGACGTCGGAGTTGGTCAGCTCGACCTCGTAGCCCTTCTCCTCCAGCACCGCCTTCCACAGCTCGCTGCTGGCGATGCCTTCATCCCAGCCGTTGAAGACCGCGATATTCAGCTTCTTGTCTTCTCCGGCGGCTTCGCTGCCGCCGTCGTTGCCGCAGGCGGTCAACGCCAGTGCGCTGGCCGCGAGAACCGCTCCGACTTTGAGGGAATTGCGTTTCATGTGCGTGTTTCCTTTCGGGGTGGCGGGCTAAGCCGCCGGTTTCATTGGTGGTTCGGCGCGGGGTTCAGGCCGCGAGTTCTTGTTCCTTCGCCTTGGCTGCGGCCTTGCGGCGCTTGGCGAACCAGGCGAAGAGCCCGGACTGCCGTCCGAAGGCATTGGTCAGCCGGTCCAGGATCATCGCGAGGATCACCACGCCCAGACCGGCCTCGACGCCCAGCGCGGTATCCAGCCGGCCCAGCGAGGCGATCACGTCGCCGCCGAGGCCGCCGGCGCCGACCATGCCGGCGATCACGACCATGGACAGCGAGAGCATGATGACCTGGTTGACGCCGGCCATGATGGTCGGCAGCGCCAGCGGTAGTTGGATCTGGCGCAGGATGCGCCCGGAGGAGGAGCCGAAGGCCTGCCCGGCCTCGACCACTTCGCTGTCCACCGAGCGGATGCCCAGTTCGGTAAAGCGCACGCCGGGGGCCAGCGCGAAGGCGATGGTGGCCACGATGCCCGGGGCCACGCCGACGCGGAAGAGCATCAGCGCCGGAATCAGGTAGACGAAGGCTGGCATGGTCTGCAGGAAGTCCAAAAATGGCCGGACGATCTGGGAGAAGGTCTGCGACTTCGCCGCCCAAATTCCCAGCGGCAGCGAGATCAGCAGCGCCCAGAAGGTTGCCACCAGCACCAGAGCCAAGGTGACCATGGCGTTATCCCATTGGTCCATGCCCACGATCAAAACCAGCCCGAGCGCCGCGCCGAGCATGAACTGCCAGCCGCGGGCGAAGAGCGCAATGAGCGCCACCAACGCGATGATGATCGAGAAGTGCGGGGTGCCCAGCACGTAGTAGACCCCGTCGTACATCTCCACAAAGACCGCGCGGAGAAAATCGAAGAACGGGCCCATATTGTCTACGACCCAGTCGACGCCCTTTTCGGCGGCATCTCCTACCGGAATAATAAAGTCGTCCATTAGTTTTCCTCCCCGGCGCCCTGCAGGGCCGCGCTGACAACATTGCCCGGCAGCGGCTGATCCAGCACCGTCATTTCTTCGGTCGGTGGGGCAGTGGAAGCCAGGGCCGCCAGCAGCGTCACCCGCGGGATCACTCCCAGCAAGCGGTTCTCGCTATCGGTGACGGTCACCGGCAAGGGGGACTCCACCGAGGGAACGAACAGGTCAATCAGCTGCGTGTCGCGGTTCACCGATTCCAGCGGCTGGATCTTCGAGACGATGGAAGTCTCGCCCTGGCGTACCAGCTTCAGCGCGTCCCGGTCGGTGATCATGCCCAGCACCTTGCGGTCCCGGTCGGTGACGATCGCCGCGGAGAGGAACATCTCGTGCATGGTGCGCAAGGCATTGCGCGGCCCGGCCGTCTCCTGGATGACCGCCCTGGTCGGCTCGAGCACCGAGGAGGCGGTCAGCACGCGGGCGCGGTCCACATCCTGCACGAATTGGGCCACGTAGTCGTTGGCCGGATCCATCAGGATTTCCTCCGGGGTGCCCACCTGGACGATCTGCCCGTCGCGCATCACCGCGATCCGGTCCCCGAGGAACATTGCCTCATTCAAATCGTGAGTGATGAACACGATGGTCTTGCCGAGCTTGGCTTGCAGCTGAACCAGCTGTTCTTGCATCTCGCGGCGGATCAGCGGGTCAAGGGCGGAGAACGCCTCGTCCATGAGCAGCAGCTCGGTGTCTGCAGCCAGCGCTCGGGCGATGCCTACGCGCTGCTGCATGCCACCGGATAGTTCACTGGGCATCTTGTCGCCCCAGCCGGTCAATCCGACCAGATCCAAGGTTTTTGCGGCGGTGGACAGCCGTTGGGCCCGGCCCACGCCTTGCTGTTCGAGCGGGTAGGCCACATTGGCCAACACGGAGCGGTGCGGCAGCAAGGCGAAGTGCTGGAAAACCATCGAAACGCGTTTTCTCCGCACCTCGCGCAGCTTCGCGGCGGACATCCCGGTGATCTTGTCTTCCCCGACGGTGATCTGCCCCGAGGTAGCGTCCCACAGGCCATTCAGCGTGCGGATCAGCGTGGATTTGCCCGAGCCGGAGAGGCCCATGACGACGAAAATTTCGCCTTCTTTGACTTCAAAGGAGGCATCGATGACGGCTGCGGTGTTCGATGCAGGCAGATCTTGCCGCTTCGTACCGGCTTTGAGCTTCTTCACCGCTTCCTGCGGTTTGCGACCGAAGACCTTATACAAGTTCTCGACCTTGACGGCGATGTTGCTGGTCATTGTCTCCACTGCCCGTCTACCTGTGAAGGCACGGGCCGATTGGGGACCACAAGCCGCGGTCGCAGCAGTCGAATCCTCGAACTAAAGATCGCTGGCACTCGCTTCTTGCTTGCACGGCCCGAAGTAAGCCTTCAGCTCGTGCAGGGTCCTTGATTCTTTTATTCTTGGTCGACACAAACTGCATGTCGAGACCGGATATCCACACTAACAAATTGCCGGAGAATAGTTCTCTGGCTAAGTGCAAAATCCTCCAATATCATGCTCCTAAAACCTCAACTTATCGCGGATTCTAGGCGCTGAATCGCACGTTACCCAATTGTTATAGACCCGGAGTCAAAAACTGATAAGTGAACCTATCTTTAATAGTCCTATGTAGTGGCTTGAGTCTGGATGCTGTGGTTCGAGCAGTGCCCGAATCAAGCGGTATCCCACCTTCGCGGGTCAGGCTCACCTTGCCCTGGGTCAATTGAAATCTTGCGAATTTGAAGAATTGGTTCATGTGGATTTGGAGCTTTCATGAGGGCTATTTCGGGGAACGAAGTTTCTGGGGAGCACGTATTTCAAGTGCCCAATTTTTCGCGGTCGAGCGACCGAAATTGGATGGGAGAATTTATCAAATATCAGTAAGAGCGGTGGTGAGTAGGAATGTTTTATAGATACATGTACGGGCGTTAAATCCCGTGGGCGAGTTTTGTATCGATGGAGAGTCCTGAGGGAATGCGATGATCAAGAATTCCCTGGTTGGTTGCTATTCCATGAAAGTTGCGCACCATCATGGTGTCGTTTCACCACGTTGCGAGGACCCCAGAAGTGGCGCGGTCCATTGCTGCCTGCCGCGGCCGCAGTCGGATATTGCCGTCAGTGAGAAACAGATCTAACAGGCAGATCGGTTCGCGGGGCGGGAAATCCGGTGATCGAAGTTGCCTGAATTCACCGATTGTCCACAACTGGCAGCCAGGCTCCAAGCGCTGAACCCGTGCGCCCGCATGCTGAATGACAAGTCATGAGACCTATATGAAAGCTTCGTCATGAAAAACAAACACCAAGTTCTCGGCGCACAGGGCGAACAAGCCGCCGCCGATTACCTCACCGCACAGGGCTATACGATCCTGGATCGCAATTGGCGCTGCAAATCCGGGGAGCTCGATCTAGTGGCGGCAGACGCCGACGGGTTTGTCCTTGCGATCGAGGTGAAAACCCGGAGTTCGGTACGCTATGGCACCGGGTTCGAAGCGATTACTCCGAGGAAGTATCGGCGCCTGCAGCGGTTGCTGATCCAATGGGGTCAAGCCCGCCAACGCTACATCGGAATCTTGCGTATCGACATCGTCGAGGTCTACCCCAAGGCCGCAGGGTTCAGCTGCGAACATCATGAGAAGGTGAGGGCGTGAGCGTGGCGCGCACCTGTGCGGTCGCCCTGCACGGAGTGCAACCGGCGCTGATCGATGTGGAAGCGGACCTTGGCAACGGCATTCCCGGCTTCCTGATTCTCGGCCTACCGGATGCCTCGCTGAATGAGGCCCGCGAACGGATCAAGGCCGCCGCCCGAAACAGCGGAATTCCCTTGGCTAATCGGAAACTCACGGTGAATCTCAGCCCAGCCACGCTGCCGAAATTCGGCTCGGGCTTCGACTTGGCGATCGTCATCGCGGCCTTGGCCGCGGACAACCAGTTGTCCGTCCCTGTGCGGACGATCTTCGTAGCCGAGTTGGCCCTCGACGGCACCTTGCGCCCGGTGGCCGGGGTGCTCCCCACCGTACGCTTTGCGCTCGGCGCCGGCTACACGCATGTGGTGGTCAGCGCGGCCAACGCCCAGGAAGCGGCACTCGTCCCCGGCGTGCGGGTCACCGGGGCGGAGCACCTCGGGGAAGTGCTCGAACTTTGCGGGGCACCGGTGGAAAGTATTCGCACCTACCTTCGGCATCGGCGCCAACCAACCGAACAAGCGCCCGTGGCCGATGATCCGCCCCAGGACCTTTGCCTGGTTAACGGTCAGTTCGAAGCCAAGCTGGCCCTGGAAATCGCGGCTGCGGGCGGTCACCATCTGATCATGGTGGGACCGGCCGGAGCGGGCAAGACGATGCTGGCGCGCTGCCTGCCGGGTATCCTCCCACCGCTCGATGACCCCGACTCGCTCGAAGCGACGGCGATCCATTCGATTACCCGCGGCGGGCAAGGCGGCATCAATCAACTTCAACGGACACCACCCTTCGTCGCGCCACACCATACCGCCTCGGCGTCGGCATTGCTCGGCGGCGGAAGCAGAGCCATCCGCCCCGGTGCGATCACCCGGGCCCATGCCGGAATATTGTTCCTCGACGAAGCCACAGAATTTCAAGCCGGTGTGCTCGATGCGCTCCGTCAACCGGTCGAGGAAGGGCGGATCAACCTTGCCCGAGCCAGCGGACATCAACAATTGCCTGCGCGTTTCCAACTGATCTTGGCCGCCAACCCGTGTCCTTGCGGACGCAACTTTGGAACCGGCACCGCGTGCACCTGCACCCCCAACGCCAGGCGGCGCTACTTCTCCAAGCTATCGGGACCGCTGCTGGACCGCATCGACCTCCAGGTTCGCATGAACGCGGTCACCGGCCAGCAACTACTGGGGCGGGATGCCGGCGAGGCCAGTGCGCAGGTCCGCGAGCGAGTTCTGCAAGCCCGTGCGCGGGCCACCGAAAGACTCAAGCCTTGGGGACTGAATTGCAACGCACGCCTATCGGCCAAGGTCTTGCGCCGAGAACTTCACTACCCGCAGCACACTCGGCGGGCGCTGGAACGCATCTCGGAGCGGGCGGATCTTTCGGCCCGCGGCATGGACCGCATGCTGCGTGTCGCGTGGACCATAGCCGACCAGCAAGAACACCAAGAGCCGACGGTGGACGATCTGGACGCTGCGCTGCATTTTCGGCAAAACCTCGAGCCCCGATAGGAGATCGGTCATGCATTGTTCCTACACTCCCGAGCAGTTGTGCCTCGCAGAACTCAACACGCTGATTGAGCCGAACGACTACGCCTGCAATGGACTGCTGCAACTGATGAGCCCGGCCGAACTCGTGCGGCTCATTCGCCGCGAAGACCATGTACCTGGCGGGCTGGCAACTGCCTTGGCCGAGGTGCTGGGGCAGGGTGCTTCGGGAAGCCGGACGATGAGCCTGCCGGTGGCGCTCACCCGCTGGCGCAAACGCCTGGGCTTCAGCAACCCGTTGGACGCACTCGACCGCATCTCTGCGCTTAACGGCGGATTACTCACCCCGACCGATGCAGCCTGGCCGGACCAGCTCGATGAGCTCGGTCTGGGCAAGCCACTGTGCCTATGGTGGCGCACCAGACGTCCGCAGCTGCTGGCCGTGCAGGAGGCGCAGCGCTGCATTTCGATTGTCGGCTCGCGAGACTCCAGCGACTATGGACACCAGATCACCTCCGAGCTGGCACGCAAATTGGCCCTGCGCGGATTTACCATTGTCTCGGGTGGCGCCTACGGAATCGACGCCAGCGCCCACCGAGCGGCGCTCTCGGTCACGGATCTGGAGGCGCCAAGCTATCCGACGATCACGATTCTGGCCGGGGGAGCGGATAGGCCCTATCCGGCGGGAAACGAGACGTTGCTCGGGCAGATCATCGACACCGGGTTGCTGCTCTCCGAGGTGCCTCCGGGGACCGCGCCCACTCGCTTCAGATTCCTCAATCGCAACAGATTAATCGCCGCGATCAGCAGGCTTACGCTGGTTACGGAGGCTCGGCACCGGTCCGGGGCTCTGAACACCGCGAGTCATGCGGTGGATCTTGGGCGAGATGTCGCCGCGGTTCCGGGCAGTGTTTATTCACCAAACTCGGCCGGCACCCACCGGCTGCTCGCCGCCGGTACCGCAGCCCTGGTAACCAGCGCGGCAGATGTGCTGGAGCTGATCGGTGTGCCAGCCGAACCAATTCCACCGGCGCCAGAAACCGTGGATGCCCAGGACGCACGGCCCACCGACGGGCTGAGCAGGCCGCAGTCGATGATCTACGACGTGATGAATTTCGTGCAGGGAAACGTGCCGGATGAAATTTCGGCTCTGAGCGGCATTCCGATTCTGGACACCCTGCGTGCGCTGAGTGCCTTGGAACGGCTCGGGAAGGTCGAGTCCAATGGGGCGCGCTGGCGGTTGGTGCGCCGCGGATCCGTTTCGGCGAAGAACGCGGTAAATTGAAGGAGATGAAGCCCGAACCTGCCCACCCCGCACCTATACAGATCCCGGCGGCCATTGCCGAGCCAATCGCCGACTATCTGGATTATCTTCGCCTGGAACGCGGCCGGAGCGAGAATACCTTGCGTGCCTACGGCATTGACCTGCGCCTCGTGGCTGGCCATCTGGCCGGAAGGTGCATGGTCCGGCAGCTGAACGAGGTGAGTGTGGAAATGCTCCGCGATTGGCTGGCGGAGCTGCACGAGGCCCAAATTTCCCGCACCACCATCGCCCGGCGTATCTCGTCGGTGAAGAATTTCTTTGCATGGGCGCTCAAGCACAAAATTGTCGCCAAGGATCCGGCGCTTCGATTGGTGGCACCGAAGAAGGAACAGCGCCTGCCGCATGTATTGCAGTCCGGGCAGATCGACCGGTTGCTCTCCCGACCGGCAGCCGAGCCGCCCGTTGAATCTTCCGATATCCCGAAGACCAAGTCCGAGAGGCAGGCGGAACAAAAACGCCAGGCCATCTCAGCCCGCGATCGGGTGATCGCGGAGCTGCTCTACGCCTCGGGGCTGCGCATTAGCGAGCTGGTGTCCTTGGATATCGCAGACATTGATTTTGAGCGGCGCACCTTGCGCGTGATGGGTAAGGGCAATAAGGAACGCGTGGTCCCCTTCGGCAAGCCTGCAGAGCGCGTCATCGAACCTTGGCTGAAAAACCACCGTCGCGTCGTGGCACTGCCCGAAGCGGAAGGCGCCTTGCTGGTCGGGGCCCGCGGGGCCAGGCTCAATGTCCGCCAGGCTCGCCAGGTAATCGCACAGGCACTTGAATCGTTGGGGGACACCTCGGCGAGCGGTCCGCACGCGCTGCGGCACACCGTGGCAACGCATTTGCTCGACGGCGGAGCAGATCTGCGTGCCGTGCAAGAGTTCCTGGGACACTCATCCTTGGCAACCACGCAGCTATATACCCACGTTTCGGTGGAGCGACTGCGGCAGAGTTACCGCCAAGCGCACCCGCGTGCCTGATGATTTGGGTGAAATCTAAGAGAAGTTCCAGGTACAGCTGGCGAAAGCTCGACAGTTCGGGCAAAATGGTACTTGTCGGTAGGAAGTGCACTTCGACGAAGTTGACGTAGGGGAAGACGATCAACATCGTAACGGAGGATGGCATGTCTGCACCGATGACCAGAGGCGTGATCTTTATTCACTCGGCCTCTGCCGCGTTATGCCCACATCTTGAGTGGGCCATAGAGGCGGTGCTGGGTGGACCGGTCAAGATGGACTGGAGCGACCAGCACGTAGCGCCTGGACTTCGTCGCGCCGAAATTAGCTGGACCGGGCCGCAGGGCACCGGGGCGACTCTCGCCTCTTCCATGCGTGGTTGGCAGCATCTGCGATTCGAAATCACCGAAGAACCAAGTGAAGGCTGCGATGGCAGCCGCTGGTCTTTCACCCCGGATCTGGGGATCTTCCATGCAACCGTCGACGTCTCGGGCAATATCATGGTCGGCGAAGAGCGCATCCGTTGGGCCTACGAAAAGGGCGACGGGAACGCGGCGGTCTTCTTCCAAGAGATGTCCATTGCCCTCGGCGAAGCCTGGGACGAAGAACTTGAACCTTTCCGCCATGCAGGTGAAGATATCCCTGTTCGATGGCTCAACCAGGTGGTTTAACAACTGGTTAATAAGTCTCCGGGAGACCGACTGCGTCTTCCCGAGTAAATCCCCGGTGGTGCGGGGTGTTACCGCAATAAAACGGGACCCCGATGTGAATCGGGGTCCCGTTTGCCGCTGGCCGTTCGTTAGCGCACCACGTCGTATACGTTCTTCTGGATGCCATTGGAATACACGGCCGAATCGATGAGCGCCATTTTCTGCGCCGGCAACGAAGCCTCGCTGAACAGCCGCTTGCCCGCGCCGAGCAGCACGGGGAACACCAACAGGTGGTACCGGTCGACCAGCTGGTGCTCCTGCAGGGAATGAAGCAAGGTCGCGGACCCGTGCACGATCAGCGGTCCACCATCGCCGGCACGGAGCCGCGCCACCTCGGCGGCAGATCGCAAGATCTGCGTCTGGCCCCAGTTGTCCACCAGATCATGATCGTGCAGTGTCGTGGAGACCACGTATTTAGGCATCGCGTTGTACTTCGGGAAATCCTCGGTCAAATCCGGCCAGACGGCGCTGAAGGATTGGTAGCTGACTCGGCCCAGCAGCATGGCTTCGGCTTCATCTTGTTCGGCTCCCTTCAGCTCATAGGCCGCGGGATCAAAATCGACGCTGGACATGGTCCACCCGGTGTTCCGGTACCCCGGTTCGCCGCCCGGGGCCTCCATGACCCCGTCCGCCGAAACAAACGCTGTCGCGATGAGCTTGCGCATGGCAGTTCCCTTCTCCCTAGGTTGCCGATACCGCCGAGCCTAACAACGCTGGGGGCGGTGAACAATAGTTTTGCCCCGCCAACCGGTGGTTAAAGCACCGATGGCGGGGTGCCTCTAGAGAACTAGAGGCACCCCGCCATCGAATCAAGCGGTCGCTAGACGCTGCGGATTGCCACCACGGCGTTATGCCCGCCGAAACCGAAGGAATTGTTCAGCGCCACGATGCTGCCTTCTGCCGGAAGCAGCGCAGGCTCGCCGGTGACGACCTTCAACGGGATCTCCGGATCCTGGTTGTCCAGGTTGATCGTGACCGGAGCCTTGCGGTTGTAGATGGCCAAGGTGGTCAGCACCGACTCGACGGCACCGGAGGCGCCGAGCAGGTGGCCCATCTGCGACTTGGTGGCCGAGACCCAGACATCGTCCAGGTGATCTCCCAGAGCGGCCTTCAGCGCGGTGTATTCCGGCTTGTCGCCGACCGGGGTGGAGGTTGCATGGGCGTTGACGTGGACGACGTCCTCGGGCTGGATGAGGCCATCGAACATGGCCGCCTTCAGCGCACGAGTCGCGCCCAGGCCCTGAGGGTCCGGCGCGGTGATATGGTGCGCGTCGGAGGTGACCGAGGTACCGGCCAGTTCGGCGTAGATGCGCGCGCCACGTGCCAGCGCATGTTCTTCGGCCTCCAGCACCAGCGCTCCGGCGCCTTCGCCCATCACAAAGCCATTGCGGTCGATGTCGTAGGGGCGCGAGGCACCCTGCGGGTTGTCGTTGCTGCGCGAAAGCGCCTGCATTGAGGAGAAAGCGGCGATCGGCATCGGGTGGATCGCGGCTTCCGCACCGCCGACCATGACGATATCGGCCTTGCCCGAGCGGATCAGTTCCAGTCCCACATGCATGGCCTCGGTGCCCGAAGCGCAAGCGGAGACCGGAGTGTGCGCGCCGGCTTCGGCACCCAAGTCCAGCGACACGGCAGCTGCCGGGCCGTTTGGCATGAGCATCGGCACGGTCATCGGCAGCACGCGGCGTGGGCCTTTTTCGCGCAGGGTGTCCCAAGCGTCCAGCAGGGTCCAGACCCCGCCGATGCCGGTGGCGAAGGCGACGGCCAGCTTATTGCGGTCGAATTCTTCGATCCCCGAGTCCTTCCACGCTTCGCGCGAGGCAACCACGGCGAACTGGGTGGAAGGGTCCATGCGCTTGGCTTCCACGCGGGAAAGCACATCGGTGGCCGGGACCGAGGCGCGCGCTGCGAAGGTGACGGGCAGGTTGTATTCCTCCACCCAGGAATCGGTCAGGGTGGCGGCGCCGGAGACGCCCTTGAGGGCGTTCTCCCAAAGGGTGGGGACGTCCCCACCGATGGGGGTTGTGGCTCCGAGACCGGTGATCACTACTTTGCGCGCCATCATCAAACTCTCTACTGGGCGGTGTAAAAATATTGGGGGCCGGCTTCACGTACCGGCCCGTGCGTGCGGCTTTCCCGCACGACGGATTGCCGCACCGCTACGGGTGGGCGATAATGCTTAGGCCTGTGCGGCAGCGATGAAGCTCACTGCGTCGCCAACGGTCTTCAGGTTCTTGACTTCCTCGTCCGGGATCTTGACCTCGAACTTGTCCTCTGCCTCAACGACGATGGTCATCATCGAGATCGAGTCGATGTCCAGGTCTTCGGTGAAGGACTTGTCCAGCTGCACGTCGGCAACGTCCAGGCCGGTCTCGGCGTTCACGATTTCGGCGAGGCCCGCCAGGATTTCTTCGTTGCTAGCCATCAGGTGGCTCCTTTTCTCGTAGTGCCGGAATATTCCGGTCATTGTGTGTGGCGCAGTTCCCCGTGCGGGGCACTGTCCGGCTTAGTGAAAATTTTACTGGTTCCCACCAGGCGGTGTTCGCCTTCGGGTTAAAGCTTAGGGCAGGAGTACTACCTGAGCGCCGAAGACAAGCCCGGCGCCGAAACCAATCTGCAAGGCGAGCTTGCCCGAAACCTCAGGGTGCTCGCGGCGCATGCGGTCCATGGCCATCGGAATCGAGGCGGCGGAGGTATTGCCGTTTTCGGCGATATCGCGGGCCACCACCACCGATTCGGGAAGTTTCAGCTGCTTGACCATCTCGTCGATGATGCGCATATTCGCCTGATGCGGGATGAACGCGGCCAGATCCTCGGCTTCGATCCCGGCCTCGTGCAAGGCCTTGCGGGCCATCTTCGCCATTTCCCACACCGCCCAGCGGAAGACCGTCTGGCCGTCCTGGCGCAGCGTCGGCCACGGGTTGGCGTGTTCCTCCAGCGGTTCGTCCACGGCGCTTTCCAGCAGCTCGTTTTCGCTGCCGAGCACCGATTCGCGCAATGCCAGCTGCGAGTGGGTCATGCTGATCGCATTCCACTTCGAACCGTCCGAACCCCACACCGACGGGGAGATCCCCGGAACCTCGGAGGCGCCGATGACCACGGCGCCCGCGCCGTCGCCGAGCAGGAACGAGATGGTGCGTTCGGAATTGTCGATGTAATCCGAGAGCTTCTCCACGCCCACCACCAGCACGTGCTGGGCCAGCCCGGCACGCACCAGCGCGTCGGCCTGGGCCACCGCATAGCAGTAGCCGGCGCAGGCGGCAGAAATGTCATAGGCCGGGGCCGGGGTAGCGCCCAAGCGTTCGGTCAGCGCGGAGGCGGCCGACGGGGTGGCATGCGGGAAGGTCACCGTGGCGACGATGACCGTATCCAGCTGCTCGGCGGTAATTCCGGCGTCCTCCAAAGCGCGGCGGGAGGCGGCTTCGGCCATATCCAGCACCGAGGTGTTCGCATCCGCGCGGTGGCGGGTGATGATGCCGGTGCGCTGACGGATCCACTCGTCCGAGGAGTCGATCCATTGGCAGATGTCGTCGTTGGTCACCACGACATCCGGGCGGAAGGATCCGGTGCCCAGGATGCGGCTGTAGGCGTTGGTGGCCGGAGTTTTCAGTTGCACGCTCATGATTGCGGAAAGCTGCCCGTCTACTAGTTGGCGGTGTGCTCGGCGACGAAGTCGCGGGCCGCGCCCAGGTCTTCGGGAGTTTTCAGCGCGAGGGTTTTCACGCCCTTCAGTCCGCGGCGGGCCAGGCCCACCAATGTGCCTGCGGGGGAGAGCTCCAGCAGTCCGGTGACGCCCCGGGCCGCGAGGGTCTCCATGCACAGATCCCAGCGGACCGGGCGAGAGACCTGGGCTACCAGCGAGCCGAGGTTCGCCTCGCCGTTGGCCACCGGGGCGCCATCGAAGTTCGAGAGCAGCAGCTGAGCCGGGGCCTGCGGGGCCAGCGTTTTCGACAGTTCTTCGAGCACGCCCACCGCGGGGGCCATGTGACTGGTGTGGAATGCGCCGGCGACCTTCAAAGGGATCACGCGGGCCTTCGCCGGCGGGTTGGCCACCAGCGTTTCCAGCTGCTCCAGGGTGCCGGCGGCGACGGTCTGCCCGCCGCCATTGGCGTTGGCCGGGGTCAGTCCCAGCTCTTCAAGCTTGGCGAGCACCTCATCGGGGCCACCGCCGAGCACCGCTGCCATGCCGGTAGGGGTGGCGGCTGCGGCTTCGGCCATCGCGTTGGCGCGGGTGCGCACGAAGCTCATTGCATCGTTTTCGCCCAGCGCGCCGGCCAGGGCCGAGGCGGTGATTTCGCCGACCGAGTGTCCGGCGAGGACGGCACCGGCGGGCAGCTGCGCACCGAACAGGGCACGCGCGGTCACCAGCCCGGCGGCGACGATCAGCGGTTGGGCGACGGCGGTGTCCTTGATGGTCTCTTCATCCGAGACGGTGCCGTGGGCGATGAGATCGCGTCCGGTGATCTCGCTCAGGGCCGACAGATGGTCGCGAACGCCATCCACTTCGAGCCAGTCGGTGAGGAAACCTGGGGTCTGGGAGCCCTGTCCGGGGCAAACGATTGCTAGCACTCTTACAGCTTTCCAAATAGTTGCGGCTTCACGCGCGGTATTTCGGTACCAAGCTCGTGGTGGCTCTTTGTAGGAACTCTACAAAAGCTTATCGTACGCCGAGCACGAAAACCCATGTAATGCGCTTGTGTTGCGCCGGTTGAACTGTGCGGTCTCCATAAAAACCGGGGTGCGGCTAGTTCGCCTCGGCAAGCCGGCCGACCACCAGCGCGGTTTGCAGCACAAATGCGTCGCGGGGCACCAGCGGATCCCAGCCGGTCACCTCGGAGACGCGCTTGAGCCGATAGCGCACGGTGTTCGCGTGCACGAACAGCGCCCGGGCGGTCCCCTCCAAGGAGTGCCCCAGGGAAAGATAGCTGGAGAGCGTTTCGAGCAGGCCGTTGCCCGCATGCAGCAGGGGCAGGTAGACGCGCTCGATCAGCGCGGTCCGCGCCATCTGGTCGCCGTTGAAGACGCGCTCGGGCCACAGGTCGTCGGCGCCCACCGGCGCGGGCGCCTGCGGCCAGGCTTTGGCCGCGGCATAGCCGGCCACCGCGGCGCTGGCAGCGGTGTGCATATCCTTGACCGTGGCTGCCATCGGAGAGTAGACGATCGGTCCGGGTCCGAAGAACCTGGCAAAGCGCGAGAGGTCGGCTTCCTCGAATTTGGTATCCGAGAGCATCAGGATCGCCCGCTCGCCGAGCACTCCCACCAGCGAGTCGCTGGAATAGCGCAGCGCCATCCGGCGCAGCGCGGCGACGAAGGTCACCGAGTTCGAGCCCGGGGTGGTGCCTACCATGATGCGGATGTTCTTCTGCGACTTCCAGCCGATGGCCGCGATGCGCGAGGAGAGCGAATCCTGGGATTCACCGTGCAGCACCGCGTCCACCACGTGGGCTTCGAGCCGCGAGTCCCAGGCGCCGCGGGTTTCGGCGGCCCGGGCGTATACGTCGGCGGCGGCGAAGGCGACCTCACGCGAGTAGCGCAGTACCGCTTCGCGCAGCTGGGCCTGTTCGTTCTCCGCGGCGATATCTGGCACCTGGGATTCGACGACCTCCACGATGGTGCGCAACAGCGCCAGCGCTTTCTGCAGCGAGATGGAGCGGGTCAGCTCGGTGGGGGCGGCGCCGAAGACGTCGTTCATCACCCAGGCCGGGGTGGATTCGGGTTCCTCGTACCAGGAGACGAAGGTGGAGATGCCCTTCTGCGCGACCAGCCCGAGGGCGGCGCGTTCGGCCGGTTCCAGCGAGCGGTACCAGGGCAGGGATTGGTCCAGGTATTTCAGCGCCGTGGTGGAAAGCACCCCGAGGTGGCTCTTGAGCCGGCGGATGGTTTCCGGCGTCGGTTTGGGCAAACGCACGGCGCGCGAGCGCACGCTCGATGTGGGTTCGACCTGAGGACTCATAATTCACAGCATACGGAAGTTTTCCGGTACTCGCTCGTAGGTTTGCCCCGCCGCGAAGCGAATATGAGGTTAATAACCGCAAGGGCACGAAGGCAGTTGAACTGCCTTCGTGCCCTTGCCGCTTCGGCTTGGCCTAGCTCGAGGCTAGGAGTCGCCGCCCGCGTTGCCGGAGGTTCCGGCGTTCGGGTTGTTCAGATCGTACTTGGCGTGCGCCTTCACCGCGGTGTCCGCCGGGATCTCGCCGCGTTCTGCCAGCGAGGCCAGGGTCTTGACCACCAGGGTGTGCGAGTCGATCTTGAAGAAACGACGCGCCGCGGCACGGGTGTCGGAGAAGCCGAAGCCGTCCGCGCCCAGGGTGTGGAATTCACCAGGGACGTAGGGGCGGATCTGCTCCGGCACCGCACGCATGTAGTCGGTGGTGGCGATGACCGGACCGGTGGTGGACTCGAGCTTCGAGGTCACAAACGGCACCGGACGGGCCGAAGCCGGATCGGTGAGCACCTTGTCGTCGGCGATCTGGCCGTCGCGCGCCAACTCGTTCCAGGAGGTCACCGACCAGACATCGGCCGAGACACCCCACTCATCGGCGAGGATCTGCTGGGCTTCCACGGCCCAGGCAAGCGCCACGCCGGAGGCCAGCAGCTGGGCGCGCGGCCCGTCGGTGGTCGCTTCCTTCAGCAGGTAGATGCCCTTGACGATGCCCTCGACGTCCACATTCTCCGGCTCGGCAGGCTGGGAGATCGGCTCGTTGTACACGGTGAGGTAGTACATCACGTTTGGATCTTCGTGCTTCCCGCCGTACATCCGGTCCAGGCCCGAGCGCATGATGTGCCCGATCTCGTAGCCGAAGGCCGGATCGTAGGTGACCACTGCCGGGTTGGTTGCGGCAAGCAGCGGCGAGTGGCCGTCGGCGTGCTGCAGGCCCTCGCCGGTCAGCGTGGTGCGCCCTGCGGTGGCGCCGATGATGAAGCCACGGGTCATCTGGTCCGCGGCCGCCCAGAAGGCGTCGCCGGTGCGCTGGAAACCGAACATCGAGTAGAACACGTAGATCGGGATCAGCGGCGCGTCGTGCGTGGAGTAGCTGGTGCCCGCGGCGGTGAAGGCCGCGACTGCGCCGGCCTCGTTGATGCCCGGGTGGATCAGCTGTCCGGCAGGGGATTCCTTGTAGGCCAGCACCAGATCGCGGTCCACCGACAGGTAGTTCTGCCCGGCCGGGTTGTAGATCTTGGCGGTCGGGAAGAAGGAGTCCATGCCGAAGGTGCGCGACTCATCGGGCACGATCGGCACGATGCGGTGGCCGAAGTCCTTATCGCGCATCAGGTCCTTGAGCAGGCGCACGAAGGCCATGGTGGTGGCCGCCTGCTGCTTGCCCGAACCGCGCTTGGCGAAGGCGTAGGACTTGTCCCCGGGCAGGGAGATCGGCGTGCTGGTCTCCTTGCGCCGGGTTGGCACCGCGCCGCCGAGTTCCGCACGGCGTTCCATCATGTATTTGTACTCCGCGGAGTCAACACCTGGGTGGTAGTACGGCGGCAGGTACGGATCGGCTTCGAGCTGCTCGTCGGTGATCGGGATGCGCAGGTGATCGCGGAAGCCCTTGAGGTCTTCCAGGGTCAGCTTCTTCATCTGGTGGGTCGCGTTGCGCGCCTCGAAGTGCGTGCCCAGGCCGTAGCCCTTCACGGTCTTGGCCAGGATGACCGTTGGCTTGCCCTTGAACTCGGTGGCTGCCTTATAGGCCGCGTAGACCTTGTGGTAGTCGTGGCCGCCGCGCTTGAGGTTCCAGATCTCGTCGTCGGTGTACTCGGAGACCAGTTCCTTGGTCTCCGGACGCTGGCCGAAGAAGTGCTCGCGCACGAATGCGCCGGACTCCGCCTTGTAGGTCTGGTAGTCGCCATCCGGGGTCTGGTTCATGACGTCGACCAGTGCACCGTCCGGATCGGCTTCGAGCAGGGCATCCCACTCGCGGCCCCAGACGACCTTGATGACGTTCCAGCCGGCACCGCGGAAGAAGGCCTCGAGTTCCTGCATGATCTTGCCGTTGCCGCGCACCGGACCGTCGAGGCGCTGCAGGTTGCAGTTGACCACGAAGGTGAGGTTATCCAGCTTTTCGTTGGCTGCCAGCTGGAGGAATCCGCGCGACTCCGGCTCGTCCATTTCGCCGTCGCCCAGGTAGGCCCAGACGTGCTGGTCGGAGGTGTCCTTGATGCCGCGGTTGTGGATGTAGCGGTTCAGCTGCGCCTGGTAGATGGCGTTTGCCGGGCCCAGACCCATCGACACGGTTGGGAACTGCCAGAAGTCCGGCATCGAACGCGGGTGCGGGTAGGAAGGCAGCGCGTGGCCTTCCTTGGACTTCTCCTGGCGGAAGCCGTCCATGTCCTCTTCGCCCAGTCGTCCTTCGAGGAAGGCGCGGGCATACATGCCCGGGGAGGCGTGGCCCTGGAAGAAGACCTGGTCTCCGCCGCCGGCGTGGTCCTTGCCGCGGAAGAAGTGGTTGAAGCCGACCTCGTAGAGGGTGGCCGCACCGGCATAGGTGGAGATGTGTCCGCCGACGCCGATGTCAGGGTGCTGGCCGCGGTGCACCATGATCGCTGCGTTCCAGCGCATGAATGCGCGGAAGCGGCGTTCTACGGACTCGTCGCCCGGGAATTCTGGTTCCTGGTCCACCGGAATGGTGTTCACGTAGTCGGTGGTGGTCACGTGTGGGACACCGACGGATTTCGCGCCGGCACGCTGCAGCAGCGAGCGGATGATGAACTGGGCACGTTCGGTGCCCTGCGCCTCGACGAGCGAGTCGAATGAGTCCAACCATTCCTGAGTTTCCTCGGGATCCCGATCGGATAGCTGGTAAGTCAAACCACTACGGATCTGGGAGATGTGTTCCTCTACAGCCACGGAAGCTCCTTGATTGAATTGCGGCTCCGTCGATCTGGTCTAAGTTTTGGACCGTTCAACGGGTTGGGACTTTGAGACAGGCACACTTGAGTGACGTGAGCATCTCGTTTCAACCCATACTCTAGTTCTTATGGGGAAGCGAAAAGTACACGTTTTTGACCCAAAAACGGCTTATATCTGACTTATTGAGTGACATATGCAACTCAGTACAGGAGCTATGTAGTCAATGGTCGTGTAAGAATGATGTTAGTCACAATGCATCGAGGTAGAATTACCGGCGTGTTACGTCGTTAGCGCTTGAATGGGACGGCAAAAGAGTGTTTTGTTGTTAGTAACGCTTTGTAGCAGCAGGAGGAAATGAAGTGAGCGACGCCGTATCGGCAAACCTGGAACCCGCTAAGATTATGGGTTTCAAAGATGAAGACCTTATTCAGGAACTGGGCTATGACGAAGACGTGGACTTCGATCTTCGCGATGCTATCGAGGACCTGATCGGTTCAGAATTGCTCACCGAAGACGACCACGACGTAGTCGATTCAGTCATTTTCTGGTGGCGCGACGGCGATGGTGACTTGGTCGACGCCCTAATGGATTCATTGGATTGCCTTGATGAAGGTGGCATTGTTTGGCTGCTAACCCCTAAGCAGGGTCGGGCCGGACATGTGTCCCCAACCCAGATTCAACAGGATGCTCCCACCGCGGGGCTTCATGTAACTACTACCGAGGGTGTCTCCGAGGATTGGTCCGCCATCCGCCTGGCACCACGCAAGAAGAACTAATGATCGAAACAGGTTCACGCCTGTTCGATTTCTCGCTGGAAAATCAGTACGGCGAAACGATCACCAGCACCCAGCTCGCTTCGGGCCGGGTGCTGGTGGTTTTTTATCCGTGGGCATTTTCCCGCGTCTGTGGATCCGAACTGGCAGAAATCCAAGAACACCACCAACTTTTCAGCGAACGGCAGGTGCGTGTCTGTGCAATTTCCGTGGACCATAAGTTCACGCTGCGCTCCTACGCCGAATCCCTGGGCATAGAATTCGACCTGCTCGCCGACTTCTGGCCCCATGGGGCGGTTGCCCGGCTGGCTGGAGCCTTTGACGAAGAAAAGGGCGTGGCAACGCGCCTGACTCTCTATCTGGTGGACGGCGTCGTGCAAGATGTGATGACCAGCTCGATGACCGAACCGCGCAGTCTGGAAAGCTACTTCGAGGCGGTCAAGAGGTCGCGGTGACGTTGCTCGCCGCACGCCGGCTTCCCTCGATTTGCACGGTGAGGAAAATGCCGGTAAATTTATCTCTCGTTGGCTTGGATAAACGCAAGGCAGCATAGAGATTTGGGCCTTTAGCTCAGCTGGTAGAGCGTCACGTTTACACCGTGAATGTCATCGGTTCGATCCCGGTAGGGCCCACCAAAATTTCATAGTTCAAAACGGCATTTAACCGATTTTGAAAACACGATTCAGCGGCTCGCCCCTCAGGGTGGGTCGCTGTTTTCATGCAGCAAGATCGTAGAGCATATGTTGGCAGTGTTAGTCCTGGTGCTCATGTGTTTTGGGTGACTTCTGTACACCATTTTGGCACTTAACCCTTGATTGCCTGCAGTAGATCATCGAGAGCTTCGGCAGAAGTGATGACGAAGCCCAAGATCCCTCGACTGCCAATCCAAAGAACCATCTAGACGTTGTCGATTAATTCCTCAGCGATGTGCGTCATCAGGGTTCGAAAGTAGACACGGCGTTCCACAAAGACATCAACACCCGACCAAGTTGTTGATCAGAATCGACTTGTAGGGTCCTGCGGTGTCGTGGCGCAACCCAAAGTAATGCATATCGTTTGAATGGCACGGGGTTCACCGGAGAGTGTTGATTTCATAGAACGAGGATCTTCAGCGGACGGCTGTTCTCCGTGGACGGTACGGATGCCGGGGAAAGGCGATCGTGATCGGTGTCCTGCTGCCGAAAGCGCCTGTGAGCCGGAGGGCATTGGAATAGGAATGCGCTCAGCGTGGTTACTGCTTAAAGCGACGAAATTCCGTTTTGCGAAGAAAATACTGCAAAAATTCTAACATTAGGAAACGATTTGCCTGTTCCGTTGAGCATTCTTGATCTTGCCTCCATCTCTGACGGCTCCACAGCTCGCGAGGGGATCGCCGCTTCGATGAAGACCGCCCGGCTGGCAGATGAACTTGGGTACCATCGGCTGTGGTTTGCCGAACATCACAACACCTCAAGTCTTGCCTCGAGCGCCACGGCGTTGCTCATCTCGCAGGCGGCCTCGGTCACCGAGAGGATTCGAGTGGGCTCTGGTGGCGTGATGCTGCCCAACCACTCTCCGCTGATGGTCGCTGAGCAGTATGGAACCTTGGCTAACATGCACGGTGATCGGATCGATCTGGGTCTTGGCCGCGCACCAGGAACAGACGGTATGACCGCGCAGGCGCTCAGTCGTTCCTCGGCTGATCCGCAAGAGTTTGCGCGGAGCATTTATGACCTGCAGGGCTGGTTCGGGGAAACCGGCACGGCCCACAGCATGCCGATCGTCTCTGCGGTGTCAGCCGGCATGAACGTGCCGATTTGGGTGCTTGGCTCCACGGTTAATGGTGCCTCTATTGCCGGTCAGTTGGGTCTGCCATTTTCGATCGCCTCGCACTTCGCTCCGGAACAAGTTGACCACGCGCTGAAAGTCTACCGAGAGGCATTCAATCCGCAGTCGGTGACGGCTCAGATTGAAAAGCCCTACGTGATGGCTGGCATCAACGTGATGGTCGCGGACACCGATGAGGAAGCGGCGCGAGAATTCACGGTGATAGAGCAGATGTTCCAAGATATTCAGCACGGACAATCGCGCAAGCTGCAGCCTCCGGTGGACCCAGCGACGCTGGCAAGCCACGGCGCCATGAGAAACCCGATGCTGAAGATCAAGGCGGTGGGCGCTGCCTCGACGGTGAAAGCTGAGCTGGATGCGTTTGTGCAGCGAACCGGTGCGGATGAACTCATTACGACGACCTACGCCTTCGATCCAGCTGTGCGTGATCGTTCCCTGCAGCTCCTTGCGCAGGCCTGGTTTTAACGCTTCCAGTCGTGGCGCAATCTGGGTGAGCTTGGACCGAGCCGTGAAGTGGGAGACGCACGTCACGCCCTGCTGATTTGCGCGGATAGGGAATCGCAAGTAAAGTTATTCTCTGTTGGCGCGAAGGAGATTCTTCGTTCAGCAATGGTCAGGGCCTTTAGCTCAGCTGGTAGAGCGTCACGTTTACACCGTGAATGTCATCGGTTCGATCCCGGTAGGGCCCACCAAGCGAAACCCGCTTCATCTAGTCTAATCAGGCTGGATGAAGCGGGTTTTCTCGTATTTGATTGCGAAACGGGACGATCCGGCCTGACCAGACTGCCATAGCCACGGCATGCGAATGCCCAGACTGGTCGAATAAGGGCCCGACAACGAAAACCATTGGGCCTGTATGGTGCATTGAGCCCGGCGGAAAGAAGCCGACTTACGGGAGACTGGCGATTGCTCGGGCCATAGTTGCGCTGCATCTGGCTGCCCAGAAGGTGGGGCGGTAGTGCACGCACATTTACTTCGCCCGAAAATTTGGCCAGTTGAGGCTTTGCCGATTAGCCATGCGATTTATCCACGAGGCAAGTCCCAGTTGGGCAGGCACAGAGCGCACGGGTGCGCCCGGGCTATCTCCATAGATTAAAACGAGGGAGCTCGATATGAGGCCGCATTGCTCGCCATGCCCGGAGCATCCAAGTACGGGCCCGGGCCCACGCGAGGCACCGGCCCGGAGGCGTACCTGAGCGATTTCAAGCCAGAGCGTGTTCGTAGGCCCAGGCCGCGGCCGCGGTGCGCGATGGCACCTGGATCTTGGTGAAGATATTGCTCAGGTGCCGCGCAACTGTCTTTTCGCTCAGATAGAGTTCCTGGGCAATCTGCCGGTTGCTGTGCCCGGCGGACACCAACTGCAGCACTTGGACCTCGCGAGCGGTCAGCCCGCCCGGAGCGGGTTCGGCGTGGCCGACCTGCTGCAGCAGCGACTGGGCCGCGGCGCCTTGCGGAGTGGCGCCCAGCTGCTCGAAGGTGGCCGTGGCGGCCTGCATCTCCGCATGAAAGCTCCGGGTGTCGCCGACCGCGAGCAGGGAGCGGGCCAACAGGACCCGGGAGCGAGCGCAGAGATAGGGTGCGCGGATCTGCCCGAAGTCCTGCACCGCCTTGCGGGCATAGGGCAGAGCTCCGTGGGCATCGTCCTTGGAGAGCTCCAGATCGGCGTGGGCATAGGCGGCCGCGGCCAGGGTGATCAGGCAACCGGTGGCATCGGCCTGTCCGTCCAGCTCGCTCAGCAACCGCTCCGCCGCGTCCCGGGTGCCCAGTCGCAGCTCGATCTCGATGCCGGCCGGCAGGAGCGCGAGGCGTTGGGCGGGCAATTGGCGCTCATCCAGGCAACGTCGCATGGCGGCCAGGGCAGCTTCGTTTGAGCCATTGGCCAACCACAGCAGTGCTAGTCCCGGCTGCGGGTCGCAGCCATACTCCGCCGCAGCCTGGTAGGCCTCATCGGAGGCGCTGAAATCACCTTGGATGCGCAGCAGATCCCCGCGTTCGCGCTGCGCAACCCCTGCGGAATAGGGCTGGGAGCGGAGCTCGAAACGTTGGCAAGAGGTGGTGAACTCGTCGATGGCCGCACCCCAGGAACCGCGCAAGGCCAGGATCTGCCCGGTGTGCAGCGAGCATTCCCCGCCGAAAGCGGTAATCTGCGGGCGCTCCGCCCGCCAGCTGGCCAGTGCCTCGGTCCATTGGGATACCCGGTCGATGGCGCCGATTTCCTGGCAGGCTTCGATGGCGGCGCACCAGACAAGACCGGTGGGTATGGCCTCGCATTCCCCGGCCAGGACCAGGGCCATGGCCTCGTCGAGCATGTCGAGGCCGGCCGGCACCCGCCCGGCGTAGATGCTTGAGCGGCCGCTGGCAACCAGGGCCAGCGCCTGCAGGTCCGCGTTGTGGTGAATGCGTCCGAGCCGCAGGATTTCGGCGGCTTGTTGCGTCACGACGGCAAATCCGCCGCTCAGCAGCGCTTGATGCAGCTGCAGCACCCCGTGGTACCCGGCGGCCACCTCAAGCGCTGGTGGTAAGCCGTCGGCGGCGGATCCATGCTCGGCCAGCAGGGAGCGCGAGCGAGCCAACCAGCCATTAAACAGCGCGGGCTGTCCGCTGGTGCCATAGATCATGGTGATCCTGAAGGCCGCCTGCAATGCCTGCGCCGGTTGATGTTGCTCGCCGAACTTCACGAATGCCTGGTGCAGCAGGTCAAGACCGCGGGCGGATTCGCCGGTCAAATGGGCGTGCGTGCCTCGGGCCATCAGCTGCTCGGGCTGCAGATCCTGATGCTCCGGTTGGTGCGCTGGGTCAGATTCGGGATTATCCATGGGCGTAGCCTCACTTGCGAGGCTACGCCCATGGAATTTGCTATGCAATCATTCGCTCGGTGTCCGCGGCCTTGCGCGGGCTCGATGCGCGGGGGATGATCTGCCGTGCGACGTAGGCGGCATCGCGCCCCACCCCGAAGAGGTTCATCGAAGCCTCCGAGTGCTGGAAGGCCAGTCCGCAGAAGTACAGCCCCGGCACATCCTGGGCGACGCCGCGGTATTCGCGCGGCCAGCCGGATTCATCGAGCACCGGCAATTTCAGCCAGGAGTAGTCGTGGCGGAAGCCGGTGGCCCAAATGACGTTCTCCACCTCCAGCACGGTGCCGTCGGCAAGCACCGGCTGGCCGTTGCGAACCCCGGTGACTCGCTGCTCGTGCCATTTCACGCCCCTGGCGGCCAGATCCGCGCGTTTCACCCGGAGCCGCGGCGCCCCGTGCTCCAGAACCTCGAGGCGCTTGCGCCGGCCGAAGGGGGTGCTGCGCGTTTCCAGATAGGTGTGGGCGAACATCACCAGCGGAACGACCAGGTGGATCAGCGGGCTGCCCCAGGGCACCGGGACCTCACCGGTGTCGCGCCCGCTCAACATCGTCGGGTGCCGCTGGGCAACTTCCCAAGCGATATCGCAGCCCGAGTGCGAGGCGCCGACCACCAGCACCGGGCCGGGCTTGAGCTGTCCCGGGCGGCGGTATTCGCTGGAGTGCAATTGCAGGATCTGTTCGTCGAGCTCATCGGCCAACTGCGGGATGGCCGGCAGCTGGCCAAAGGGGCTGGTGGCGATCACTACCTGCTCGGCGTGGATTTCTCCCGCAGCGGTTTGTGCCACGAACCGCTGCCCGTGCCCGGTGAGCGAGCTGACCCGCGCCCGGCAGAGCACCGGCAGCTCGAAGCTGGCCGCATAGTGCTCCAGGAAGTCGGCCAGTTCGTCCTTGCTGGCAAAGCCGCGGGGTTCGCCGGGGAACTTCATCCCGGGCAGATGGTTGACCCGATTGGTGGTATACAAGCGCAGCGTATCGTACTGGTGGCGCCACTGGTCGCCGATCCGTTCCCCGGCTTCCAGCACGAGGCAGTCTCCGCCGCGTTCCTTGAGCTGCTGGGCCGCGGAGAGCCCGGCCTGGCCGGCGCCGATGACCAGTGTGTCGACGTTGCGCACCGGCTGGGTGGGTGTTGATTTTTCCTGCTTGTGGTTGGACATGACATCCTCCATGCGAGCCATGGAAATCAGCGAAGGCTTCGCTGGTTTACGGTGCCGGGAAGCCCCCGAACCGATCATGGATTTCACCTTACGCAGCCAGCGGCCAGGTCCGCGTCGGGCGATTCACGCAACTTCGCGACGCGGGCTCATGGGTAAAAATACCCATGGCCGCGGCATCGTGAATGGTGCTTGTGCACGCCGGCGTGGGAAACTGGAGGCATGAGTGCTCCCGAAGAAAACGTATGGCTCGCCGCGGTGCGCGCCAATCCCGACCATGCCCAGAACTATGCTCAGCGGTGGCGGAAAATTGTCGCCGAGGGCAACGATATCTTCGGTGAAGCCCGAACGATTGATGCCATGGCCGAGCGGGGGAGCCGGATACTCGATGCCGGCTGCGGTACCGGTCGCATCGGCGGCTGGCTTGCCGAGCGCGGACACCAAGTAGTCGGCGTCGATCTGGATGAGCACCTCATCTCGGTGGCCCGCGAGGACTACCCGGCAGCGCAGTGGCACGCCGGAAACCTTGCCACGTTCACGTTGGACGACGAGTCCGGGGCGGCCCAAGAATTCGACCTCATCGTCTGTGCCGGAAATGTCCTGACCTTCCTGGCCCAGGGTGAACGGCTGCCTGCGTTGCAACGGCTGCGCGGGCATTTGGCGCCGGAAGGCCGCCTCGTCGTCGGCTTCGGTTCCGGGCGGGGCTACGATTTCGCCGAGTTCGTAGCGGATGCGGCGCAGGCCGGACTGGAACTGCAGCAGCGCTACTCCAGCTGGAATATGCATCGGGCGGCCGACGACTTCCTGGTCGCCGTGCTTGGACGCAAGGACTAGCTGTGTCTTAGCGTTTGGCTTGCAGCCGCCACAACGAGGTGACTTCCCGCGAGCGCGCCGCGTGCAGAACGTCCGAGTGGTCCTTGGCCCGGGCATGGGTAGGGGAGGTGTCGAGCCGGTCGATGATCTCCAGTCCCGCATGATCGATGGCTTCCAGCAACAGCTCACGGGTGCGCAGGCCGAGCAGCTCGGCGAGGTCCGAGATGATCAACCAGCCCTCGCCATCTTCGGTCAGGTGTTCGGGCAGTCCGCCCAGGAACTGCAGCAGCATTTTGCTTCCCGGATCGTAGACCGCCGCATCCAGCGAGCTTGGCGCGCTCCCGGGCAGCCACGGCGGATTGCAGATCACCAAGGGGGCCTTGCCCGCGGGGAACATGCTGGTCAGCTCGGCTCGCGCAGCGTCTTGGAAGCCCAAGCGCGCAAAATTATCGTTCGCGCAATCAACCGCGCGCTGATGGATGTCCGTGCCGAGCACGTTTTTCATCCCACGGGCCACCAGCACGGCGGCCAGCACCCCGGTGCCGGTGCCGATGTCGAAGGCCAGCTGGTGGGTATTGAGCGGTGCCTTGGCCACCAGGTCAACGTACTCGTGGCGGGTGGGCAGGAAGGTGCCGTAGTGGGGGTGGATCTTCGCTCCCAGTGCGGGAACGTCAACGCCGTTGAGGAACCACTGGTAGGCGCCGAGCATGCCGGTCAGTTCCTGCAGGCTGACTACCGCGTGGCCCGTTGCAGGCTGCGCCTGTTGCGCGTAGCCGAATGCCACCGCGGAACCGACCAGCGGGGCCCGGGACAGCGGCAGCGTCGCGGTGCCGCCGGGTGTGTCGAAGTTCAGCGGGACCAGGAGCAGGGACATCATCCGTGAGCGCTGGGCGCGGGATTGCCGGATGGCATAGAACTTCTCGGCGTCGGTCAGCGGCTTGCGGGAGGCCTTGCCGGTGCCGGCCTTGGCCAGGCGGCGGTCGATGGCCGCCAGTAGCTGCTTGGCATTGTGGAAGTCGCCGAGCCACAGCATTGCGGTGCCCCGGGCGGCATTTCGCATGGCCGCATCCGCGGTGAGGCGATCGTCGACGACAACAAGATCTTTGGGCGCCGAGCGCGCATTAGCCGACCACCAGCTGGCCGAGGTGCGTACGCCCTCGTGTTCCCAGCAGATCAATTGATCGGCGGCAATGGGTGCGTGAGAGATAAGAATCCACCTCGTCGATTCGTGGTGCTCACCCGATTGGCAACCGCGCACGAGCAGAACTGCTGCGAAGTTCGATAGTTCCAATGATACCGAGGAAACCGGGCCGGCGTGCTCCGATCTCCGGCTTGCCGCCGTTGACGAAGATCACCGTGCGCGAAGCGGACCTGCGCCCAGAACGCGCTGGCTGTGCATATGTTCCGCTGCATTTTCACTAGGTCAAAACCGCCTCTGAGGGCCTGTGACCTGTGTGTTCCAGGGGGTTCGGGAAAACCTGGTTGGCCGGCGCCGGGCTTTGCGGAAATGGTCTCTTCACTATCGGGTGGGCGAGTGCTATCTTTAACTTTGTAATGCAAAGCGCTTTCCACCGCGAACTACTTTGTGGATTGCGCGAACGGCTCGGCGAGGGAGAGGTAACGCCATGGACAACAAGAATGGGCATGAGGTGGATCCGGCCCGGATCCTGCAGGGCATCGAGGTCGACGCGCGGCAAACACGCGAGGCCCTGAGCCCGGATCAGCGCTTGCTCTTTTCGCTCTGGGGGACCGGGTGGGTTATCGCCTTCCTGGCGATCTTCTTCACGTTCGCACCGCTCGGCGCACCGTTGCTGCCCAGGTTGCTCGGGGTCGGTATCGCGGTGATCGCCTTCGTGCTTGCCATCGTATTCTCGGCCGTTCACTCGGCCAAGCGCGCGGTGGGCACCAAGGGTCCTTCGATGGTCGAAGGCGCGATCTACGGAAATACCTTCACCCTGGGCATGATCTTCGCCGGACTGCTCGGGTGGCGCCTGCATGCCTCGGGGCTCGACGCCATGGGCTTGCTGGCCTTCTCGCTGGCGGCTCTGTGCCTGGTGGTCGGTGTGCTGGTGGTCGCCGGATCGCTGATCTGGAATGATCGGACCCAATTGATCTTCGGCGCGTGGATTCTTCTCGTCGGGCTCATCTCGCTGGCGGTGCCGGCCCCCTATAACCTCTTGGCCGGTGTGCTCGGCGGACTTGGGCTGATCGCCCTGGGGCTGCTGCATGGCGCTCGGCCCGCATTGGTTTCGGGCGAGGTGGTTCGCGGTGGGCATGCAAGAGCTTGACCCGGTGATCCATGCGCAGGCAAGACTGCGCACCATCACCGTGCTCGATGCCCTGCGCGCAGGCGACAGCATGTCCTTTCCCAAACTCCAGGGGCTGCTGGGAATGACCTCGGGGAACTTGGCGACGCACCTGCGCAAGTTGGAGGACAGCCAGTATGTGAGCGTGGAGAAGATCCTCGAGGGGCGATCGCCGGTCACCTACATTGCGCTCACGAGCAAGGGCCGCGCGGCCTTCGAAAACTACAAGCAGCAGCTTCGTGCACTGCTGGCAACAACGCCTTAGCGGAACTGTCAGCCAACGCCAAGGTTCCGGACAGTTCGCACTAGGCCTTGGCAGGTAGCGTCGGAAAAGTAAGTTGTTCGATCAATTGATAGGAGAACATCCAATGGGTTTGGGCGATAAGTTCAAAAACAAGGCGCAGGAAGCCTCCGGCAAGGTCAAAGAGTCCGTAGGCGACGCAACCAACAATGAGAACCTGCAAGCTGAAGGTGTCAAAGACCAGGCAGCTGCCAAGGCCAAGCAGGCTGGCGAAGCAGTGAAGGACGCCGCCAAGGATGTCCGCGACGATCTGAACAAGTAAACGATTTTTGGCCAACGGCACTCATCGATTATTCGATGGGTGCCGTTGGCGCGTCCGGGGTCCAATGCGATTGCGGCGGCGTTCCTAGCGAGCCGCTGCGGCCTCGCGAAGGGCCCTGGCCACCGGCAGCGAGCTGTCTTCTTCCTCGGCCAGCAGCCGAGCGATGCGCGAGGCGTTGGCGGCGTAGTGGTCCGTGGACAGCGTCTGTTCTATGGCGGCAGTTAGTCGGTCGACGCTCAGATCCTTGTACTTCACCGGCTCCACGCCCGCGCCTAGCGCGTGTACCCGGGCGGCCCAGAAGGGCTGGTCGGTGAAAATTGGCACCGCGATCGTGGGGACTCCGGCGCGCAAGCCTGCGGCCGTCGTGCCTGCCCCGGCATGGTGGATCACCGCGGCCATCTGCGGGAACAGCCACTGGTGCGGGGCAGCTCCGATCCCGAGAATGCCCGGCTCGCTGATTTCTGGGGCACCCTGCAAGATCGCCCGTCTGCCGCTGCGACGCGCCACGTCGAGCATGAACTCCGGATCCAGCGCCTCGGTACTGCCGAAGCCGATGAAGATCGGAGCCGGGCCCTCGGCGAGGAAGTCGGCCAGCGCGGAAGGTGGCGTCCAAGCTTCATCGCTTGCCGGCCACCAATACCCGCAGTTGCTCAAGCCCGAGCGCCAGTCCGCGGGGCGCGGGACGATCGATGAGCTGAAGCCATGCAATACCGGGGCGTTGGCACGCCTGCGTTGGCGTTCGCCGGAGGCCCGGGTGCGTTTGGGCAGTCCGAGGCCGGCGCGGATCCGTGCCACCGGGGCGTCGTACGGTGCTTTGCCGGAGCCGATGAGGGAACCCAAGGCCTTGTTTCCCAGGGCTCCGAAGCTGCGTGCGGTGCCTAGGACCATCGGCGCATAGGCCGTACTGGGCTCGTTGGGCTGTAGATGAGCGCCGATCACCGGGATGCCGAAGGCTTCGGCGACATCATAGGCGTAGGGGGCGACCGAATTTGCGATGATCACATCCGCGCCCTGTTCGGCCGCTTCGAGCGTGCCGGTGGCCGCCGAGTCGAAATAGGTCCCGAGCTCGCGCATGTACCAGGACAATTGGCTGGCGCTCGGTTTGGCCCCCGGGGCGGCGGGGCTGACTAGCGCACTCATGTCACCGGGCAGCTCATGATAGCTGCATCCGGCAGCGGTGATCAGCGGCGCATGCGCGACGTTGGCGGCAATGGACACCGCAAAGCCGTGCTCCTGCAGTTTTTTGCCCAGCCCGGCCATCGGAGCCACGTCGCCCCGAGTGCCTGGGGTCACCATGAGTACACGCATTTTTCTCCCTCGATACTTAATTGCGATCACCGTTCGCAATTAAGTATATAGTCAAATGGAAGCAAGGGATTACAACAGCCAAGGCGCAACTGGGGGGAACACCGTAGTGAAGCAAAAGCAACCGGCCACCGTTGGGGCCAGCGCCCGGCGCAGCACCGGCCCGAAGCCCCAGCACTCGCGCGAAAAGATTGCCCAGGCGGCCGTGGAGCTGGCAGATCGGGAGGGGATCGGCGCGGTCTCCATCCGCGGGGTAGCCGCGGAAATAGGTTCGGGCGCGGCCTCGCTCTATCGCTATGTGGACTCCGTTGAGGAATTGGTGGATCTCATGATCGACCAGGTGAGTTCCAGCTATGAGCTCAATGGCCTGGACGGTAGCGCCAGCGAGCAGCTGCTCGCCCTGGCCAGGCAGGGGCGGAACATCATGCACCGGCATCCGTGGGTGGCGCCGCTGCTGCTGGCCAAGCGCGCGCTGGGGCCGCACACGCTGGCGTATCTGGAGCGCGGACTGGCGGCGCTGCAATTCACCGCGCTCACCGGGGCCGCAAAACTTCAAACCATCGCCATGCTGACCGCCATCACCTCGGCCTTCGTGCAGAACGAACAAGGCGAACCGGCGGGCGACGGCGATCCCAAGGGCGCAGCAGCACTGATCTCCGCTCTGGGGACGGGCAAGTACCCGCTGCTGGCCGAGTCGCTCGCCCAAGGTCCGGCGAGCGTGGATCAGGACCAAGTCTTCGCCACACTCATCACCACTTACCTGCGCGGCGCAGGGCTGGACTGAGGCCACCTGGCGGGGCATCGGCCCGCTAGGTGTTGGCCATAGTTTGAAATCTTCTTTGCGGCGGTGACTTGGTGTGAAAGCATTGGCAGATCGTAGTTACCACGAAGACCGGGAGTTCATTATGGCTTCACCAGCCGAAGCGACCATGGCGCAGATCAACGAACTGATCAGCCTCGATACCACCAGCCGCGACAGCAACCTGCCACTGATCGACCTGGTGGTCGGCAAGCTCGACGCGGCCGGCATCAGCTCGCAGCTCATCCACAACGAAGATGGCAGCAAGGCGAACCTGCTGGCCACCATCCCGGCGGCCGACGGATCGCGTACCGGCGGCATCGTGCTGTCCGGACACACCGACGTCGTCCCGGTCGACGGGCAGGACTGGTCCAGCGAACCATTCAGCGCCCAGGTCCGCGACGGCAAGCTCTACGGCCGGGGCACCTGCGATATGAAGGGTTTCATCGGCGTCATCCTGGCCAAGCTTCCCGAGCTGACGGCCGCGAAGCTAGCCGAGCCGATCCACCTGGCCTTGTCCTATGACGAGGAGGTCGGCTGCGTGGGTGCGGTCAGCCTGGTGGAGGAGATCACCCGCCAGGAACTCGCCCCGCGCGGAGCGATCGTGGGGGAGCCGAGCAGCATGCGCGCCATTCGCGGGCACAAGTCCATGAACGTTTTCCGAGTGGCGTTCAACGGCATCGCGGCGCACTCCTCGCTGCCAGGCGAGGGCCTGAATGCGATCTCCTACGCGCTGCGCTTCGCCAGCTTCGTCGAAGAGGTCTCCAAGGAACTGCGCACCGACGGCCCGTCGGATGCCGCCTTCATCGAGCCGACCACCACCATGAACGTGAACCGCATCGACGGGGGCATCGCGGTGAACACGATCCCTTCGCTATGCGTGGTGCACTTTGAATTCCGTTCGCTGGCGGTCGTGGATCGCGCAGCGCTGATTCAGCGTTTCCGCGACTACGCAAGCGAGCTCGAAGCGCAGATGCAACAGGTCAACTCGGCAGGTTCGGTGGAGTTCGAGCAGATTGCCGGCGCCCCGGGACTGGAAACCGTCCAGGACGCCGAGATCGTTGGCCTCAGCGCCGCCTGCGGTGCGATCGCCACCGACGAAAAGGTCACCTACGGCACCGAGGCCGGCCTGTTCTCCGCCGCCGGAATCCCCACCGTCGTCTGCGGCCCGGGCGACATCGCGCAGGCGCACGCCCCGGATGAGTTCATCGAACTGCAGCAGCTCGTTGACTGCGAGAACTTCATTCTGCGTCTGGCCGAAGAGCTGTCCGCATGAGCACCAGCGAACAGATAGCTACCCCGCAGCAGCTGGCCGTAGCCCGCAAGGCGGTTATTTCCTCCTCCATTGGCGCCGCCCTGGAGTGGTTCGACATCATTGTCTACGCCACCTTCGCCACCACCATCGCCAAGCTGTTCTACCCGGAGTCCAATGCGAGCTTCGCGCTGATCCTGACCTTTGCGACCTTCGCCATCTCCTACCTCATCCGGCCGCTGGGCGGCATGGTGCTCGGCAGCTATGCGGACCGCAAGGGCCGGAAAAAGGCGCTGACGCTCACCTTGATGCTGATGATGGTCGGAACGCTGATCATGGCGGTGGCTCCCACCTATGCGATGGTCGGGGTCTGGGGCGCGCTGATCATCCTGCTCTCACGCATGATCCAGGGCTTCTCCGCCGGCGGCGAGTTCGGCACCGCCACTGCATTCCTGATCGAAAGCGCGCCGCACAAGAAGGCGTTCTACTCCTCGTGGCAGGTCGCCGCGCAGGGCGTCTCGATGCTTTTAGCTTCCGGATTCGGCTACGTGCTGACCACCCAGTTATCCCAGGAGTCCTTGGAAAGCTGGGGCTGGCGTGTGCCGTTCTTCGTAGGCCTGCTCATCGGTCCGGTGGGACTGTATATTCGTGCGCGCCTGGAAGAGACCGAGGAGTTCATCACCACCAAGAAGGTCAAGTCCCCGCTGGGAGAGTTGTTCAGCCAGCACTACGGGCGGCTCCTGGCCGGATCGGCGGCCATCGGCGTGGCCACGATCTCGGTGTACATGATCTTGTACATGCCGACCTTCGCGGTGACGAATCTGAATATCCCAGCCGATGCCGCGTTCCTCGGCGGAGTTGTCGCCGGCACCATCACGCTGATCAGCGTGCCATTGATCGGGCACCTCGCTGACCGGGTGGGTCCGGCAAAGGTCATGACCTGGGCTGCGGTCGGCGCGCTGGTGCTCGCCTGGCCGCTGTTCAAGCTGATGACAAGCAACCCGAGCATCCCGGTGATGATCCTGGTGATCGCCTTGCTTGGCGTGATCATGTCCTTCTACTTCGGACCGTTGCCAGCCTTGATTTCTTCGCTGTTCCCGGCAGCCATTCGCGGTTCGGGCATCTCGGTGACCTACAACGTCGGGGTGACCCTGCTCGGCGGAATCGCGCCGCTGGTGCTGACCTGGCTGCTCAGCGTGACCGGATCCTTGGACGCGCCGAGCCTGTACTACATGGCCATCGCCGTGGTTTCGTTGATCGGCCTGGCCTTCATTCGCTTGCGCTACAAGCTGCGCTAGCCCTCGGGCGCGGCCCCAAGCCAAACGGCTTCGATCTTCCCTTGTGGAAGATCGAAGCCGTTTTTCGTTGCGCGCCCCTAGCGGACTACCAGCAGCACCGCGGTCCAGTGGCAGAGGAAGGCCAAGACCGTGCAGGCATGGAATAGTTCATGGAATCCGAAGACCGTAGGGATCGGGTTCGGTCGCTTCATCGCGTAGAACACCGCACCCACGGTATAGAACAAGCCGCCAGCCAGAATGAGCAGCAGAACCGCAGGGCTCGCTGCCCAATAGGAGGGGATATCCATGACCGCACCCCAGCCGAGCAGGATATAGAGCGCTACGGAGAACCAGCGTGGTGCTGATGGCCAAAAGGTCTTCACCAGAACCCCGAGTACGGCGCCGGCCCAGATGATCGACAGCGTCAACGTGGCTTGCGGCCTCTCCAAGATCTGGATGGCAATCGGAGTATAGGTACCGGCGATCAGCAGGAAAATATTCGCGTGGTCGGCGCGCCGGAACCAGACCATGGTCTGCGGACTCCAATTGCCCCGGTGGTACATGGCCGATGTCGCGAACAGCGTAATCGAGGTGAGCACAAATACGGCGGTAGACCATTCCGCGGCCGCACCCTGAGCGAGAACCACCAAGAGCAAGCCCAAGATGATGACCAGCGGGGTGCTCCACGCATGAATGACACCGCGCCATCTGGTCCGTTCGGTTCCTGGGGTCGGCTCCCGACGTTTCCTCGGCGGGGTCGGCTCGTTGGCTTCGGAGAAGTTGCCTGTCATGCGGTTCCTTAGCTAGTCGAAGACGTGTGCCTAGTTGCTTGAAGTCTACGTGAGACCAGCAGCTTCGTTTTCCACACTATTGGGCATCAAATGCACCGATGACGTGTCTGTGAACGAAAGGTATTCGTCGTTCAAGGCGCTCAATTTCGGCTCTGCCTCCGGCCCTCGTGCCGGAGCGCTCTCGGGGAATTGGCGGGTTAAGCTACCTATGTGGTTGAAGATTCCGTCAAAGCTTGCTGTGGCCGATCAGCAAGCCCGATCACCTCTCAACCATCGTCATTCACTTGCGCAAAGGGGAGAGGCAAATGCTGCGCCGTCTTCTAGCCGTGCTCGCGATTGGCTCGGTAGCTTCGGTCGACATTAATCATGTGGCGGCACTGAAGAATGCGTGGATTTCCGGAGGCCAGAAACTGCCCCAGCCGCAGCGGCAGACGTTAGCCAACGAACCGTTGAAACTGATGGCTTCCTCGGCGTCGGCAAATCGCCAAAAAGGCGCAAGAACGCGGCCGAGTGGATGCCGAAAAATAAATCCTTCCGGTGCCAATATGTGGCCACCCAGATCAGCGTGAAGAAAAAATACGCCTTGCCGGTAACCAAGGCCGAAAAGAATGCCATGAAAAAGGTCCTGAGAAGTTGCCGGAGCCAAAGGCTGCCAAGGTAAAGCCGATCAAGCCAACCGGTAAAAAAGTCGCTGCCATGCCGCAGATTCCGGAGAACATCAAGATCAGATACGCGGCGGGCAGCTAAGCCGGACGCGCGACTACGCTGGAGGATCTAGCCGATTAGCGGCGGATGGCAAGGCAAGGGGCCCGGAAATCGATTAATGTCGATTTCCGGGCCCCTTGAGACCTTAAGCCCGAGGACTAGGCGCCTCGGGAGCTGATCAAGCCCGTTTCTTGGTGATGAAGCCCCAGATGACCAGGACAACCAGCGCACCGCCGATAGCGAGCAGCCAGCTTGAAAGCGACCAGAACTCGTCGACACCAACACCGAAGATGGCGCTACCGATCCAGCCGCCGACGACAGCGCCGACAACACCGAGCAGCAAGGTCATTATCCAGCCGCCGCCTTGCTTGCCTGGCAAAATTGCTTTTGCGATAGCTCCGGCAATCAATCCCAGAACTATCCATCCAATAAATCCCATGGTTCTCTCCAATGGTCTAACTATCAGAAGTGGTCGGGTTTGACCTACTTGGTGGTGACACTACTCGTCTTTGAGTAGGAGTTCCACGTCCTTGGCAATTTTTTAAGAGAGTTTTTGGAAAACTCTCAACCGCCGCATGAAGGTTTACGAGTATTCGCGGTGATCCGCGAGCTGACATGCATGGACTCTGTGGAGCTCGGATTCGAGGGATTTTTTCCTTGACACGCGAGGGTGGCGCTTCTAGTCTGTTTAAATCTGCTTTTATATCAAGCAAGGCCAATAAAAGCGGATATATGTTTCGCGCACGACGGAGTGAATAATGACATTGAACAACCTGCCCATCATCGTGATGGGCGTTTCAGGAAGCGGCAAATCCACCATTGGAGCCCTTCTCGCCGCTCACCTAGGGCAGGAATTCATCGATGGGGATGCGCTGCATCCGGAGGAAAACCGTGCCAAAATGGCCGCGGGAATTGCCCTCGAGGATGCAGACCGCACCCCATGGCTGCAGATCATCGGCAACACCTTGGCGTCGAGCCGTACGGCAGGCGCACCGGTGGTCATCGCTTGTTCTGCACTCAAGCGGGCTTATCGAAATCTGATTCGATCCCACGAACCGAGCACACTCTTTGTTCACCTCACCGGTGGCAAGGACTTGATTGGCGAACGCATGGCGGCGCGAGAACACGAGTTCATGCCGAGCTCCCTGTTGATCAGCCAGCTGGCTACGCTTGAAGAACCAGGCAGCGACGAGCATGTGCTCCTCGGGGATATTGCACACACTCCAGAGCAAATCGTCAATGATCTGCTCCAGCAGCTCCAACTCCAGCCCTAGACCCGAAGCGCTAATAACCTCCATTGATCAAGGAAGACAATGACAACTGAGCTCGAAATGAACTGGACGCTGGGAACCCCAGGCCTCCTTGGAGTAGCCGTGGCGGCCGTGGCGTTGCTGCTGCTGCTCATTATCCGATTCCGCGTCCACGCCTTCGTGGCGCTGGTGCTGACCAGCCTACTTACGGCCGTTGCCGCCGGTATTCCGGCAGGATCGATCATCTCCACGATGACCAGCGGCTTCGGAAGCACCTTGGCCAGCGTGGCCCTCCTCGTGGGTCTGGGTGCAATGCTCGGCCGGATGCTCGAAACCAGCGGTGGCGCCGAGGTGCTGACGAATTGGCTGATCGATAAATTCGGCGAGGACCGTGCGCCGCTGGCGCTCTCCGTCGCCTCGCTGCTGTTCGGCTTCCCGATCTTCTTCGACGCGGGCCTCGTGGTCATGCTGCCGATCATCTTCACCGTGGCTCGCCGCCTCGGCGGATCGCTGCTGTTCTACGGTATTCCCGCCGCGGCCGCATTCTCTGCCATGCACATCTTCGTACCACCGCACCCGGGTCCGGTGGCAGCCTCCGGCCTGCTGGGCGCCAACGTGGGTCTTGTGCTGATCATGGGTCTGGTTGTTGCGATTCCCGCCTGGTACATTGCCGGGCACCTCTTCGCCAAGTTCGTCGGCCGCAAGTTCGACATCCCGGTTCCCGATATCTTGGGTGCCGCGTTGGGCAACGGCCAGGACAAGAACCACTTCAAATCCTCCCCATCGGTCGGAACCGTTTTCAGCTTGCTGCTGCTCCCGCTGGGCTTGATCTTCCTGAACACCGGGCTGAACATGCTCGGTTCCGCAGGCGTGGTTGATCCGGAAGCAACCTGGGTTCAATGGTTGCGGCTCCTGGGTGAAACTCCAGTCGCGCTGATCATCACCGTCTTGCTCGGGATGTACCTGCTGGGTTTCCGCAAGGGCAAGGACAAGACCCTGATCGAGACGATCGTCGATTCGGCGCTCGGCCCGGTATGCTCGATCATCTTGATCACCGGTGCCGGTGGCATGTTCGGTGGCGTCCTGCGCGCCAGCGGAATCGGCGACGCCATTGCGTCCTCGCTGGAGAATGTCGGACTGCCGCTGATCGTTGCGGCCTTCCTGATTGCCGCCGTCGTCCGCGTGGCGCAGGGCTCGGCAACCGTTGCCTTGACCACCGCGGCTGCTATCGTCCAGCCTGCGGTGCTGGCCGACGCCTCGCTCAGCGCGCTGCAGGTCGTGTTGATGGTCCTTGCGCTGGCGGCCGGCTCGGTCATTGCCAGCCACGTCAACGACTCGGGCTTCTGGCTGATCTCCCGCTTCTTCCAAATGGACGTTCCCACCACCTTGCGGGTGTGGACCGTGAGCCAGACCCTGATCTCGCTCGTCGGTTTCGCCGTGGTCATGGTGCTCTATGCGATTGCCAGCATGTTCGCCTAGCCTCTTGGATATGTGGCGACAGCTTGCCTCCCGGAATCTGTGGATTCCGGGAGGCAAGCTGTTTAAGAATGCCGGGTAGTAGGTCGCCTGCCATCGGGCAGCTAAGTCCACCGCAGCCGTTACATGCCGACTTTCGAGTACAGGGCGCGCACCGCGGCCCGTACTCCGGTGCTCAAGGTCGGTTCGAGCACCGGTGCGAAAAACGGTGAGTGGTTCGCCGGTGGGGTTCCGGCCGCCAGGGTCGCGGCGTCGTTTCCACCGAAATACCAGAACACGCTTGGCACGCCGATCGCCGCGCCAAGGGCTCCGAAATCCTCGCTTCCCATCACCGGTTGGCCCGGCAGGACCCGCTCCGCGCCGAATTCGGCACGGAATGCTTCGGTGAGCCTCGCGGTTTCCGCCGGATCGTTGTAAAGCGGCGGGAAGTGCGAGATGTCCTCGATCAGTGGTTCCGGGGCACCGGAGGCGCCGGCTTCCATGGTGATTATGCCCCGGATCGAGCCAAGGACCGTCTCGCGGACCTTCGGGTCGAAGGTGCGCACGTTGAGGGTGAAGATCGCCCGGTCCGGAATCACGTTTTCCTTCAGCCCCGCATGGAATGACCCGACGGTCACCACTGCGGCGGACTGCGGGGCCACCTGCCGCGAGACAATCGTCTGCAAGCGCATCACCATCGCCGCGCCGAGCACGATGGGGTCGATGGAATGCTCGGGCATCGAACCGTGCGAACCCTGGCCAAACACGGTGACCCGGAAGGAATCGGCGGTGGTCATCGCGGCGCCCTCCATGATGGTAATCGTTCCGGCCAGCCCGTTCATCACATGCTGCCCGTAGATCACCTCGGGCTTTGGGGCCTTGTCCCACAGGCCGTCGTCCACCATGGCCTTGGCTCCGGCGGCCGTTTCCTCACCGGGCTGCAGAATGAAAACGATGCTACCGGCCCAATGCTCCGTTCCCTGCGCGTAAAGCTCGGCGGTCTTGAGCGCGGTGGCCATGTGGGTGTCGTGCCCGCAGGCATGCATCACCGGAACTTCGGTTCCGTCCTCCAAAACCCCGCTGGCCCGGCTGGCATAATCCAAACCGGTGTCCTCCAGGACGGGCAGCCCATCGGTGTCAGCGCGCAGCCCGATCACCGGCCCGGCCCCATTGCGCAGCACCCCCACCACCCCGGTGCCCCCGCAGCGGAACACCTCAAGACCAAGCGCCTCCAAACGCGCCGCGAGATACGCGGCGGTCTGCTGTTCCTGCATTGAAAGTTCGGGGCTGCCATGCAAATGCTTGTAGGTGTCGAGCAGATCGGCCGCCATGGCCTCGGTCATTTTCAGTGGCTGCGGGATGTTGCTCATCGGAGTTCCTGGTCCTTTGACAAGTAGGTGCGGCGGAACCACGCAGAACCGCCGCAGTGAATCGGCTCGTTGCTAATACACCGGACCCTCCGGCGGCACCTCGCCCTCGGAGTCTTCCGTGGACGGCAGGCTCTTGCGGTCGCGTAGCACCCAGGCCAGCACGGCCGTGGAGATCACGGCGATCGCGGTGGAGAACAGCGCCATCTTGGGGGAGAGCGGCGACAGCACGAAGACCACGATCAGCGAGACCACCAACGCGATCACCGCGGCGCGCGGGGACTTCTGGCTGACGATTGCCTGGATGAGAACCGCACCCATCACCGTGGGCAGGATGTAGACCTGGACGGTGTTCACGATATCGGCGGGAATCACGCTGACCAGCCAGGTGCCGAGCAGCCCGACGAAAATGAACAATGAGGTCAGGTGAACTGCGGCCGCACCACAGATGGCAGCGACCGAGGACAGCTCACCCTTGCGGGTTCCGGGCCTCACCCCGATGGTCGACTGGGCGATCATGGCCGCGGGAAGCAGCTTATTGGAGATGTTGCCAATCATGAATGCCTGGTACATGGACGAGGCGCCGAGGATCGGGTAATAGGTCAGCGGTTCAACGACCCAGATCACGCCAAAAACCGCCGCTAGGGCGGCGAAGGCGGCGAGGACTCCGGCGAGTTCAATATCGAGCCCGGAGAAGAAGACCAGATAGGTTGGGGCCGCGAGGGAGAAAAAGAGGCCAATGATCATGGTGATCCGGCCCCAGCGCGAGGTGGTCTTGTCGAAGGTTCCGAGCGCCTCGTGGATTTCGGTGGAATTGCTCATGATGTGCTCCTTGAATCCGGTGTGGGCTAGGCACGCGTAGCGAGGTGCGTGATGGCCAATGACAAGATGATGGCGATGCCCAGTGCCCATTCTTTGATCCAGGGCCGGTCCACGCGTTTGGCGAGGAGCATCAGCAGGGTCATGATCACCGCCGAGGAACCGAAGGCGACCACATGGATCCAGGATTTGGGAAGCTCGCCGATGCCGAGCACCATAAAGGCGGCGACCATCGCGGCCCCCGGAACGATCATCATGATGGCGGGGTTGACCTTGCGCAGCGCCGAATCACCGCGTTTGAGCAGCGGGGTGAGCACCAGTGTGGCGATCATCCACATGGCACCGCCAAGGCTCATGGCCGCAAGCGCCAGGCCGAAGACCGCTTGGGTATAGGTGGGGCCACCGAGTTCGGCGCCGGTGGAATTCACCGCGATGGCCGCGGCCGCGGTTTCATAGGATACCGATCCGATCAGACCAATGCGGACCAGCACGGCCGGGGTTCCGAAGACCGTGAGCAAGGCGACCGCCACCATGACTACTGCCAGCGACGGGCCCAAGGCGGAGATGGCGCCTGCATTAAAGCTTCTCTTGATCTCCGCCTGGCTCATTCCTATATGAGGCGCCGCGATTTTGGCGGCCTTCATGTAGATGATGCTCTGGAGCACGATGACCAAGAAAACGCCGACGGCGCAGGCCCAAAGCACCGGCGAATTGGCTACTGCGAGAATATCGGTGGAATTGTTGTCCACCACGGCTGGGAAGTGCATCAGCGGTCTACCCTTCGGCGCATGGTTCACGGCGGAAAGCGAGCGCCGTGTTGAACCAGTTTCATGCCCGATGCACAACTCAGGCACTTCTCGTCGGGGAACCGTTATGCCCGGTAACTGCGCCCCAAGGTTTCCGTACGCGGCGGGGCTCGGGGGTGAATGAGGCTGGCCGAAGTGAGCCCCACCGGTGTCCGAGCGTGCTCCGGGATTCACCGGCCACGAGTGTTCGGAAGACTATGCAATTGTTCGTGGCCTGTCGCCGCGTGCCACTAACCATACTTGACTTACGTCACATCGAAAACAGTTTTTTCGGGTGTTCTGCCACAGCTCGCAAGCGCAGAATAAATCTCTGACCAGCGATTAAAGGTATCGGGCTCACTCGGGGGCGGGTCGTGGTCCGTGGTCGCGCGGCGCTATTTTTTCGTATTCGGATCGACGAATACGCGCGGTGCGCCGTCCCACAGGCTGCAGATTTCATTGTGCGTGCGGCGCATAATGCTTTCCATATTGCGCCGTGCGCCGAGCGCATCCACATGGGAGATGCTTTCGGCAACCGACTGGTGCCAGGCCAGGGCCTCCTCATGCGGGCGTTCGGGCATCAGGCCCAGTTCGGTGCGTCCGCGCAGGATCGCGGCAATGGGGGTGGCCAGATTCGCGAACATTTCATTGCCGGAGGCGGCGAGCACCAGGCAATGAAAGCGGATATCCAGTTCGAGGAAGCGACGCAAATCGCCCTGGCGTCCGTAATGATTCATCTGGGCCGAGATCAGCAGAAGCTCTTTGCGCATCGCTTCGGGGGCAAACTCTGCGGCTAATTCTGCGGCCATCGGCTCCACCGAGATGCGCAGTTCGGTCAGTGAGCGCAGCTGGGCGCCGCGTTGCTCGCTCGCCAGGCGCCAGCGGATGACCTGAGTGTCGTAAGGATTCCACTCTTCGGGCCCCAGAACCCTGATGCCTACGCGTTTGGTGCTGGTGACTAGGCCGCACTGCGCTAGAACGCGCACCGCTTCACGGATCACGGAACGGGAAACCTGGAGCTTTGCCTCCAGCTCGGCGGCCAGGATGATCGATCCGCGCGGGATCTGCCCGTTGACGATTCGGGAGCCGAGGTGCTCAACCACATGAGCGTGCAGACTAGTTGCCATGGCGTCAGTTTAGCCAATATCTGCTGGTCAAGATGCGCTGGCACAGCCGAGGCGAAAAATAAATATGCTTTAAAAAGCGTTCAGGTCTGGGAATCGATGGGTGCGCACGCGTAGAATAGAACCCGTCACATGGCCGTGATGGAGGCCGTGAGTTCCCGGTTTCCAAAAAACGGTACAACTCCCCGGTAACTGATGGAGACTTATTTTTATGCCTGCACAGATTGGTGTCACAGGTCTGGCCGTGATGGGCGCGAACCTCGCCCGCAACTTCGCCCGCAACGGATACACTGTCGCCCTGCACAACCGCTCGGTCGCCAAGACCGATGCCCTGCTAGAGACGCACGGCGATGAAGGTGACTTCATCCGCACCGAATCGCTCGAAGAGCTGGTCGCGAATCTCGAGACCCCGCGCCGCGTGCTGATCATGGTGAAGGCCGGCGGTCCGGTTGATTCGGTCATCGATCAGCTGGTGCCACTGCTCGAAGAGGGCGACATCGTCATCGACGCCGGCAACTCGCACTACACCGACACCCGCCGCCGCGAAGCGGCACTGACCGAAAAGGGTCTGCACTTCGTTGGCGTTGGCGTCTCCGGTGGCGAAGAGGGCGCACTGCTCGGCCCATCGATCATGCCAGGCGGGTCGGCCCAGTCCTACAAGGCTCTGGGCCCGATGCTCGAGAAGATTGCGGCCAAGGCCGACGATGGCGCTCCATGCTGCGCATGGATCTCCACCGACGGTGCCGGCCACTTCGTGAAGATGGTGCACAACGGCATCGAGTACGCCGACATGCAGGTCATCGGCGAAGCCTACGACCTGATGCGCAATGCCGCTGGCATCGAGCCGGCGAAGCAGGCAGAGATCTTCGCCGACTGGAACAAGGGCGAGCTCTCCAGCTTCCTGATCGAGATCACCGCAGAGGTCCTCGGCCACACGGATGCCGCCACCGGCAAGCCACTGGTTGATGTCATCCAGGACTCGGCAGGCCAGAAGGGCACCGGTCGCTGGACCGTGCAGTCCGGCCTGGATATGGGTTCGCCGGTTTCGGCCATCGCCGAATCGGTCTTCGCCCGTTCGCTGTCCTCGCAGCGCGAGATCCGCGCGGTGGGCCAGGAAGTCCTGGCGGCCAACACCACCGAGGTCACCCTGCCGGAGAACTTCATCGAGGATGTGCGCCAGGCGCTGTTCGCCTCGAAGCTCGTCTCCTACGCACAAGGCCTGGACATGCTCACCTCGGCTGCCGGTGAGTACAACTGGGAACTGAAGATGGACGAGATCGCCGGGCTCTGGCGCGAAGGCTGCATCATTCGTGCCGCCCTGCTCAAGGACATCACCGCCGCCTACTCGGCAGATGAGAAGCCGGTCAACCTGCTCTTCGCTCCGGCCTTCGCCGAGGCAATCGCCAAGGCCGTGCCGGCTTGGCGCCGCGTGGTCTCGGTTGCAGTGCAGCTGGGTATCCCAGCGCCGCTGTTCTCCTCCTCGCTTGCCTACTACGATGGCCTGCGCCGCGAGCGTTTGCCGGCAGCGCTGACCCAGGGGCTGCGCGACTACTTCGGCGCGCACACCTACCGACGCGTCGACAAGGAAGGCACCTTCCACACGCAGTGGAGCGGTGACCGCACCGAGGTCGAGGCAGTGGACACCCACTAGTCTTCACGTAAAACGAGCACACCCGCAGATTCTTCTTAGAATCTGCGGGTGTGCTCGTTTAATTGGAGGTCAGTCGGCGAGCAGCAGTTCTGCCGTGGCCAGCAGCCGCACGGCCTCCTGGGGCGCTATGCGCACCAGGGCGAAAGATGCGACCACAAGGCCGGTGATCGCGGTGCTCAGCATGCCCGCGCGCTCCGCACTCGCCTCGGGCAGCGCGCTGGCCACGCCACGGAGTATCGCGGCCTGCAACTCGGCGCGGTATTCGCCGATGATGCGCGAAATCTTCGAGTCCTGGGCCAAAGGTGCGCTGGCGGTATTGATCAACAGGCAGCCATGCGCGGCGGGCAGGGATTCTGGGCGGGCAAAAACGGCGGCGAGCCCCTGCAGGTAGTCGGTGAGCGCCGAGGCCGGAACCTGGTCTGCGAGCAGCGGGAGCAGCCGAGGCCGCACGATTTCTTCGAGGTAGCTGACGACAGCCGCATCGAACAGGCCACGCTTGGAACCGAAGGAATTGTAGATACTCGAGCGGCTGAGTCCCGTGGCGGCTTCGAGCTCGGGCACCGAGGTAGCCTCGAAGCCCTTCGACCAGAAAACCGAGCGAGCATTTTCGATGACTTCCGCGCGGTCGAAAGCTAGTGTTCTTGCCATCACATACCTTTCCACTTTCGGTAACGACCATTCCAGTATATATTGAAATGGTCATTACAAAATAACTTGGGCCACTAAGCCCGTAGGGAGCCCTCCATCATGGTTATTACCGGACTCGTGCTTGGCGCGTTGGCAGCAATCATTCACGTCTACATCTTCTTGATGGAATCCGTGTGGTGGACCACCCCGCGAGCGCGCGCAATTTTTGGAACCAGCGAGGCGGAAGCGAAGGCCACCAAGGAACTGGCCTTCAATCAAGGCTTCTACAACCTGTTCCTCGGAATCGCGGTTTTGCTCGGTGTGGTGCTTTTCCTCATGGGCCAGCCGGTGATCGCAGCCACCTTGGTGCTCACCGGTGCCGGTTCCATGGTGCTTGCCGCCACGGTACTGCTGATCTCCAGTCCGGACAAGGCCTCCGCGGCGCTGAAGCAGGGAGTGCTGCCGCTCCTCGCGGTGATCTTCATGATCCTCGGTCTGGCCCTCTAGGTTATTTCCGTACCCGACAACCGCCCCCAGAAAGGTACTCATCAGGATGAGCGAATTTACCAGTACGCAGATCCAGCTAGCTAGCCGTCCCACCGGCTGGCCAACTGCCGAAAACTTCAACGTCACCACCAGCGCCTTCGGGCCGCTGCGTGCCGGCCAGGTGCGAGTACGCAACGAATTCCTATCCGTTGACCCATATATGCGCGGACGAATGAGCGACGCGCGTTCCTACGTTGCGCCCTACGGGATTGGCGAACGGATCACGGGAGGCGCGATCGGCCGCGTCGTCGAGTCCGCAGCCGAAGAGCTGCCGGTCGGAACGGTGGTGCTCCACCAGCACGGCTGGTCCGATACCGTCCAGGAAGAAGCCTCCAGCTTCAGCCAGGTTCCCGAGATTCCGGGCATGCCCCTGTCATTGCGCCTGCATATCCTTGGGATGACCGGGTTGACCGCCTATGTTGGCCTGACCGAGATTGCCTCGTTGAAGGCCGGGGAGACGGTCTTCATTTCCGGCGCCGCAGGTGCCGTGGGTACCGCGGCCGGACAGATCGCCAAGCTGCTCGGAGCCAAGCGGGTCATCGGTTCTGCCGGCAGCGCCGAGAAGGTCGAATTGCTCACCAGCAAGTACGGCTACGACGCGGCGTTCAACTACAAGGATGGCGATGTGCGCGGCCAACTGGCCGCCGCCGCTCCCGAGGGAATCGACGTGTTCTTCGACAACGTCGGAGGCGAGCATCTCGAAGCGGCGCTAGCTTCCTTCAACGACGGTGGACGCGCCGCACTGTGCGGGGCGATCTCCGGATACAACACCACCGAAAAAGCCGCCGGACCGGACAATATGGCCAACCTGATCACCCGCGGGCTCAAGCTGCAGGGCTTCACCCTCTCCAGCTACCTGCACCTGTCCGGAGAATTCGGGCAGCAAATGGGGGATTGGTTCGCCGCGGGCAAGATCGCCTACGACGAGACCATCGTCGACGGCATCGAGCACACCGTGGATGCGTTCCTGGACATGATGCGCGGCGCCAACACCGGCAAGATGCTGGTGCGGATCTAGCCGCCAGCACCATGAAGTGAGTGCCACTGGGCTCTGCAATGACTTTGCAGAGCCCAGTTGCGCTCCTGCTGTCTCCCGTCGCTGCCAGAGTGCATTGAGAATTTTGCCGACCAAGACCATGCGTGATTCGGTGAGCCAATCCGCGGGCCTGGGGATTCAACCATGCTTGGCGAGGCGAAATTCGCAGGCTTCGGAACTTGGCCGGTCACCGCTCGCCCCGATCGGTGCAAATTGCGGGCGTGCTTAAAAACTCGATTCTCGCAGGCCACCTTGCGGTTCCCGGTGCGCATCGCAACGGAGGCCGCGGAAAGCCGAGAAAGTATCTGGCGCCTACCCCTAGGAGAGCGCCGGAGTGAAGCGTAGAGTGGAAATAGACCGACCGGTCTAATTTGATGCAGTATTTCTTCAAGGGAGAAGAATCATGCGTGTGGCAAGGGACGATGTCGAAGTCAGGATGGAAATTCCCGGCGCGGTGATCCGTCAGCGCAAGGGATTCGGCGACGGGAGCGGATTCGAGTCCATCAGTGGTGAATACTTCACCCTCGCCGCGGGCGTGGACACCACCGCGTTGTTCGAGGGACTGGAAGGCGATCTGTGCCAATGCCCGCATTGGGGCTACGTGCTGCAAGGCCGGATCACCACGACGGATTCCCTGGGCGCTCAGGAAACGGTCGCCGCCCATGATCTCTTCTACTGGCCGTCGGGCCATAACGTGCGCGTCGATGCAGATGCCCAAATCGTCATGTTCAGTCCGGAGCAGCCGCACAGCGAGGTTATCGACCATATGATCAAGAAAGTCGGTGGCTAACCCCTCGTGGACGCACCGTCTGGTCAAATGCACCATCCGACCAAGCAGCTCTTGCTCGATGCGGGGATGCCGATGCTGCTGAAGCAGGGCTACAACGATCTTGGTATCCAGGCACTGCTCGCGGCCACCGGCACGCCGAAAGGCTCCTTCTACCATCATTTCCGGGACAAGGAAGATTTTGCGCTCCAAGTCATCGGGCAGTACATGCGCGGGGTGCACGACGGTCTCGATACATGCCTGACCGATGAGCATCTTGCTCCGCTGGACCGGGTGCGGGCATTCTTCGAGCTGACCCAGCAGAGCTACCGCGAGGAGGGCTATCTGGGCTGTCTCCTGGGAGGTTTGGGCCAGGAACTCTCTGGGGTCAGCGAGGTGTTCCGGCGCAAGATCGATGGGTGCCTGACCCAGATTGCCGAACGCATCGCGGCCTGCCTCCAGCTGGCTATCGAACGCGGCGAGGTTGCGGCCGGGGCCGACCCCCGAATCATGGCGACACTCTTGGTGGATTGCTGGGAAGGCGCCGCGCTTCGCAGCCGGCTTCGGGGGAATGCCCAGCCGCTGAACGAAATGCTGGACTTCTACTTCGCCTCGGCCGTCGGCCGCGGTACGTCGAAGCCCTGAAGTGAACAGTGCCGGAGCATCGCGCGTCCGAGCACTCGCTATTGAAACCGACGCTGGCCGCGCGCTGGCGATAGCGCTCGGAGCCCGGCCGGCTTGTTGGGCCCTGGCGGATCATGCTGCGCGGCGCAAACACCGGCAAGATGCTGGTCCGCATTTAATTGTCCTGGCCAGCCACAAGGAGTGCCCACCGGGTTAGGATCGGATCATGTATGGATTGGATTCGACCTCCGGGGCGGTAGCGGAGCTGCTGCTGCTCGCCCCGCTGCTCGCCGTCCTGGTGGCCGCGGTGGGTGCTTTTGTGGCGCTCAGGGCCCTGCGCTTCCGGACAAAAATAAAGAGCGCCGAGCAATGGTGGGTACGCGTGGAAAACGCCGTCAACCATTGCCTGTCCGACAGCACCGTTGAGCAGAACCTGGGCACCACCATGCTTGCGCACCTCCAGGGCCAGGGCGAGCTGCCCGATGGCCTGGACGCGGAGCAGCGCCGCGAGTGGGAGCGGCTGAGCAGATTGCGCTGGAAGGTGCAGCCCGAGGATCTGGCGATGATCCACGACATGGTCAAGGATCTCGCGCTGAGCAAGTCGCGGCGCTTTAGCTCCATGGGAATACGCTTGAATCCGGAGCTGCGCCCCGAGCACGAGACCATGATGCGCCAAGCGCAGCTGGCGCTCAGGATCGACCAGAAGCTGGGGCGCGACAGCGACCCGGAGGTCTTGAAGATCTTCACCAGCGAATAGCTAGGGCCGAAGGCTCAGCTGCCGGGCATGGAATGCGAAATGCCGGCTGGGGTAGGCGTAGATCTCGGATAGCGTCATCGTCCGGGAGAAAAACGGGTCCCAGCGCTCCGGGAAATCCGCCCGCCGCAAGAGCGCGGCGGGGCTCTCCCGATCCAGCTTCCGCTCCAGGGCATTGATGGTCAGCCACAGCCGGCGCTCCATGCGCCGGTGGTTGAACACCAGCGCCGCCGCGCAGGAGCCGGCGTAGTTGACGGGATGAAATAGCGGGGTTGTGGCGTTCAGCAGCCGGGAGAATCCGGACTGCACCCCGGCCGGGCAGCGCACCAGGACGTGGACCAGGGGGATCAGCGCGCGGACTACCATGTAGCCGAAGACCATGTGGCAGAGCAGCTGCTCATTGCTCCAGCCGGTGCCGTTGCTGCTTCGGCGCAGGTCGGCCCGGCTGGCGGTGCGCAGCAAGCGCTGCAGGTTTTGCGCATCCTGCCGGTAGCCTCTAACGATCCGGGACTTATTCTCCTCCATCGCAGTTCACCTCACGCAGAGAACTCGAACCGGCGGTCACTCCACCGAACTTCATTGTAGGCCCGTGCGGATTCGCTCAGCGAAGCATGCGCAATTCGATCATTTGCGGCAGCCCGGGATCCGTCTTTTCGGCCCCATCGAAGGCGAATCCGTTGCGCCGATAAAACGCCGTGGCCCGTGGATTGCCCCGGGCCACCCACAGCACCGCCGGCTCGTCTCCCAGCACCGCGTCCAAGAGCCCCTGCCCGATGCCGCTTCCATGGCATTGGGCCAGCAAGTACAGGCTGTACAGCTGCAGCCGGTCTTCGCCATCCAGTCCCGGCCCGGCGAGCGCGAAACCCACCAGTTCTCCTTGCGACTCGGCCACGACCCGGCGCAGCGCCGGGTTCTGGTCGGCGAGCAGACGCCCCCAGAGGGTGCGCCGTGACTCCAGCTGCTCCGGGGTGAAGTAATCGGCCGGCAGCTGGTTGGCGTAGCTTTGCTTCCAGCAGCGGGTATGCAGCTGGGCAAGCGTCTCGACGTCCGCCGGTTCGGGGGCGCGCAGGGTGAAGTCCATGGGCTAGCCGGCGGTGTATTCGGCCAGGTGCTGGCCGGTGAGCGTGCCGGAGCCGGCCAGCTGCGCCGGGGTCCCTTCGAAGACGATGCTGCCGCCGTCGTGGCCGGCGCCCGGGCCCAGATCGATCACCCAGTCCGCGTGGGCGACCACGGCCAGGTGGTGTTCGATCACGATCACCGTATTGCCTTCGTCCACCATTTCATCGAGCAATCCCAGCAGCCGGTCCACGTCCGCCATGTGCAGGCCGGTGGTGGGTTCGTCCAGGATGTAGGTTCCCTGCCCCTTGCCCAGGTTGATCGCCAGCTTCAGGCGCTGGCGTTCGCCGCCGGAGAGGGTGTTCAGCGGTTGGCCGAGCTTGATGTAGCCCAGGCCCACCTGGTTCAGCCGTTCGAGCATGGCCTTGGCCTTGGGGACCTTGAGCTGTTCGAACGCTTGTTCGATGCTCAGGTTGAGCACCTCGGCGATGTTCAGCCCGTCCAAGCGGTATTCGAGGACCTTCGCGGTGTAGCGCTTGCCTTCGCAGACCTCGCAGCGCAGTTGCACTCCGGCCATGGTGGCCAGATCGGTGTAGGTGAAGCCCACCCCGTTGCAGTTCGGGCAGGCCCCTTCCGAATTGGCGCTGAACAGCGCCGGCTTGACGGAATTGGCCTTGGCGAAGGCCGCGCGGATCGGATCCAGGATCGAGGTGTAGGTTGCCGGGTTGCTGCGCCGGGAGCCGCGAATGGCGGACTGGTCCACCACCGCGACGTCCTCGCGCTTGGAGATGGTGCTGTGGATGAGCGTGGACTTTCCGGAGCCGGCCACCCCGGTGATCGCGCACAGCACGCCGCGCGGGATGTCCACGTCGATATTCTTCAGGTTGTGCGTGCTGGCCGCGCGGATCTGCAGCGGATCCTTGCCGCTGCGCACATTTTGCTTCATTGGCACCCGGGCGGAGAAGTGCCTGCCGGTCACCGTGTCGCTGGCCAGCAGGCCTTCGAGGTTGCCCGCGTAGCTGATATTGCCGCCGTGCAGCCCGGCGCCGGGGCCGAGGTCGATCACATGGTCGGCGATCTTGATGACCTCGGGCTTGTGCTCGACGACCAGCACCGTATTGCCCTTGTCGCGCAGGTCGCGCAGCAGGTGGTTCATGCGCTGGATATCGTGCGGGTGCAATCCCACCGTGGGTTCGTCGAAGACGTAGGTGACATCGGAAAGCGCGCTGCCCAGATGGCGGATCATCTTCACGCGCTGCGACTCGCCTCCGGAGAGGGTGCCGGCCGGGCGGTCCAGGGAAATGTAGCCCAAGCCGATCTGGATCATGGAGGTGAGAATCGCGCGCAGATTGGCCAGCAGCGGAGCGGCGTCCTCGATCACCAGCTTCACGAGCTCCGCATGCAGGTCGGTAACCTGCATGGCGGTCATCTGGGCGATGCCCAGGCCCGCAATCTTCGAGGCGCGCGCCTTCTCGCTCAACCGCGAGCCGTTGCAGGCCGCGCAGGGTGCGGTGGTGGAGATCCGCTCGATCCAATCCCGGATATGCGCCTGCTTGATCTCCCGGCCCGAGTGGATGTAGTTGGACTTGATCCGGGTGATCAGCCCGGAGTAGCTCATATTCGCCCCGTTGAGCTTGACCTTGCCCGGCTCCGCGTAGAGCATCCGCTCCAGCATGTCCTTGGGCATGTCCTTGAGCTTCACCTGCAGGTCCGGCTCGGTGCCCGCGGTCAGCGTCTGCCAGAGCCAGGAATCCGGGGCGAAGTTCGGGGCCGTGATGGCGCCCTCGGCCAGCGTTTTATCCCAGTCGAGCAGTTCGTCCAGGTCGATGCTCGCCTCGGTGCCAAATCCCTCGCAGGTCGCGCAGGCCCCCTCGCCAAGGTTGAACGAGTACGCTCCGGCCCCACCGGCGCTCGGCGTGGAATAGCGCGAGTAGAGCACGCGCAGCAGCGAGTACGCGTCGGTGGCGGTGCCCACGGTGGAGCGCGAGTTCGCCCCCATGCGCTCTTGATCCACCACGATCGCCGCCGACAGGTTTTCCAGCACCTCGACATCGGGCCGCGGCATCGAGGGCATGAAGGACTGGACGAAGGAGGTGTAGGTTTCGTTGATCAGCCGCTGCGACTCCGCGGCAATGGTGCCGAAGACCAGCGAAGACTTGCCCGAGCCGGAGACTCCGGTAAAAGCGGTGATGCGGCGCTTGGGGATGTCCGCATCCACCCCCTGCAGATTGTTCTCCCGTGCTTGGCGGACGCGGATCAGGTCGTGGGTATCTGCAGGATGCTGGGTCATGAGCTAAATCCTACCCAGTTCCCGCAGCAGCTCCCTGGCCCGGGTGCGCAGTTCCTCGCTCAGATTGTGCAACGGGGCCGGCAGGGCGGAGTCCGAGACCATGCCGAGTTCCCGGGCCAGTCCCGCGATGGCGCGGGCGCTGCCGCCGCAGGCGGTGTAGAACTCCCACAGGCTGGCAAGCTGCCCCGATTCGGCGAGCGCACGCTCATGGTCTGACTCGCTGGCCGGCTTGGAGATCCGCAGCGCCAGCTCCGGCAGGGTCCCGGCGAGCACGCTGTACCATCCGTCGCATCCGGCGGCCAGTCCCGCGGCGGCGACGGCATCTCCCGAAATCCCCAGGGTGACCTCCGCCGGGATCACCGAACGGATGGCTGCGACGTGCTCGCGTGCTGCTTGCGGGTTAGCCGGCAGTGGCGGGATCTTGATCGACGCGACATTTGGCAGGGCGCCAATGCGCGCGTAGAGCTCCAGGCTGAAGCTGAAGTGGGTGGTGCCCGGGTTGTCATAGAGGATCACCGGCAGCGTGCTCGCCGCGCAGACCGCGGCAAACAGGGCGAACACCTCATCTTCGGTCAGCGGCTGATAGCTGACCGGGGCCAGGAGCAGTCCTTGGGCCCCGGCCAGCTCGGCCGAACGCACATTCGCCAAGACCTGCGAGGTGCGCAGCGCACCGACGCCCACGTACACCGGTGTTCCGTTGGCGGCAGGCACCGCCAGCTCGGCTGCCCGGGCGCGCTCGCCGGGATCGAGATAGGCGTACATGCCGGTGGAACCGAGCACGGTGATCGAGTCGACGCCGCTGCCAGATAGCCGCTCGATGAGCGCGGTGAAGCGTGGCTCGTCGAGGCTGTCCTCGACCAGGGGAGTGAGCGGGAAGGCGCTGAGCCCGGAAAACATATCGAGGTGCTCCAAGTCATGGGCGGATAGGATGGTGTCTCTCATTAAAGCCGGGGGTGGCGCCGTGGCAGAATATGACGCGGTGCAGGTAACCTGGTGTCCCTCCACGGGCTGGAGCGCTAGCGTTTAACCGTTGTTCGGAGACGGAACGCTGCGTGGATTCGCCAAAGCGCGGGATTCTCTGGACAAAAGGCGAGAGTTGGCGGCATTGAGCCACGTCTCATCCATATGACCTGGCTCATGGTTTCTAAGAACCGAGTGCAGGCCATAACATGGTGGATGCATGTCGTGCGCCACAAAACCCGTGGTCTCGACGCCCCTCAGCTCGTCACACATCATTCGTCACCATGAAAGAAGCACATGAACCTGTTGAAAAAGATCCCACTGCTTGGGTGGATCCTTGTTGCTATCGTCCTGGGTATTCTGCTTGGGCCGGTGATGCCGGTGTGGCTGGGCAGCGCATTCCTCACCTACAACTCGATCTTCTCGGGATTCCTGAGCTTCATCGTGCCGCTGATCATCTTGGGCCTGGTGATGCCCGCGATCGCCGAGCTGGGCAAGGGTGCCGGTAAGTGGCTCGGCGTGACGGCGCTGATCGCTTACTCCTCCACCGTTCTGGCCGGCCTGCTCGCCTACTTCGTGGGCCGCTGGCTGTTCACCGCCTCGCTCAGCGGCGGCGGCGTGGAAACCCTCGGCGAGGACTCCGGATCCGGGTTCGAGGCCTACATCTCGCTGGTGACATCCGCCGGCGACGGGGCCACCGAGATCGTTTTGGAACCAGTCATCGGTGTGATGAGCGCGCTGATCCTCGCGTTCGTGATCGGCATCGGCCTGACCGCATTCCGCAGCACCGTGCTCTTCCGCGGTGCCGTCGAATTCCGCACCATCATCGAGATGGTAATCCGCCGCATTATCGTCCCGGCACTGCCGCTGTTCATCTTCGGAATCTTCCTTGATCTCTCGGCCAGCGGCTCGGCCGTGACCGTGGTGACCAAGTTCCTGCTCGTGGCCGTGGTGTCCTTCGCGCTGACCCTTGTGGTGCTGCTGGTCCAGTACACGGTGGCCGGTTCGATGACCGGGCAGAACCCGCTGAAGGCGCTGTGGAATATGCGTGACGCATACTTCACCGCCTTGGGTACCTCCTCTTCGGCGGCCACCATTCCGGTGACCCTCGCCTCGGCGAAGAAGAACGGCGTCTCCGATTCGGTGGCAGGCTTCGTGGTGCCACTGGGTGCGACCATCCACCTCTCCGGCTCGATGGTCAAAATCACCTGCTTCTCCCTGGCCGTGCTGCTGCTCACCGGCGGCAATGTCTCCTTCGGCGCATTCCTGCCATTCATCCTGATGCTCGGTGTCATGATGATCGCCGCTCCTGGCGTTCCCGGCGGTGCCATCGCGGCTGCCGCTGGCCTGCTGGCGCAGATGCTCGGCTTCGGCGAGGTCGAGGTTGGCCTGATGTTCGCCGCCTACATCGCGCTGGACAGCTTCGGCACCGCCACCAACGTGACCGGCGACGGCGCCATCGCGTTGATCATGCACAAGCTCACCCGCGGCAAGCTCGGCGCGCAGGCACAGGATCCTGCCGATGAGCAGGTCGAGGTCATCGCGGGCAGCGGCAAAGAGTCGCACACCTTGGCCGAGTAGCTTTTCGCTCCACCAAAAAGCACCTGGGACCAACGCGTATGCGTTGGTCCCAGGTGCTTTAAGCGTTCAACCGTTGTCCTTGTCCTTGTCGCGGTGGGGCCGCAGAAGTTGAAGGAACGTCGCTACGGGCTGGGGATGAGGACATTGTCGTGAATCCTGATCCATCCTTCGGATTCCAGCGCCCGCGTGTCAGAGTCATCCCTGACGAGGGAAGCCGCCCTGTTGCTGGGTGGAGCCGACGCGGTCAGTATCACGTCGGTTGCTCCCAGCGAACCACAGCCGGAAAACCAATGGGGATCTGCGTCTGGGGGAACAACGATGATGCATCCGATCGAGGAATCAGCTGACCTCGCAGCGAAATAGCGTACCTGTTCGTGGGTAGTCAGGAGCCTTGAACTTTCCCGGTCAATGGTGTCTCCCAAATCAATCGCTGCGGGAAGTGCATCCTCGGAAGCGAATTGTTCCTCCAGTGCCTGAATTCCGCTATGCCCGGAGCACGCGGTGAGGGCCAGTACCCCACCGATGCCAATGACCGCTGCAGAAATCCTACGCATACGCATTCTCGAACCTTCCGGGTGGACGTTAACGAAAGGCTACCTCAGTAAAAGGATTCAGGTCCCGCGGCTAACATTCGTTGCTCAGCTTTCATACGCAGAATGGGCAAGCAGGGCGGTAGGTTTGGAGCATGACACCGATTCGCAGAGCCGTGTACGGAATTTCGGTAGGTACGCTCGCGGCATTTTTGACTGGATGCGCAGTTGACAGCCTGATCTGGGGAAACGATGGGGCCGAGGTGATTCGAACGACCGAGCAGCTTGTGAGCGATTTGGCATCGGGCGAAACATCAGGTGCTGTCTGCGAGGATTCCGTTGCGGATCTCGGTGCGCCCAGCGATTGGTCGGGGCTTTCCGCTGGCGAGCCGGAGGAGTTCTTCGCGGGGCATTGGGTTGATCAAGTGGCGCTCGACCCTCAGTGGAGCATCAATCTAGAAGGTCTTCCCGAAGGCGCAGTGCCCGGCACCGACTATCCGGGAGACGTCTTTTATCGCGAAACCGACGATGGACTATGCGTGATCGACGTGTCTTGGTCGACGCTAATCTCCGTAAACTGAGCAGCTAGGCAGCGGCGCGGAAGCTCGTCTACCGTCCGGTGTCCCGGCCCCTGAAGGTGGTTGGTCTCAAATGCCGCTTCGGCTGCCTGCTAGCGAAACGCCTTCAGGGGCCAGATCGGGCAGTCCACTGGTTGCCATAACTTGCCGGCGCCTATTCGTGGAGCAGGTTAAATGCCGGTGGCCCGGTGCCTTGGCACAGCAATTGCTATGCCAAGGCACCGGGCCACCGCAGGGGTCTCAGCGGGGGATTAGATCCACATCGCCGGGTCGATATACTCCGCAGGATCCACCGCGGGCTTATGCTCGTCTGGCTTGCGCGGTCGGTTCTGCGCCGGAATTCCGGTGACGATCGAACCTGCCGGTGCGTCCTTGACCACCACCGCGTTCGCGCCAACGGCCGAGTCGGCGCCGATGGTGATCGGGCCCAGGATCTTTGCGCCGGCACCGATGACCACGCGGTCCTCGATGGTCGGGTGGCGTTTGGTCTTGGCCAGCGACCGGCCGCCCAGGGTCACTCCGTGATAAAGCATCACGTCGTCGCCGATCTCGGCGGTTTCGCCGATGACGATTCCCATGCCGTGGTCGATGAAGAAGCGCCGCCCAATCGTGGCACCGGGGTGGATCTCGATGCCGGTGATTGCACGGTTCGCCTGCGAGAGCAGCCTGGCCGGCCAGCGCAGCGAGGGGTTCTGCCACATCTTATGCGCCAGCCGGTGGATCCAGATGGCATGCAATCCTGAATACACGAAGAAGTTCTCGGTATCGCTGCGTGCTGCCGGGTCATGGGAGCGGGCGTTGGCGAGGTCTTCACGTAACCGGGAGAAAAAACTCATATAAACAACCTTAGTGCGTGCTGCATGCTGAGGTGCCGCTGAATTGGGCACATGACAAATCGGCGCAAACCGCACCGCGGACCTATTAAGATCCAACGACGGGTCACGCCGATTTATTCGCGAAGAAAGAAACTATTTCTTAGCCGCGGATGTCATCGAAGAGCAGGGTGGAGATGTAGCGCTCGCCAAAGTCGGGGATCACGGTGACGATCTGCTTGCCGGCGTTCTCTTCGCGGGCCGCGATCTGCAGGGCGCCCCAGACGGCGGCACCGGCGGAAATGCCGCCGAGGATGCCTTCCTTAACGCCCAGGTCACGTGCCACCGAGACCGAATCCTCGATCGAGGCGTCGAGCACCTCGTCATACAGGTCGGTGTCGAGCACCTCGGGGATGAAGTTCGCGCCCAGACCCTGGATCTTGTGCGGGCCTGGCTTGCCGCCGTTGAGGATTGGTGAATCCTTTGGCTCGACCGCAACGATCTTGAGGTTGGGGTTCTTTTCCTTCAGGTAGCGGCCCGCACCGGTGATGGTGCCACCGGTACCGATGCCGGCCACGAGCACGTCGATCTTGCCATCGGTATCTGCCCAGATCTCCGGGCCGGTGGTGTCCGCGTGCACCTGTGGGTTCGCGGTGTTCGCGAACTGCTGGGCCCAGATGGCGTTCTCCGAGGTGGCCACGATTTCCTTGGCCTTTTCTACCGCACCGCGCATGCCGTCGGCACCCGGGGTCAGCACGATCTCGGCACCGTAGGCGCGCAGCATCACGCGACGCTCGGTGGACATGGTCTCCGGCATGGTCAGGATGACCTTGTAGCCGCGGGCCGCGCCAACCATGGCCAGTGCGATGCCGGTGTTGCCGCTGGTGCCTTCAACGATGGTGCCGCCTGGCTTCAAGTCACCAGACTTTTCGGCGGCATCGACGATGGCTACGCCGATGCGGTCCTTGACCGAGTTGGCTGGATTGTAGAACTCCAGCTTCACCGCGACGCTGCCTGGCAGCCCTTCACCTAAGCGGTTGAGCTTCACCAGGGGGGTGTTTCCGATGATCTCGGTGACGTTGTTGTAGATCTTGCCCATGTATACGCAATCCTTACGTGACTCGATGCAGGCCGCTGATGCCCGGCGAGGGTGGTTGGAGAAGGCCGTGAATACGGCGTTTCGTCCTTAAAGTTTCACTGCTAACCCTAATCGGCTCGCTCGCCGCTTAGCTCTCGTTAAGCCATTGGGCGTAATATTTCCTGACTTTTGCGAGCTTCGGGTCAATAATGACTCGGCAATACCCGACTTCTTGGTTCTCCGAGTAGTAATCTTGGTGCACTTGCTCGGCCGGGTAGAAATCTTTCGACTCCTCGATAGTCGTCACGATCGGTCCCGGGTAGAGTGCCGCGTACTTTTGCATGCTCGCCTCGAAGACCTCGCGCTGGCTTTCATCCAACGGGAACATCGCCGAACGATACTGCGTGCCCACGTCATAGCCTTGGCGGTTGAGCGTCGTCGGGTCGTGCACGGTGAAGAACATGTCCAGGATGACTTCGGCGGGAACCACCTGTGCATCAAAGATGACCGCAACCACCTCGGCGTGGCCGGAGGTGCCGGAACACACCTGCCGGTAATCCGGATTGCTGGTATGTCCGCCCTGGTACCCGGAGAGCACCGCGTGCACGCCACGAGTGCGCTGGTACACGGCGTCGAGGCACCAAAAGCAGCCTCCGGCAAGGACAAAGGTCGTCAGTTCGGTGTCCGCCACGGTCATTCGGGCAGAGAAACGATGGGGCGTGTCTAATCTGAGAATACTCACAGAGTCCATAACGTCGCGGCGTTGCATTATGTTCCTGAGCGGGCTGCACCGCGTAGGGTGGAAGCATGCAGAGCAAGGCTAATACCCCGCAGGATCCGGAGCAGAAGAACCCTGCTTCCCCGTCCGCCAACCTGTCTTCCGTGAGCGATGAAGCGGCAGAGAACGTCGAGGCCGACGCGAGAACCGGTGCCACGACCCTGGGCGAAGTGCTTGAGGCCGCGGAAGAGCTGTGGCCGCAGTCGCTGGCCGAAGATTGGGATGCCGTAGGCCTGGTCACCGGCCGCACCACCGCCAAGGTGACGAAGATCGTCCTAGCGGTGGACCCGACCTTGGAGGTCATCAACGATGCGATTGCACGCGACGCCGATCTGCTGATCACCCACCACCCGCTGTTATTGCGCGGAGTGACCCAGGTGGCGGGCACCAGCTTCAAGGGCGAGGCAATTCACCGGCTGATCGAAACAGGCACCGCCTTGTTGACCGCCCACACCAACGCCGACAATGCGATCGGTGGCGTGAATGATGCCCTGGCCGACGCCTTCGGCCTCACAGACTGCGTGCCGCTGGTCGAAACCAAGGACGGCCTGCCCGAAGAGGGCCTGGGACGAGTTGGCTACCTCGACAAGCCGATGAAGCTCGAGGACTTCGCCGAACGCGTGTATACCGTGCTGCCAGCGGTAGCCGGTGGCGTCCGCGTCGCCGGTGAGCGTCTGGGCATCGTCCGCAAGGTCGCCCTGTGCGGCGGGGCCGGAGATTCCCTCTTTGACGCGGTGCGCGCGCACAAGGCCGATGTCTATGTCACCGCGGATTTGCGCCACCACCCGGCCAGCGAAGCCCGTGAATCTGCCGATGGGGGACACCCTTACCTCATCGATGTGTCGCATTTTGCCTCCGAATGGGTCTGGCTTTCGGCCGGGGCCCGGGCGCTGCAGAACGTCTTGCAGGATCTGGGCCACGAGGTGGAGATCGAGGTGTCGCAGATAAACTCCGACCCTTGGGACTTCGTGCTCACCCCGTAGCGATGCTGCATCATCTCGAACTCTGGGTGGCCGACCTGCGGTTATTCGCTTAAGAAATAAACGAGACAGTGTGTTGACATGGGGAAACCCTCCTAGATTAGTTTCTAGGAGGGTTTTCGTATCTATCTCGTATGTTTAGCCTTCAGTTTTCCTTGGAGATCCCGTGTCATGAGAACTCGTAATTCTGACAGGAGTGACGGAAATCTATTACGCTCTACTGTTCCGTATTCGGCATTGACGCAAATGCGGAGTTCATCGCACTTGTCGCTGATCGATTTGGGAGCGAGGAGATCAACTCGCGATATTATTCCTACGACGCGAGTAAGGATGTTTTTAACGTGATCCGAACGTTCACCTTTACGTGATTCCCTTGTCTTTAGCAGTGTGATTAGCTCAAGGTATTCCACATACGTGCTCAATTTTTCGTCTCTTAACCACTTGCGATACTCAGCTTTAGATTCGGCAAACTTTGCCCAAATCGTCACACCACTTGTAATGAGTGCACCGCCAAAGGCGCTGGCAATGATTGTCCAGAAAAGACTTGGAGGCGCGGAGGCTGCTTGTTCAGCCGCTGAAGTTACGGTTTCAGCGGCGCTATAGAAAAGTTGAAGCATACGCTAATCATAAATTAGACCCCTCGTCAGTAGGACAAAGTCCCCACGAACTCAATCTAGGGGGCATTGCGTATCCTAGGGCTTGTGTTAGCGGCCGGTTACCCCTGAAGGGTTGCCGACCACAACTATTTCCAAGCGGTTATTTCCCTAAGCCGCTAGATTTTCTTCCCAACTCTCATGCCTACTTGCAGCTCAATGCCTCGTAGGAAACTTCCTTGGTGAGTTCAGCTGAACCGTGGGTTGCTTTCACGGTGACGCTGCCAGCCTCCAATGGTGCCTTTCCAGCGTTGAATGGAGCCGAAGCGGACTTGCCCGAGCCGACGTTGTTCATCTTCTTGATTCCGAACTCGCTGGAAACCTGCAGGCTAATCGGTGAATCTTCATTGTTCGTCGCGTTCACGTTGAGCATCGTGTTCTTGCCGATGCATCGGCTCGACACGCTCAGCTCCACATCGATCTCTTCCTCGATCACGGGAATGTCGACCCCAGCCTCGGTTACCCACTTGGTGCCGGAATCGTTTTTGGTCACGGTGAAGCTGTCGTAGACCTCTCCAATTGCCAGATCGGTGGTGGAGGTCGCGGTCTTTTCTGCCAGGTAGGACTTGTAGGTCAAAGTATCCTCGGCGACATCGATCACCTGGTAGGTCGTGAAGTCCTCGCCACGCTTCACCTGGGTGGCATTGTTCTGCGTCCAGACGTTGTCGTTTTCGTCGGCCAGGTCGTAGTGCTTAGCGCCAGAGTTCGACACGATATACACCGGGCCGTCGGTGACACCAGCAAAGTCGGTGGCATCCTCATTGTTGTAGCCACGCGAGTAAACGTGGTCGTGGCCCATCTGTACGAGATCGATGTTGTGCTTCTGGAAAACTGGTACCCATTCATCGCGAAGCACCGGTTCGTTGCGGCCCGCCGAAGCCGAATAGACAGGCTGGTGGAAGGTGACAACGTTCCACTTTGATTCGCTGTTTTCCAGGATGTGATCCATCCAAGCTGCCTGGAACTGCACCCAGAGGGTGGAGATCTTACTTGCTGGGCAGTCAGCGCCGGAGCAGGTTGGCAGGTTATCCGGAGTGAGGAAACCCGCGTCGCGGGTAGCGTTAACGGTGATGAACCGGACGCCTTGATAATCGGTGTAGTACACGGTTTCTTCGGCGAAAGTGGTCCAGTGCTCAAAGAGTGCGCGGTACTGCGCGGCTGCGGCCGTATCGCCGATGGTGAGCTCGGCGAGCTCGCCAGCTGTTTCCACCGACGGGTTGTTCCTCGGGTATTCAAAGTTGGCTTTCCACGAGCTGAGTTTGTTATCCCCGGAGTACTCGTGGTTGCCCGGTGCTGCCATCACGTTTGAAGTGGCGGCGGACTGTTCCATGCCCGTGAACCAGTTGTTCCATTCATTCTCATTGCTGCCGGTATTGATCAGATCACCGGCGTGGACCGAACCGACGGCGTCGGGCGCGGTCGCTTGGGCTTGGGAGACGACCTTTGGCCACGTGGTGTCGAGGCCGATCTGCGCATCACCGTAGTATATGTATTGGAAATCGGTGATCGAGGTGTCAGCTGTGGTGAAGGTGTTCCATTCGCTGGTGTTGGAGCCGTTGGCCACGCGGTAGGAGTACTTCGTGCCGGGCTTGAGGTCTTTGATTTCAGCTGAGAAGTGCGGCAGTGGGTTTCCGTTAACCGGGTCGACGAATTCTGCAGCTACGGTCACGACGTTATCGCCCGATGCTTCGCGGATTTCGACCGCACCAGTCTCGTCGCTGGCGCTGCCGGCCATCCAAGAAACGTATTGGGACTTATCCGGAGTCTCTGTTGGGGTCAGGATGACCCGCGAGATCGGGTCGATATTCTCGGTGACGTTCAGGCTCAGCTCGGGAACATCTAGGTAGATGTCGGAGCTGCCGGCACGGTCATTGTGCAGACTGATCGCGACCGTGTTGACCCCGTCGACAAGCACATCCGCTGGAACCTCGAAGCTACTTGATACCGGATTACCGTTGCTGGCACCGGCGTATTCTTGGTTGCTTTCGCCGGTGAGCCGTTCATCGAGGAATCCGGCCACCTTTGTGCCATTGATCCACATGACCAAGGCATCATCGTAAACTACCTCGCCGGTGATAGTCAGGAAATCATCCGCGTTGCCTTCCGGCAACTCGAACTGGGTTCGGAAGAAATATGCCGGGGTAGCAGTGCCGGTTTGTCCGCCGAGGTAATGGTTCAGCAATGTCTTTGGAGTGTAGGGGCCTACCGCGCCTAGTGAACCATTTTTTGCGCCGAAGCTGCCAGCTGCGCTTTTCCAGGTGCTATCGTCGAAATCGGTAGCCGTCCAGGCTTCCAGATTTGGCTTTCCTGCTGCAGGATCAGTGCCATCCTCCAGATATTTCCATTGCGTGCTACCGGTGGAAACTACCACCGAATTTTCCGATTCTTTGGCTGAATCGTTTGGGGCTGCTTGGGCTGGGACGAATGTGCTTCCCAGCAGGGCGATAACTGCTGCGGTCACCGAGCCGCGGCGTAACCACGGTTGGGCGTTCAACTTTGGAGACATTTCTACCTTCGCGCCGTGAGAGTGTGATCCGGCCAGGAATTTGACCGATGGATTCAGCTAACTCCAAGATCATGTCGCGAAAGAGAATTGCAGGTGAACCAGTGATTTTTAGAATCACGGTAGGGTGACGCAACCTCTCCGATGAAGGGTGCCATATGCTCAGAGTCGTCCTGCTTGCACTGCGAGGTCGACGAGCAGGGAAGAGAACGCCTCGGCAAGAAGAGCCCTGCGAAGACGGGCAGTCAACGACTAGTTACTGCCAATGGTCGGGCTCGATCAGCCGAGCCCCTCTGGAGAAGTCGCCCCAACTGAACCGCTATTTTGCGGTGGTGAACTGGTGATCCGCGGAAAGCAGGATGTTGAGCGCGAGGCCCTTTTTGTCTTCGACTAGAGTCGCTTCCCATTTGGTCTTGGCCAGCGCGAGTAGTTCCTCCGGGTTCTGCGGGGCAACGGGCTGCTCCACCAAGAAGCGCGCGACCTCGCCACGGGTGTGCTTGGCGAAATGCGAAACCACCTTCGGGACGCCATTGCGCAGCTGGAACACATTCACCGCAACGCAATTGCCATTGCTCGGTTTGTACGCGGCGGCGTAGGTGCTGGAGCGTGCATCCACGATCAGCTGCCCGGCGGCGACCTCGTCAAGCACCGGCGTCAGCCGCTTCTTCCACCAGCTGGCCAGCTTGCCCAGCGGTTCGAGCTTCGCCGACATGGACAACCGGTAGGGCGGGATCCGGTCCGCAAAGCGCACGGCACCCCAGAGGGCGGATACCACGATAATCGATTCGTCGGCGCGCCGCTGCGAGGATTCATCCAGCGAAGCATAATTCAAGGCTTCGAAGAGCACACCCGAGTAGATCTCGTGCGCCCGGGCGGAAGGTTCGGTATGCAGATTGATATTGCGGGCTACCTCTTTGGCCAGCGACGCTCCCACGCCAAGAACTTCCATGGCATCTTCGCGAGCCGACATTTCCGCGAGAGCCGACAGGACCTGACCGCGTTCGGCGACGAGCTCCGGGAAGGAGAGGTCTTCGATTTCAAACACAGCGCCTTCGGCGTGGGCGGTCTTGCCTTCGGAAGGCGGCAACAGAATAAGCACGCCTTCCAGCTTATCGGAGATCAACCTCCGTTTCTTTCAGCGGCGCCGGCGCCGGGCGAATCCGGGGCATGTACCAAACGGGCACCGCTGGCTACGCTGGGACCACAAGCCTGCAAGCAGTCACCACAGTGAGGAAAGAGCATGTCCGAATCGCCGGAAACCGCAATGCCTGCTAGCGCCGAGCGGGACTATGACTTGATCGTGCTCGGCGCCGGACCGGCCGGCGAGAACGTCGCCGACTACGCAACCAAACGCGGATTGCGCGTGGCCATCGTCGAGGCCGAACTGGTCGGCGGAGAATGCTCCTATTGGGCGTGCATGCCGTCCAAGGCCCTGCTGCGCAGCGGACACGCGCTGCGTGCGGCACGCCGGCTGCCCGGGGCCCGCGAAGCGATCACCGGCGGCCTCGATGCCGAAGCGGTCCTCGCCCGACGCGATTCATTCACCAGCAATTGGAGCGACGCAGGTCAGGTCGACTGGCTGGCCTCGGCGGGGATCGAGCTGATCCGCGGCCATGGTTCTCTGGCCGCCCCCGGCCTCGTGCAGGTCGGGGACAGGCAGTACTCGGCTTGTGCCGTCGCCCTGGCCACCGGATCCGTCCCGGTGCTGCCCGCTATACCCGGGTTGGCCGAAGCTAATCCGTGGGGCACCCGGGAAGCGACGGCAACGGCGCAGGTGCCGCCGCGTTTGATCATCATCGGCGGAGGCGTGGCGGGCACCGAGCTTGCCTTCGCCTTATCCAGCCTCGGCTCCGAGGTCACGATGCTCTCCCGCGGGGCCTTATTGAGCCGCGAAGAGCCTTTCGCCGGTGAGCTGGTCTCGGCGGCCCTGAGCGGCGAAGGCGTGCAGGTGCGCTTTGGCGACACGCCGGTGCGCGTGGCGCGAGACGGGCAAGGAATCGTGAGCGTCCACTTGGAGGACGGCACCCAGCTTCGGGCCGAGGAGCTGCTGGTATCAACCGGCAGGCGGCCGAACACGAAAGGCCTCGGTCTGGAAGCGCTGGGCCTGGACCCGCACGGTGCGTTGAGTGTCGATGACACGATGCGCGTGGCCGGCACCGATTGGCTGTACGCCGTGGGCGACGTCAATTCGCGTTCGCTGCTGACCCATCAAGGGAAATATCAGGGGCGGGCCGCGGCGGAGGCGATCGCCGCGCGGCTGGAGGGCGCACCGGTTTCGGGCGAACCCTGGGCGAAGCATGCCGCGACGGCCGATCATGCGGCGGTGCCGCGCGTGGTTTTCAGCGACCCGGAGGTTGCGGCCGTCGGGCTGACCGAACACGAGGCGCGCGGCAAGGGGCTGGATATCCGGGTGGTCGAGCTGGATCTGGGCGCCGTGGCGGGAGCCAGCCTGCACGCGGACGCTACCGCGGGGCGGGCGAAGCTGGTCGTCGAGCAGACGCGCCAGGTGGTCATCGGTGCGACCTTTGTGGGGCAGGATGTCTCCGAGCTGCTGCATGCGGCAACGATCGCGATAGTCGGTGAGGTGAGCATGAACCGGTTATGGCATGCGGTCCCGGCCTACCCGACCGTGAGCGAAATCTGGCTGCGGCTGCTGGAGGGGTACCACTATCCGGCCATCACTGTGGCCAGCGGCTCATAGTCGATGTCGGCGCGCGCAAATTAGCGGGGCTAGAATGGTTAACGAATGGGATGACTAGGCGATCGCGTGCCGTGCAAACGGCCCGAGGAACGTCCGGGCTCCACAGAACAGGGTGGTGGGTAACGCCCACTCGGGGCAACCCGCAGGCTAGTGCCACAGAAAATAGACCGCCAGGCTACCTGGTAAGGGTGAAACGGTGGTGTAAGAGACCACCAGCGTCCCGGGTGACCGGGACGGCTTGGTAAACCCCACTCGGAGCAAGGTCAGACAGACTGCGTTATGAGGGCTGTTCGCCCCATGCAGTCGGGTGGACCGCTAGAGGCTGTCGGCAACGGCAGTCGTAGATAGATGATCGTCACCGCGCAAGCGGACAGAACCCGGCGTATCGGTCATCCCATTCACCATCCGCTCACCTCGGGTGAGATGATTCACAGGCGTCCAGCCCCGCAACCGGGGCGCACCGTCTAGAATGGATACGTACTTGCGGGGATGATCCTGTTACCCCGCGCCACCGCAAAAGCAATGGTGCTTCTCACGGTGCCAACCGACTTTATGGATCTGTAAGTCGGCTGAATTGGAAGGATTTTCTGTGACCCAGCAGTCTGTCGTTGCCCAGGAAGAATGGAGCGGGCGCGAAGAGCTCGCCGAGGCCATGATTCCGCTGATCGGACGTCTTTACCGCAAGAACAATGTGGTGACCTCCATCTACGGGCGCAAGTTGATCAACCAGTCCGCAATTGACATCATCAAGGCCCACCGCGTCGTGCGCCGGATCGATGGCAAGGAACTGGCCTTGACGACCACCATGCCCCTCCTTGAAGCAATTGAGACCTTGAACCTCGGTTCGGTTTCCGTTGACTTGGGGCGCCTGAACAAGAAGTTCATCGAATCTGGTTCGCAGGACCTGAACGCATTCTTGACCGCAGAGCTCGGCGACAAGGTCGGCCAGGCCGGCGCTTCGGACGTTGAGCCACAGGACGTAGTCCTCTACGGTTTCGGGCGCATCGGCCGCCTGCTGGCCCGCATTCTCATCGAGCGCGGCGGCTACGGCCTGCGCCTGCGGGCCATCGTGGTGCGCAAGGGCTCGGATGATGACATCATCAAGCGCGCCTCGCTGCTGCGCCGCGACTCTGTGCACGGCCGTTTCGACGGTTCGATCACCGTTGACGAAGCCAATAGCACCATCCAGGCCAACGGAACGCTGATCAAGGTCATCTACTCGAACGACCCAACCACCGTTGACTACACCGAGTACGGCATCAACAATGCCATCGTGGTGGACAACACCGGTCGTTGGCGCGACGAGGCTGGCCTGTCCCAGCACCTGCAGGCCAAGGGCGTCGCCCGGGTCCTGCTCACCGCACCGGGCAAGGGCGATCTGAAGAACATCGTGCACGGCATCAACGATTCCTGGATTACCGCCGAGGACAAGATCGTCACCGCCGCCTCGTGCACCACCAACGCCATCACCCCGGTGCTGAAGGCCCTGAACGACAAGTTCGGCGTTATCCACGGGCACGTCGAAACCGTTCACTCGTTCACCAACGACCAGAACCTGATCGACAACTTCCACAAGGGCGAGCGCCGCGGCCGTTCGGCGGCCCTGAACATGGTCATCACCGAGACCGGAGCCGCCAAGGCAGTGGCCAAGGCCCTCCCGGAGCTGGAAGGCAAGCTGACCGGCAACGCCATCCGCGTACCGACCCCGGATGTTTCCATGGCGATCCTGAATCTGAACCTGGAGAACGGGACCACCAAGGAGGAGCTGAACGCTTACCTGCGTGAAGCTTCGCTGACCTCCAGCCTGCACCGCCAGATCGACTACATCGATTCCCCTGAGGTCGTTTCCTCGGACTTCGTCGGCTCACGCCGCGCGGGTATCGTTGATGGTTTGGCCACCATCGTTTCGGATAAGAACGCCATCGTTTACGTGTGGTACGACAACGAATTCGGCTACTCCTGCCAGGTTGTCCGCGTGATTGAATCAATCGCAGGCACCCACCCGGTAGCAGTTCCAGCAGTGCAGGCACAGGCAGCTAACGCCTAAGTCGCCAGCGCGCAGCTGCGAAGCCCCGATCCTTCGGTAAGGATCGGGGCTTCGCCCTTTAATGCGGCTGCCGAAGAGAAGTTGCTATTGTTCGGTGCATGCCATCAAGAATCCGGACCGGTGATCGAGTAACCCCTTTACGCGCCGGCGCGCTGCTGGCCGCCGCACTTTTCGCGCTGTGCGCGTGCAGCTCTAGCGAAGGGGCCAGTTCCCTGAGCTTGGGGTGGCTTCAGGAAACGGAAAATAGCGTACGCTAAGGCTGCCTGGTGGGGCGCAAGCGTCTGAATTTGCCGGTGCCTGGTCTGGCGTTGTTGCGCCAGGTGTAGTCGCCGGTGAGGTTGATGTGTTCCCAGCCCAGGGGTGAGAGGTATTGCAGGAGCGCGTCGTCGAATTCCGGATCGTAGCTGCCGACCGCGTTTGTGGCTCGTTCGAGGTAGACAGTGTTCCAGAGTACGATGTCGGCGGTGAGAAGATTGAGTCCGGAGGCGCGGTAACGTTGTTGCTCGAATCCGCGATCCCGAATTTCATCGAGCCGGTTGAAGAACACGGCCCTGGCGAGGGCGTTGCACGCTTCTTCCTTGTTCAGCCCGGCAGTGACCCGCCGGCGTAGTTCGACGCTCTGGAACCAGTCCAGGATAAACAGGGTGCGTTCGATCCGTCCCAGTTCGCGCAGAGCCACGGCCAGGCCGTTTTGGCGTGGTTAGCTGCCAAGCTTGCGCAGCATCGGTGAAGCGGTCACAGTGCCTTGTTTGATGGAGGTGGACAACCGCAGGATCTCGTTCCAATGGGCCCGGATCGCCTGGGTATTGAGTGGGCCACCGATTAGTGACTTGAGTGCATCGTAGGCGGTGTCCGATTTGGGGATGTATAGCTTGGTCTCGCCGAGGTCGCGGATGCCTGGGGCGAAGCGGAATCCGAGCAGGTGCATCAGACCGAACACATGTTCGGTGAACCCGTTCGTATCCGTGTAGTGCTCCTCGATGCGCAGATCCGAATCGTGATGGAGAAGGCCGTCAAGGACATAGGTCGAGTCGCGGACGCCGACGTTGACGACCTTGGCGCTGAAGGGCGAGTACTGGTCCGAGATGTGGGTGTAGAACATCCGCCCCGGCTCTATACCGTATTTGGGAGTCACATGGCCGGTGCTTTGGGCCCTCCCGCCGGCCTTGAAACGCTGGCCGTCCGAGGACGAGGTGGTGCCATCGCCCCAGTACCCCGCGAGGGGTTGGCGGGATTGGGCATTGACCAGTTTGGCCAGTGCGGTGGAGTAGGTTTCGTCCCGGATGTGCCATGCCTGAAGCCAGGACAATTTGACATAGGTGGTTCCGGGGCAGGATTCGGCCATCTTGATCAGCACAAGGTTGATCCCGCCGGCCAGGATTGTTGTCAGCAAGAGCTTCTTATCCTTCGCCGTGTCGCCGGTCTTCAGGTGGGTGAAGTCGCGGGTGAACCCGATCCATTCATCCACCTCCATGAGCATGTCGGTGATCTTCACGCGCGGCAGCTGTCAGCTCGATTAGTGTCTGCGCCGCGTCGGGGACAGCAGCATCGAGCGGGGTGATCTTCAACCCGGAGGCGCTGATGATGGCATCGGGCAGACCGCCGCTCCCGGCCAGGTCGTCAACCATTGCCAGTTGCTGCTCCAGCAGTGAAAGCCTGTCGTGCAGGTACTGATCGCAATCGGTATCCAACGCCAACGGCAAGGCCCCGGATGCCTTCAGTTCGGTGAACTTCTCTGCCGGAACGAAGTACTCCTCGAATTCCTTGAATTGGCGTGATCCCTGCACCCAGACATCGCCGGAACGCAGAGCGTTCTTCAGCTCCTACAGTGCACATAGCTCGTAGTATCGCCGGTCAATTCCGTCATCGGTGACGACCAGTTTTGCCCAGCGAGGTTTGATGAATCCGGTCGGCGCATCCACCGGCACCTTGCGGGCATTGTCCTAGTTCATGGCCCGCGATACCTCGATGGCCTTGAACACGTTCTTGGCGGCAGGGGCTGCCCTGAGTTTGAGCACGGCCAGGAGTTCGGGGGGTGTAGCGGCGCACCGTTGCATAGCTTTCGCCGATGTGGTGCAGGAAATCAAAATTCCCGGGGTGGGCAAGCATCAGCGCCTCGTCAACACTGGCCGTGAAAGCCTCCCAAGAAATGACTTTCTCGATCGCGGCGTACGGGTCGGTGCCGTTTTCCTTGGCGTCCAGCAGCACTTTGCCAATGCGCCCGTAGAGGCGGACCTTGTCGTTGATCGCCTTGCCGGAGGCCTGGAATTGTTGCTGGTGTCGGTTTCTGGCTGTATTGAAGATCTTGCCGATGATGCGGTCGTGCAGGTCGATGTTTTCATCGATGACGGTGGCCGTGCTCTCCGTGGCCACAGCCCCCAACGTCGCATAACGGCGTTGTGGTTCGAACTTGGCCAGCTCGGACGGCGTCATCTGCCCTCCCTCGCGGGCGATCTTGAGCAGGCGGTTCTGGTGAACCTGACGTTCGATGCCGGCGGACAGGTCCAGCGCCTGCCAGGCTTTCAAGCGCCCAATATGTTCGAGCATGTGCCGCGAGTTCGGCTTGACAGGTGATTGGCGCAACCAGGCAAGCCGGGTGAATTTCCCTCTTCCCGGCGTTTGAGCAGATCGTCCAAACTTCGCCGGTGGTCATTGGACAGAGAATCCGTTAAGGTGGCGTAGATGCGGCGGTTGGCCTGTGTGATGGCTTCGTCACAGATGCGTTCGATGACGTCCAGGGCTGGGGAATCACGACGTACTGTCGGCGTAGGGCTCCGAGCACGCTGCCGGCCAGCACGCTGCCCTTGTCGGACTGCACGGCCAGCTCCGTGGCCGAAGGCAGAGCCTTGCGGAAGACAGTCAGGCCAAAAGGCTTCACGTCGAGGTAGGTTCGCAGTTCGAGCAGATGCTCGCGGCGTGTTTCCTCCCGTGCGGCATAGTCTGGCCAACAGATTGGGCTGATGCCGAGTTGCGCGCCAATCCAGTGCAACAACGCTGTGGGAACATCTGTCTTGGCCGATAGACCTTGTCCGGGGAAACGCAGTAATACAACTATACAGCAACAACTAAACGGTTCGCTTCACCGCATCTCTGGCGGATCATTGCCAGATCGGATTCGCTGAATGCGTACCGGCGAATCTACTCATCTTCATCATCGGGCAATGCGAGCAGACTTTCGCGCTCAATAGCAGACAGGATTGAACGCCGCGGCAATGGTGTTCCTCTCGATAACGAAGGAAAAAGAGAATCGGGGATACTGCGAACCGGATATCAGCTTTCGAAGACGACCAGATACAGATCAGTGGGTGACTGCACCGGCTTTCCTGCGTTCCGCGCGTTTAACGGCCCGGTAGATGCTGGATCGGCTGATGGAGAAGAGTTCGGCCATTTCGGCCATGGTGTGTTCCCCGGCGTCGTGCAGTTCGATGAGGTGGGCTTCCTGCTTCACGCTGAGCTTCGGCTGTTTTCCCCGGAGCCGGCCGTTGGCCTTGGCAACCTTCATTCCTTCGCGGGTTCGCATGCTGATGAGGTCGGCTTCGAATTCGGCGATCATCGCCAGGACGTTAAACAGCAGTTTGCCCATGGGGTCGGTGGGGTCGTGGACGGAACCACCGATGTTGAGTCTGATTTTGCGTCTGGCGAGGTCGTCGGCAATTTCGTGGGCATCCCGGACGGAACGGGCCAGACGGTCGAGCTTGGTCACGGAGAACGTGTCCCTGGCCCTGCATGCGGCGAGGGCTTCACTGAGTCCGGCGCGATTCTTGTTCCTGCCGGTAAAGCCATGATCAACATAGATGCGTTTCGGCTCAACGCCAAGGGCAGCCAGGGCATCACGTTGGGCGGTGAGGTCTTGCTCTTCCGTGGAGACGCGTGCGTAACCGACCAAAATCTTAGACATGTAGATGCGTGTTTCACATAGGGACCAGGACCGGTCAGTTCACCGGACACCCTATACGGAACAGTAGACGGCCCACGGTAGAAACGAGGCATGTCAGAGGCCGGCGTGTTTGGTGGAGGACCGGCTTACGGGACGCCGGCTTGGGTTCACTGGATGTGTCCTCGCTGTGGTAGAGAATTGACGAATGAGAATTGTCAACAGCGAACGACTAATCATGCGGCCGTGGGAACTAGACGACGCGGACTTTCTATTCGACCTTGAATCCCGCTGCGATACAGTTCGTTTCCTTGGGCCTCATGCAAAGATGATGACTGCTCGCTCCGAAGCTGTGGAATCCATCATTCGCCGACGTGCCATTGATGACCCGATTCACGGGATATGGGCAGTTACCGCCCGCGAAACTGGTCACTTACTCGGGAACGTCCTGCTCAAACCTATCCCGCTCTCAGCAAGTGCAAAGGGTGAACGTCCGGTGGAGATCGGCTGGCATCTACACCCTGATGCCCAAGGCGCGGGCTACGCCACTGAAGCTGCCAGTGCTGTCATGACGGACGCGGCAACAAGCGGGCTTCAGACCGTTATTGCCGTCACTGTTCCACTCAATGTAGCCTCCCGGAGGGTTTGTGAGCGCCTTGGGATGAGGTCGCTCGGAGTCACCGAAGCATATTACGATGAATGCAATCTTCTATTCGAGAAAGATCTGTCCCGCTAAACGTTCCGCTTACGGGCAAACTTTGTCCAACTTCCGTCGTCAAACTGTGAGCCAGCGGTTACCTCCGTCGGCGAGATCTTAGAGTACGATTTATTCCGTTTTCTGAAGCGACCCCTTGGTAACAGCAATACACTTCGTAGGGCAGCAGTAGAACAGCGACGAATATTGACTCTGATTGGCATAAAGCCCTCGGTGTATTTAACAGCCACGCCTTGGCCCGCACTTTTGTTCTCCTCGGCCGTCCGGCAACAGCGCTAGTTATTTATTGCAGGGAAAAGACTTCGAGTCCAGTGGGTATTCCGCTGACCCCTAGATAGCTTGGTTGCAGTATCTTCTGGATTAACTGCAAAGAATTTGGCCCACTAATGCTTGTGCTGGTCTTCTCGAACGAGTAGTGTTGCCATAAATCAGGAAGTCGAGTGAGCATATTTCATAAAGCTAATAGATAGCCTGTGTAATTCTTTGCCAATGAAAACTTGTAAACTTGGTTAGCGAGAATAAATAGGACTATGGCAATGGACCCATATTTTTATGATCGGACCGGAATGGACTAGAGCCAAAGTGCTCAGAGAATTAACGGAGAATTTTATCGCACCAGTTGATAGATTGAGTTGACCGCGAAGGTTTCGACGATACTCGCCATTTCAAAGGAATCCAGAAACAAGACAAACAAAGCTAAGACATTTGAGTTGTACCTCGGATATGACGCAAACTGCTCAAAGTGTTCAATGATCGCAACGCGCATAGAAGATGAGGTGGGTGGCGAGCTTTCGTTGATCCCCCTCTCATCTCCAAGAATGCGTCAGTGGCGTAAAGACCTTTTGGGTGAAGATGCCAAATGGGCACCTACACTAGTACGCGTTTCTGAAGATCGAGAAAATGCTTACGTTGGTTGGCAAATCGGACCTCCTCTCGCGGCGGCGCTTGGCGGAAAAAGGTCTCTGAAGGTTCTGAGCACACTGGGTAGCGATCAACTCGCAGAGTCCTCACCGAACGGCGGTCCTTTAAAAACTTCCCTCAATCGTAGGGCATTCTTGTGGGGATCTGCAGTTGTCGCTGGAATGACTGTACTGATGGGTCGCACCAACCCAGCGACTGCTGTTTCTGGGGATCTAAATCAGGATATGACCGTTGAACGCGTTCGAGTACTGCACGGAAGTGATATGTACGACGAGCTGAGGGCTCACCTGTCAGCTCCCGATGCTTCGAATGTAATATCAAGCGATTCATTGGGAGAACGCGCCAAGAAAGCAGCGACGCTGATGGAAGTTCCTTCAGATACATTCCGAGAGGTTTCAGAGTCTACGGGAGAACATGCGCCCGACGGCAACGTCTCTGAAGTTCAAGCTACCAAAGTGACCTATTCGAATGGTGTCATTGAGTCTGCAGTCGCAATCTACAATCATGAAAATAAAACGATGCTTGTTTCGAGGAGGATGGAGAAACCGATCGATGGAGTATTCTCCATTGTCCGCCGTCTAGACGTTGCTCCCGACAAACTCAATATGATTACACAGAGCATCAACGGTTCCGTGCCACGCGAGATCAGCGTAAAGGATATCTCGTCGCTAGCGAGTGACCCCTGCGGAGGGTGTGCTGGCGCGCCCGGAGACAATAGTCGCAAGCGACTACAGAGCGTTTGCAATTGGGAATTGACGCTTAGCTGCGCCAGAGATGCGGGTTTATGTCTTGGTTGCATTCCCTTTGTCATTGGTAGTGTCACGGCGGTATTGCTCTGTGTTGCAGGGCAGTGCGGCTGGTCAGCACTGGAGTCATGTTGCGGGTCCGCGTCCAATGCTTGCGTAGGATGCGGCGGACAGACTTAAACCCGATTCTAAATTTTGTCTACGAAGACAGAATCCAAATAAGAAAAGGTGCAAAAATGCCTTACCGCAAAAGACGCTCTGCGTTCTTGTACATTATATCTGCGTTCGCTATCGGGGTGAGCCTCCACGCATTTTTCACCGAGGGGTTTGGAGTGACCTCCGTTATCCCAATCCTCCTGGCAATTGTTTTCTCTTGGGAGGCTACGAAGCATCTCCGGAATGGAGTACAAAAGACAGATGAAGAGAAATTCTAATGTCTTCCATCGGTAACTCAAATGCCTCGCATGCGGTTTTTTCAACCGGCGCACTCATTGCCACAGGGCAAGATTCAGTGACAGATCTCTGTGTTGAAGCCGTTCGGCGGCATCTCGTGACACAGGCGATAATTGTGACAGATACTGGTGTATCGACATTGGCAAGTGTGTCCGCCAGTATCGCAATGGTTGGTCGAGAAATCGAGGTGGTACGTACAATCATCCTTCCAGAAACCACAAGGGCAACCCTAAGCTGGGCACGAGAGATTCGTGATGCGCTACGTACCGTAAATGGTTCCATTTGTGTGGCAATAGGCGGAGGTGCCGTGCTGGACGCGGCAAAGACAGCTGTCGCTGCTCTAGACCAACCATGGCTTCTGGACAACGCAGTATGGAGATCCAGTTCGGGTCTCCTGCCTACTGTCCGAAATCGCGAACGTGGTATCGGTTCACCAATGTTGTTGGCCGTATCTACAAGACCAGGAACGGCAGCTCAACTAGCACCGCGAATAACCCTTGCAATTTCCGCCGGAGAGTCTCAACACATGGCGACTGGCGAAGGTCTCATTCCAGACTATGTCGCCGTCAACTCGGAGTTGTGGGCTGGTATCGGGATACGCGCCGTGCTAGAGGCATTGTGCGAAATCCTTTTCCGCGCACTCGGCCCCTATCTCGTCACTCAACGGTGCTCTGAAGACCAGAGAGTGCTACTTACGAGCCTAATTGACGATATAGTTCTGGCTGGTTGGTCCACAATACAATCCAGGGGTAACCTGACACCTGCCGACCGTTTTCGCATCGATGAGCTCAGCATGGCCAGCCTCGATCCACGACGGACCTCCGGTTGGACGCCCAGTACCCACCCATGGTGGTGCATCCAAAACTCGCTAGCTTCGTCATTGTCACTGCCGAAACGAACTCTCACTTTAGGTGGGTTTCGAGCTGTCCTCGCAATAAGGACTCGAACAGTAGATCCACTTCGTAGCCGGTTCCGAAGCGCCTTAGTCCACCCTCTGAAACCTGACGTAGACGTCGAAGAAGTTGCCCTAGATTTCCTCAACGCCACATACGCTGAAATCGGATTTGCCCAACAATCCCTATCCTCGGACACCATTGACAAGGTAATCGATGAAACTTTCCGAATGTGGGGGCCAGTGATGGTCGCTGGAGGCTGGGGCGATACCAGTGCAGTAAAAAAGTTTCTAGAGGAAGACCTTTGCCGTATACTTCCTCAACCCGGCAGGCTAGCATAGCAGTAAAATAAGAACGCTAGCTCCCGGACGTTTTGTCATGATGTCACAGAGAGTGAATTCGGCAAATTTGAGCTGGTCAAGTTTCCGAGACACGAACTATGATTTTTTCTTATGACACTCAGGCCGCAACAGCCACGGAATTTTGTTCCCGGTACCAACCAAACAGCATCTGAGGGCTCAACCCACAAATAGCGGTATTCGGACGCTTCCGGTTGCACCAAACCTCGATGTTCTCCATCACCGCAGTCCGCGCCGCAACCCGGCTCGTAAACGCCCGATGATGGTACATCTCGTTCTTGATCGTCGAAAAGGTCGACTCGGCGACGGAGTTATCGCAGCACAGCCCGTGCGGCCCATGGACTGCCGAACTCCGTGCTCAGCACACCAAGCTTGGAAAGCGTCAGAGGTGTATTGCGCGCCGCGACCCGAATGGAATACGCTCCCGAGTTGGATGAAACCACGCGATACGGCAAGCTCCATCGCGTCAATGACCAACTGGGTTTACATGTTCGCACCCATTGACCACCCCACAATCTGACGTGAATACAAGTCGATCACCGTCGCCAGATGCAGCCACCCTTCACCTGTTCGCAAGTAGGTAATATCCTATGCCGACCTCGAAACTATGCCGACGATGCTAGCGATGCCCCTGGTAGGTGCGGGATTTGGTATCAGGGATGTCGGCATAGTTGAACTTGAGTCATGCTTCAAACACGGAGTGTTTGGTCGATGGGCACAGCGGGGATGCGCAGGGAGTGCAGGCAGGCGAAGGCTAGGGGCAGTTGCTGGTCGGTCCGGGCGGATGCTTTGCGCTGGATGGCGATGATGGTCCACCGGCATTGCTGGTGTTCCCGGAAGCAGCCCAGGTGCTCACCGATGGCTGGCCGGGCCTGGCGATCGCCGACTAACAGTATCTGGTGGGCAACGACGTGCTGTTCAGCGGCGGGTACCGCAAGCTGGATGCGGCCGAGCGTGAGGCGGTATCCGCATGTCAGCCGCAGGGCGAAGCATTTTTCGTGCAGGTGCCTGCGGAGAAATGACCCTATTCGAAGTTTTGTTCTAATGCCGTTCTTTGGTTTCAGGGCGAAGGATGCAGATTGTGTTCTGCTACGCTCAACGCACCAAGACCGGGGGACTGTGACCATGCGACCAGAGCTATTATTGCCCGCAAGGATGGCCAGCCAGCTGCTGCTGGAGCCGGCAGAATCGATTCTAAGCGCCGCTGGGCATATGCTGGCTGTCCAGTCCCAGGATTTCACTGCCGGTCGCTACGCGCTGGCTCAGCGCGCGGGGATCGGCGTGACCAGGGCGCAGGTGGACGAACTGTTCAGCTCCGGCAAGCTGGTACGTTCCTGGGCCATGCGCGGCACCCTGCACATCTGCTTGCCGCAAGACCTCAAGTGGCTGATGGAAAGCACCAAGGAACGCACGCTGCGTGCGAACGCGCCACGGCTGCGCGAATTGGAGATTGATGCCAACGCCATTGAGCAGGCCGCCGGGGTCGTTGCCAGCTATCTGGCAGATCACGGTCGCGCCAGCCGTGACGCCCTGTTCGCCGAATTGAATTCGCACGGTATGCCCACCGCCGGGCAGCGCGGGATCCACTTGCTGATGGTGCTGGTGCAACACGGGCTGATCTGCCTAGGCCCGATTCCGGCCGATGCAAAGCTGGCCGCCCAGGATTTTGTGCTGCTAGAGCGCGGGGTTACCGAGCATCAAGAGCCGGAGAATCCGCTGCATGAGCTATTGCTGCGCTACCTGGGCTCCCACGGTCCGGCGACCCTGCGCGACGCCGCTTGGTATACGGGCCAAACGCTCACCACCATGCGGCGAACGGCAAGCGAGCTCGGCACGAGCCTTGTGCAGGTAGGCGTCGACGAGCATGGAGATGCTTATTGGGTAGTGACCGGCTCCCGTGCCGAGCAGAGCCTGGAAGCACCAGGCCTCCTCGGCCTTCCACTGCGGCTGCTGGGTGGATTCGATGAGTACTACCTGTCCTATGCCAACAGGAGACCGATTGCTGACGAAGCGATGCAGCGGCAGATCGCTCCCGGAAAGAACGGAATGTTCTTGCCGTTCTGGCTCGAACAAGGGCGAGCAAAAGAGGTCTGGAACGCCAAAGCAGCGCCGGCCGATCCCATCGGTGCGGCGCTGCATCAGCGGTATCTAGAGTTCAGGACCATCCGGCAACCGGCGAAGGATTAGTGTCCGAAAGGGTCTTCGTCGGTCCCAGGTAGCCAGGTAGCGCCCGGAACGCCCCAGCCCAGCGCCTTCTTCGCCTTCAGCCAGCGCTTATCCCAGCGTGGCACGAGCTTGTCCACGTACAGGAATCCGTCAAGATGATCGAATTCGTGCTGCATGATGCGGGCGAACCAGCCATCGGCTTCGAAGGAGATCGGCTTGCCGAATTCATCCACGCCTTCAACCTTGGCGTAATCGGCGCGCTTGAGCGGGAAGTTCAATCCCGGTACGGAAAGGCAGCCTTCGGCTTCTTCGTCCGGATCCGGGTTCGCCTGGGACACCTTTGAGAGGGTCAGTACGGGGTTGATCAGTACGCCGCGTTCCGGCGCGCTGTTCTGATCGGCATAGATGTAGGTGAAGATGCGCAGGCCAACGCCGATCTGTGGCGCTGCCAGGCCAACCCCGTGCGCCGCGTCCATGGTGGCATGCATGTCGGCAACGAGTTGACGAAGCTCGTCATTAAACTCGGTGACTTCAGCGGCGCGCTGATGCAGTACGGGTTCTCCATAAACGGTGATCTGCCGAATGGGCACGTGATCGGTTCCTTTCGAAAGTGCTTAGGGTGCTTGTCCAATAGTTTCACGGCTGATTGGCGTTGTGCCACTGCGTAGGTTCAGCAAAACTTCTCACCCGTGGCCTTGGCGGGGAGCCCGCCGGGCGCTGCTGCCCTCGTGCCTTAGGGCGGTTCCGCGGGATTTCCGCTGATTTACTAGTCAATATCCGTAGTTGCGGCACCACGGTGGTACCTGGGCATGCCTCCGCAAGGTGAAATCCAGGTAGCGCACCGGGCGCAGGTGATATGCGCCTCAGTGCGATAGAGGAGGTGCTAAGCGGCTGTGGATACAGGTGTGACCGTGAAGCGCCGGAAGCTGAGCAGGTGTTTCGAACATGGGTTCGAATGTATATTCGAATGCTTTTGGTTCGAGCAAAGCGGTGTGAATGAACGCAGTTAAGCGGGAGAGGCTAGCGCCCCCATGGCGCTAGCCTCCCGCAGAGCTTGTTAGGCGCTCTTGCTGATGCGAGTGTCTAAAAGCTTTGTCCCCAATGAATCGAATTTTGAATCCCCCAAGATTCCTCATGCATAATTCGATCCCCACGCGCCCTAGTCTAGGGCGGCAAACCCATGTTGAGCAGTGCAAACCGGACACTAGGTAGTCTTTGGCCCGGATACAGGTATCGTTTTGAAGTCCTCATCGAGGATTTCATCAAAGACCGCCCCCGAATCACTGACCGGAAGCAGCTGGCGACGATCGGTGATGCCTAATTTAGCGTAGGACCGCTGTAGGTGGCCTTCCACCGTACGCGGGGAGAGGAATAGCTCCTCGGCGATTTCTTGATTGCTGCTACCACGCGCGGCCATCACGCAGACTGCGTATTCGCGTTCGGTTAACAGGGAGCGGACGATACGCCCGCGCCCCAGCGAGGGAGTGTTGACTGCTGCCAGCGGGGCAGCCAGTTCCACGCAGAGCCCGAGCAACCGCGTCGCGAGCGCTCGCCGACCAAGATTCCGCGCCCGCGAAGAGGTGCGATGAGCAAATTCCGCCGCATAGAGCGGGCGGCCGGCTGAGGCATGCACTTCGCAAAGCCGCTCAATGCCCTCCTCGTTCAGCGAGTCCAGAACCCCCGCGTATCCGGCGATTGCCCGTGCCAGGGGTCCCTGGACCTGTTCAGCGGCAGCTTGGAGCTGTGCCTCGTCCTCGGAAAGCTCCAGTCGCCATGCGTCATGAAGCAAGCGCATCCTCAGCAGCTTGCGGCCGAACTTGTCCGCATGGGCCAAGCACCGCTGCAGATGCTCCAGCGCGGCCTGCCGGCCTTCGAGCTCAAGGATCACCGGCAGTAGGTAGCGTTGGGCCAGCGGGCGCATGATCTGCCCAGCCACGTCGGGGGCCGAACGAGCCATATCGTAGTGGAGACGAGCCCTGGGGATATCTCCAATCATTACCGCGGCCGCCGCCGCGAATGAGGAGGTAAACCCGGCAACCAGATAGGGATCGGACACCGAAATGAGGGCGAGCGCCTGCTCAAAAGACCCAAGGGCCTCAACGGCCAGTCCCTGTTCCAAGAACTCAATGCCGATGCCGGTCAAATAATTTGACGGGTTCAAGGCCAGAGTCGTGAAATCAATGTCGCCCAATATTGAAGCCAGCGCCTCACCGCCGCCGCCCAAGGCCGACATCAATGCCGGTAGTGCAAAAACTATCTCCGACTGCACCGCCGGGGTGGCGCTTTTCCAGAAGCCGTCCGCGACCACGTCCAAAACTTCTTCGAGCGCGTCAACCGGTCTGCCGGCATAGCAATCTTCGATAATCGCATGAGCTAGGCAAGCGGTGCGCAGTTCGGGCGAGATCCTCTCATCACGCGCATATTCACGAAGCTTGGAGGAGTCCACAATTTGCTGCGCCCGGGCGCGGAGGATCAATCCGAAAGCGCGGCTCTCGACCGGATCCTGCGGTCCCGATTCAATGATTTCCAGAGCTAGGTCAGGACGCGCCAGACCGGAAAAAGCAATCCTGGCTGCCACGCCTCGTACCTCGGCACTGCCGGTCCGGAGCAGGGGCTTGAGTACCGCTAGGGCGGCCTCTGACTTCGCTAGTTCATACAGGGCATCTGCCCGAAGCACCAAGAGCTTCTCCAGCATCCGCTTGTCCGTGAAGGATTCGTGCCTCACGGAATCCGTCAATGCGACCACCTGCGCGAAACGGCGCGCATCGGCCGACCCCACAACGTCTTCGAACAACTCGGACGCCGGAACCTCGATCCCCAGCTGCACGCGGTGAGTGGTGAATCGTGCGCGCGCTTGCGAAGTCAACACCTCGCGGGGAAAAGCGCTGTCGGCGCGCTGCAGATAACCGCGAAGCTTCGTTGGGGACAAGGTGCTCAAGACGCTTTGCGCGGATAGCCCCGCACTCAGCTCAACCGCTAGGTCGCGCTCGCCGGTAGCCTCATCCAGGGAAAGCACAATGAGTTTGGCCAGCCGGGAGTCCAATAGGTTCGATAGCAAGTCTCCGAATAAACGCTGTGCCAGCGGATAAGGCAGCCTTCCGGTGACCGACAGCAGTTCTACGGCCTCGCGGATTTCTTCTGGCTGGTCTTTGAGTCGCGACGAAATAAGGTCGGTAATTCGCGAACCTTGGGGATTCCATTGCCGGTCGAGGGTCCAGTAGCAGCCCTTCAGCGTCAGCGCTCGCGCAGTTCGCGCATCAAGGGTGAGCTCGCGCAGATGCAGCGCGTTGCCGCCGGAAAACTCTAGCAGCATCTCAACGGTGGCGGAATTGACCTGGCCGCCGAGCACATGCTTGAGAATGGCTTCGGTGTCTTCGAAGGTCAGTGCGGAGAGCTCGATGCGCTTTGAATGAGAATCGGAGCGGAGGCCCCGCAGCGGCTGTGGCAGTTCATGGACGGCAGTGGTTGCCATGACCAATTGGACGCTTCGGGTCACCGACAGATGGGCCAGTACCGCTGCGCTTTGTTCATCGGCGAATTCGGCTTGATCCAGAAGAATGCATAGTTTTTCATTCGTGGTGTATTGAACCAGCGAAGAGATCATTTCACCCGGTGTAGAACCGGCGTTCTTCAACGGCAGCTGCGCGCAGAGAGTTGTTAGCAGTGCGAAAGGAACAAGCTCAAGAGCCTTCGCCGCGGTGAGCCAATACAACTTCTCCTCGGTACCCGAGAGGATTTGACGGGCAAGCGTCGTACGCCCGGTTCCCTGCTGGCCAACCACAAATATCGCGGCTCCTTGCGCTGTTGCCGAGCGGGCTTCCCGAAAACTGCTTTGGAGCGAGGGAAGCACCGTCGGTAGTGCGCTGCGGAGACCAGCCATAGGCACCAGTGTGTACTTCGCTCCGTGGCCGGTCAAGTAGCGAAGTTCCTAATACAGGTAGAGATCGCGCTGTACAGCAGGCGCTTGACTGGAATACTCTACGCATGCGTTGCTCGCATCAATTTACTATTGCAGTGGACCAGGGCTAATTCCAGTGGATATTAAACTTTGCGTGTGGAATTATGGGGAAATTTGCAAGCGGTGCCGCGAGTGGCGTGCAGCAGTTTAAAAAGAAAAACAAAATCGGCCTGATCCGTAACTTTCGTTTTGGATCAGACCGATAATCTGGGGTGAGTAACGGGGCTTGAACCCGCGACCTTCTGGACCACAACCAGACGCTCTACCAACTGAGCTATACCCACCATGTTTACTTAGCTACTAGTCGGAACGTCAGAGACGCTCGAACTGATTTCAAGCAACGAGAAATACTATACACGCATCCGGTCCGAAAATTACAATCGGAGGATAGTTTGAGCGGGGGGAGTCCAGCGATTACGAAAAAACGGCCTGATCCGTAACTTTCGTTTTGGATCAGACCGTTTGTCTGGGGTGAGTAACGGGGCTTGAACCCGCGACCTTCTGGACCACAACCAGACGCTCTACCAACTGAGCTATACCCACCATAATTGCTTCGTTACTAGTCAGTTCGCTTTTGCGTCCCGGCTTCGTATCTGGCAACGAGAAATACTATACACGCACCCGGGGGGTGAGTGCCAACTCGAAAGGGCCCTATTGTGCTGTGTTGTGCATCACCCGCTTTTTAGGGCCCTGACTAGTCGTTACTTTTCGGCTGCCGGGGAGAGTTGTGAAGCGATCTTGCGCGCTTGATCGGTGCTCGGCCCCGGTGCGGGGACCATGATCGCAGCCCGGTAATAGCGCAGTTCATCGATCGAGTCCTGAATGTCACCGAGTGCGCGATGGTTGCCGGTTTTGGCCGGAGCTGCGTAATGAGCCTTGGTGTACCAACGCCTGCTCAGTTCCTTCAAGGTGGATACATCGATGATTCGGTAATGCAGGTGCTCGATAATTTCTGGCATATCGCGTGCCAGGAAGTTCTTATCGGTCCCGACCGAGTTACCGCCCAATAAAGCCTTGTTGGGTTCTGGAACATGCTTGCGGATGTATTCCATGACCAGGCGTTGGGCTTGATCCATCTGCATTCCGCCATCGAGCTCTTCCAGGAGTCCGGAGACCTGATGCATATTGCGCACGAAGTCATCCATCTGAGCCAGCGCGGCATCCGCTGGCTTGATCACCACCTGGATGCCCTCATCGGCGATATTCAGTTCCGAATCGGTGATCAGCACAGCTACTTCGATCAACGCATCGTTGGCCAGGTCCAAGCCGGTCATCTCGCAGTCGATCCATACAATTTTTTCTGAGTTACTAGACACGTGACCAATCTACCCGTTGTGCGCGGTGTGGGGGAGCGCACGGGGCGAAAGCTTGGTGGATGCTGGTGTCACACCTGAACCCCGGTCTTGCTCAATGCTAAAATCATCTGAGATTTCCGGACGTTGAATTATGGGCTCTCCAATGATTTCCCGGACTTGGCGTCGATTTTTTTAAACGAACTTTTTGTCCGATCCAGCACGAGGTGTCATGGTGTCCGCTAGCAAACCAGAAGTGCTGGAATCCCAGCCATACCCTGGTGTCAATAAGACGTTGCTCAGCGGCATCGTCGGTTCGTCCATGATCCTCTTCGGGTCCTTCGGAACGGGCTGGCTTGCCAGCGTTTCACCGCTTAACCGTGATCCGTTCTTCATCATGGTCCGCACCGAAGCCACCGGTGTGACCATCAGCGTGATCTTGCTGGCGCTCGGTTGCTGGCTGCTGTTTCGCGCCTGGTGGCGGTTGGGGCAGAAGCTCAAGGGCTGGGACGCGGGTTCGCTGAAGATCGTGCGCCGCGCGGTCTGGCTGTGGAGTATTCCGATGCTCATCGCGTTGCCGATTATGAGTCGCGACGTCTTCGCATATATTGGCCAAGGCAGACTCGTCGACGCGGGGCAGGACCCCTACGTCGACGGCATCTCCAGCTTGAACAATTGGTTCCAGCTGGGAGCCGACACGATGTGGGCACAGGACGGCACTCCCTACGGCCCGCTCTTTCTGACCATTGAATACATCGTGGTCAACATCGTGGGTGGATCCACCGATGCGGCAGTTCTCGCCTTCCGCGGGATTGCGCTCATCGGCGTACTGCTCTGCCTGCGCTACGTTCCCAAACTGGCCGAATTGCATTCCGTCTCGGGTGCCAAGGCGGCCTGGATGACGGTGGCCAATCCGTTGTTCCTGGTGAACTTTGTGGCCAGCGCGCACAACGATGCGCTGATGACCGGACTGTCGGTCTGGGCCGTCTACCTCGCCTGCAAGCGCCACGGATTCTGGGCCATCGTGGTGCTCGCCGCCTCCATCGGCGTCAAGCCAATCACCCTGGTGCTGCTGCCATTTATCGGCTTGCTCTGGGCCGGGCCGATGGCCAGCTGGCCCCGGCGTATTTTGTACTGGGCCTACTCCGGATCGATTTTCCTGGCGCTCATGACGCTCGTTGGTTGGATGAACGGCTATTGGTTCGGCTGGCTCGACGTGCTGCTGAACTACAAGGGCGTCGGTGTGTCCATCATCGCGCCACTGGGCATGCTCACCGTCGGACTTTCTGGCATCTTCAATTCCTTCGGTCTGGAATCGGGCTGGGTGCTTCCCGTGGTGAAGACCGGTGGCCAGCTGCTCGCCGTGGGCCTGGCCATCATGCTGATGTTCCGTGGCAAATACTCGCATCTGGTCCAGCGCATGGGCATCGCCTATGCGGGGATCGTCGTGCTATCCCCGGTGATCCAACCGTGGTACCTGCTGTGGTTGCTGCCGTTCTTCGCCGTCACGGGACTGCGTGACGACTGGCAGATGCTCTGGCTGCATCTGACCACGATCTTCTTCTTGGCTTATCAGGCCGCGGACCAGATTTTCGTCTGGCAGTTCCTGCAAGAGAGCCTGGTGCCCCGAGTTCAACTGATCTCTTGGAGCATTTCGATTATCTGCGCCTTGTACCTGGTCTTCCTTGATCCGAAGACTAAAACGATCTGCCCCGAATTGCTTAGCTCCACCAACTGGCTGAAGAAGAAAAAGAAAGCCTAGTGAGCGTGCAAGTGCGAAATTATGAGCGGCATGCCACGCCGCTGAGAACCCTGGGGTGGCAGGGATTCGCCGCCTCGGCGTTGATCACCGTGGCTTCGTGGGGGATCGGCTGGTTTCCCCGCAGCCAGCTCTCCCCGCTGGCACGCAGCGGCTTCTTTATCGAATTCCGCACCGAAGTATGGGGCGTGATTAGCTGCATTATCCTGATGGCGCTGGGGCTGGCGTGGCTGACTCGATCTTGGATCTTGGCTCGGCCGCTAGTCGAAACCGCAGATACGATCCACCCAAGGCAGTTGGGCAAGTTGATCGCCATGTGGTCCGCGCCGCTGATGTTCAGCTTTCCCATCCTCAGCCGTGATGTCTATTCATATTTGGCCCAAGGGCGGATGCTGCACGCGGACAAATCGCCCTACCATGAGGGTATTTCTGCACTTCCTGGCTGGTTCGATGGCGGATCCGATGGGCTCTGGGCTCAGTCGCCCTCGCCATATGGGCCCTTTTTCCTGGTCTTATCGCGCATCATCTACTTCGTCTCCAACGGCGTGCCGGAGATCGGTGTGGGTTTGCTGCGCGTCGTCGCGCTGCTCGGGGTCATTGGCTGTTTCCATTTCACCGCGAAACTCGCCCAAAAAATGGGGCAGAACCCGAACTGGTCCAACTGGGCCATCGTGGGCAACCCACTGTTTTTGCTGACCATGATCGGTGGCGCGCACAACGATGCGTTGATGATCGCCGGAGTGTTCAGCGCCTTCGCCCTGGCCTATGACCGCCGCGCCATCGCATCGACCTTTGCGCTGGCCATCGCGGTTTCCGTCAAACCAATCGTGCTGCTGGTCCTGCCCTTCATCGGGTTGATCCTGCTCGGTCAGAACCACCGGCTGCGTGCGCGCTGCGTCGTCTGGCTGAAGGTTTCCTGCTATTGCCTCGCCTGGCTTTCGGTGATCGGCGCGGTGACCAACCTCTGGTTCGGCTGGCTTCCGGCGATGTTCACCGCCGGCGACGCGGCATTCCCCTACGCCCCGGTGGGACTGATCGGCTGGTCCTTCGGCAATCTCGTAGGGCTCCTCGGTGGACCGGTAGCGCTGACTCAGTCGATCGTGGTGACACTCTTTCAGGCCTTCTCCCTGCTGATCGTCGCCCGGCTCGCCTTGGCGAAGGATATTTCTCGGCCCGTCCGCTTGGCCGCCTGGGCGCTGTCCGCGGTGGTTTTGCTCGCCCCGATCATCCAGCCCTGGTACATCTTGTGGATGATCGCCCTTTTCGCGATCTCGCACCGAGTCTCGTGGTCTTCGGAGAAGCTCATGATCTACCTGTCCAGCTTGATCCTGCTGGTGGTATTCGTCGACCAGCTATCCATCGAACAGTGGCATATCGTCTGGCTGATGCGGGTCCTGGCGGCGGTGATCGCGGTGGGACTGATCGCCGGGCTTTTCCGATTCGATCCAAAGACGCGCACCGTGCTCAGCGGAAACACCGGTCCTGCCACCATCCCGGAATCTCCCACCGGGCGTTAACGAAGCTCACACCTGGCATCCCAGCTTCTTGGTATCTTTCTCCGCTTAGATAGAAATATGCAAACGATGTTCTGGCCCGCAACGATAGCCATGCTCGGCGCTGCTCTGTTCCTTGGCGCCGCCGGTATCTTCCTGCTCGCAATCCAGTACCACCGCCACGGTCGCTTATCGTGGCGGCGCACGCTGACCACCGGCGCCGCGGTGATTTATGGTTTTGGATTATTCAGCTACACGATGCTTCCGCTGCCCGAAACACGTACCGCATTCTGCCGGCCCGGGGTGGCCATCCCGCAACTAAATCCATTGAACTTTCTCAACGACTTCGCGCTGTCCTACGAACTGGGCATGCGTCACTTTTTGACGAGTTTCACGCTGTGGCAGGTCTTATTCAATGTGATCTTGTTCATGCCCTTGGGTATTCTGGCGGTTCGCTGGCTGCGCGGCAACATCTTCCTCGGCACGCTCATCGGACTCACCGCGAGCCTAGCAATCGAGCTGACCCAGTACACCGGCATCTGGGGGCTCTACACCTGCGCCTACCGCGTGGCGGACGTGGACGATGTGCTGACCAACACCCTCGGCGCCCTGATCGGTTCGATCGTGGCATACCTGCCTATCTTCAGCTGGCTGACCGGACCCCGCGAATCGAGCGCTGCGAATGCCGCGCCGCGCGAGGTCACCCGGCTGCGCCGTTTTATGGCCAACGCCTTCGATATAGCTTTTGTGCTGGCGCTGGTCATGCTCACCACCTTTGTCCTGGAAATCGCCGAAAAACTGGGCGCACCGCAGGCCTCCTACAACCTGACCGAGCGGTGGATTCCTTCCATCTCCGTGCTGCTGGTCTTCCTGCTCCCCACCCTCGCGCCGGGACGCGCAAGCCTGGGTCAGCGTTGCGCCTGGATCCGTATCGCCGGAAAGCAGCGGCGCGAAGCCTCCGCGTGGCAAGCCTTGCTGCGCAGCCTTTTGGGGCTCGGCGGAATTTCCTTCGCCTTCCAAATCGCCGACAGCATCTGGGCGGTCAGCCCCTGGGCCTGGCTGAGTTTGTTAGTCCTGGGCTACGTGGTGCTCAGCTCGCTCTTCTTGCTCTTTGATCGTTCCGGCCAGGGTTTGGCCGGGCGGATCACCGGCACCAGATTTGTCGATCGCCGAATGCGCTAAGCGCGCACCGCACAACGCCCAGCCGATGAGGCTAAAATAGTTCCGGAGCCGGTGCCCGATACCGCTGGTAACTACATTCGCTTTGTTGACGTTCCTATTCATTTCTCGAAAGTAAGGTCTGCCCCGCAGCATGGATAACAAGCCAGAAATTCCGCGCGAGCCTCACCGCGCCGTCCTAGGAACCGCCGTGGGTGCCACGGTCTTGATCGCGATCGGTGCATTCGTCCTATCTTTTGCGGCCCTGACCGACCTCGCTGAACGCTCCGGCATCGACTCAAGCCTGGCCTGGATCTGGCCAATTATCATCGACGGTATGATCGTGGCCGCTACGGTTGCGATCGTGGCACTGAACGGGTTCAACCGCAAGGCAATGATTTACCCGTGGTCGCTGCTGTTCTTCGGCGCCATCGTGTCCACGGCGGCCAACTCCACCCACGCGATCCTTACCGTGGACTCGATCGTCAACGGCGTGCCACCGCTGGTCTCGGCGCTTGTCGCCGCCATGCCGCCAATCGTGCTGCTGGCCATCACCCACCTGACCGTACACATGTACCAGAAGAAGTCCGAAGCCTCGAAGCTTCGCGCCGAATACGAATACGATGAAGATGCGGCCAACGCCGAGAAGTACGGCGTCGCCTACGATGACGGTTACAACGCCGCGCTGACCGACTCGCAGCAGGCTGAAGCCGAACGCGTAGCCCAGCTGGAGCAGGATCACCAGGATGCCATCGCCAGGGCCCGTGCCGAGGCGATTGCCCAGTCGCGTGCCGAAAAAGTCACCCCGCTGAAGCAGGCTCCGGCGGCCAGCGCACCAGCCACCGCGGCCAAGCCGAAGAACGATGACAAGGCGCCATTGTACGAGGATATGGCCAAACGGCTTTCGCGTCCGCAGGCCTAAGGCTTCCACCCGTTTAGCAGCACACGAAGGACTTATTGCATTTCACCGCACTAGGAGGCAAGACTATGGATCAATCGACCAGCAGCACCGAACCGGCACAGTTCAGCGACCAGATCGACGAGGCAGTTACTCGTTTCGAAGCGGTCGGTGCCGAGCTCGACGAGGTGCTCAGCGCGATGAAAACCAAGATCCGTTCGTTGTTCCACGGCAGTGAAGTCCAACCCTTGTTCGTGACCGGAAGGGTGAAGACTCCGGAGTCCTTCCGGTCCAAGGCCTCGCGCCAGCTGCAGGAAACCCCGGAAACAAACCCGGTGCTCGAATTCCCCAACCCGTTGCGCGAAATCCACGACATGGTGGGGCTGCGCATCATCGTGATGCTGCCCCACGAAATCCAGCAGGTCGCTACGCTGATCAAGGCCCACCGCGAGGACTTCGATTGCCGCAGCGACCGGGAGAAGGACATCGGTTCGGTGGAATCCGGAACCTACGGCTACTCCTCACGCCACCTGCTGCTCAAAACCCGCAATGAACCGAGCGTTTCCAAATTCCAGGAGGCCCTGGGCAAGCCGGTGGTTCCCAGCGGCAACTTCGTCTTCGAGGTGCAAATCCGCACGGTGCTCCAGCACGCCTGGAGCGAGATGGAGCACGATATTCGCTTTAAGCATCCCGGCGAGGCGGCCTGGAACCCGCAGATCGACCGGCATTTCACCGCGACCTCCGCGATGCTCGAAACCGTGGAGAACTACTTCACCGACATCGACGATCTCTACCACCGGATGAATGGCTATCACGACCGGCAGGGGCTGGGCGCCGAGAAGCTCTCGGGGGAGAAGATCGGTGAAATCTGGCAGACCCTGCTGCCGCATGTGGACCGCAAACGCGATGACGACTGGTCCTGGGCTGCCGAACTGCTCGGCGCGCACGGCATCGACGCGACCTGGCAGCTGGCCGAGCTCCTGGACGCGAATGTGGTCACCGAGGTCCGCGCGGCGCTGGACCACCGGTATTCTCCGGGGCCGGACCGGCTGCTCGACGACGTGCTGCTGTGGCGCTTCGGCAAGGAGCATATCGAAAAGACCAGCGGCTCGGATCTGCGCCGCGAGGCGTCGCTGCGCCGCCGGCTGATTCAGATGAAGGACTTCCGCTCCACGCAGCGCGGCTAAGCTACCTGCCTCCGCCCGCCACCAAGACCCGGTGGCGGGCGGCGGCTTTTTGCTTCCGATGTCGATTCGCACACAGTAAGGCATAACCCAGCTGGGCGACCGGTAGGATAGTAAAGTTGCCCTTGATAGGGCCAATAGATTTTCCTTACCCCGTTTCGAAAGGGCCACACCATATGATTTCCGTAGCCAACCTTGAGCTACGCGTCGGCGCCCGCTTGCTGATGGACGAAGTAAACTTCCGGATTGACAAGGGCGACAAGATCGGACTGGTGGGTCGTAACGGTGCCGGTAAGACCACCATGACCAAGGTTCTGGCCGGGGAAACCCAGCCAACCGGCGGCGACGTGTCAAACAAGGGCTCCATCGGCTACCTGCCGCAGGACCCGAAGACTCCGGACATGGAGCAGCTCGCGCGCGACCGCATCCTGGCGGCCCGCGGGCTGGATATCGTGCTGAACAAGCTGGCCAAGAACCGCGAGGAGATGGCCAGCGAAGACGCCAGCATCTCCGCCAAGGCCATGCGCCGCTACGACCGCCTTGAAGCCGAGTTCATGGCCGCCGGCGGTTATGCCGCAGAATCCGAAGCCGCCGCGATCTGTTCGAATCTGGATCTGCCAGAACGCATCCTGGACCAGCCGTTGAGCACGCTCTCCGGTGGTCAGCGCCGCCGTGTGGAGCTTGCCCGCATCCTCTACTCGGACGCCGAAACGCTGCTGCTTGACGAGCCGACCAACCACTTGGACGCCGACTCCATCACCTGGCTGCGCGACTTCATCAAGAATTATGCCGGCGGCGTGCTGATGATCAGCCACGATACCGGCCTGCTGGACGCCACCGTGAACAAGGTGCTCTTCCTGGACGCCAACCGCGCCACGGTGGATGTCTACAACATGAATTGGAAGCGCTACCAGGTCCAGCGCGAAACCGACGAGCGCGCCCGCAAGCGCGAGCGCGGCAACATCGAGAAGAAGGCCTCGGTCTTGACGGCGCAGGCCAACAAGATGAAGGCCCGTGCCTCCGGTGCCTCCGCCGCCCAGTCGATGCTCAAGCGTGTGGACCGCATGCTCTCGGGACTCGAGGATGTGCGTGCCAACGATCGTGTCGCGGCGCTGCGCTTCCCGGATCCTGCCCCTTGCGGCAAGACCCCGCTGATGGCCGAGGGCCTGTCGAAGGCCTATGGTTCGCTGGAAATCTTCACCGACGTGTCCTTGGCAATCGACCGCGGTTCCAAGGTAGTCATCCTGGGCCTGAACGGTGCCGGTAAGACCACCTTGCTGCGCATGCTGGCCGGTGTCTCCGAACCAGACACCGGTGAGATCGTTCCGGGCCACGGCCTGAAGATCGGCTACTTCGCCCAGGAGCACGACACCCTGGATACCGAAGCCACCGTGCTGGAGAACATGCGCCGCAACGCGCCCGATCACCTCAACGATGCAGACGTGCGTTCGATCCTCGGCTCGTTCATGTTCGTCGGCGATGATGTGTCCAAGTCCGCCGGGGTGCTCTCCGGCGGCGAGAAGACCCGTCTGGCCCTGGCGACCATCGTGGCTTCCAGCGCGAATGTGCTCTTGCTCGATGAGCCGACTAACAACCTCGACCCCGCCTCGCGCGGAGAGGTGCTTGGCGCGCTGTCCACCTTCCCGGGTGCCGTGGTCATGGTCAGCCACGATGAGGGCGCGGTGTCGGCCCTGAAGCCTGAACGCGTGGTCATCTTGCCCGATGGCGACGAAGACCTGTTCAACGACGGCTACCTGGAATTGGTCTCACTGACCTAAATCAGCGACTGCACATTCATCGCGGGCCGGCACACTTGCACAGTGTGCCGGCCCTTGGTGTTATATCCAGCCGTGAGGTTAAGTCTGCACTGTCTGCCGTCGGCTCGTGAAAATTCGTCCAAAGACGGGGATATTAGAAAATCCGGAGGCGGTGCACGCTTCCGGGAACTTGAGCACCTGGCTAAAACTATCGGAATTAACAGGTTCTGGCTCGAAGTAGCCGGTTGAAGTGCTGATCCATATCCACTTTCCAAGGAGAAAGTTCCTGCTATCTTGGAAGTATGGATAGTTCACCTGCTGACGATGGTCTTGATGGGTGGCCGCACCCCGACCCGAAGACTGCCGCTCGAATGCTGGAGGAGGCCAAACGGGTAGATGCTCGCACACAGGAACTAGTGGCCCAGAACCTCCAGTCCGCCCGTAGCAAATGGAAACCGGCGGTGTTCTTTACATATATAGCAACTTTTCTGTTGGTATTTACCGGACCTCTAGGGCATCTTGGCATTTCGGATGCATACGCCGGGCGGCTATGTGCGACATTGCTAATCCTGCCCATGCTGATGTACACGTTATTGATTCAGGGTGCTAATCATCGGGAATCGGCCTCAGCAGTTATTGTGTTGAAAGGTCGCAAGTTGGTTAGTGTCTTATTCGCCGTCCTTTTATTTGCGGCATTGCCGACTGCAAGTATGTTGGGAATCGCCATACCGTGGTGGATGTGTCTTGTAACCGCAGCGCTCATAGTCTTACCGATGGCTGCGAGCACGTTGGCCGGGCGCCGGCGCACCGGGAACCAGGTGCAGCAGAGTCGCAGAGCATGGAATCTCGCGCCGCTGAACCTCCGTACTCGGCTTGGCACTCTCGCAGCGGCCCTCTACTTAGGAATCGCGATTTTCTCGCTCTATTTTTCCTGGTTCGCTCTCGCCCAGTTCGTAATGAGCATGTTAATGTTGGCGCTGGTCATTTTAGGTGCCTCCAGCAGAGGATTGGTCAAACTCGGTGCCCACTGGAGAGATCAAGAGTGGTTCGCTTTCGGATTGTCGTTTTTCTTGTACCAGTTGTCCATGCTGGTCGCTATACGCACGACATGGGACTCTCCTGTAGTTGGAGTCGTAAGCGCGATCGTTGTTGCGCTTCCCATGGCTCTCGGCGCGTTACTTAGCAAGCAACGATCATGAGCGGCGGAGAGAATGAGAAACAGCATCCACGACACCAACTGGATGATGCTTTGCTCACACCAGTTCGGTTTTCGCTCATGGCCGCGGTGCGAGAAGACGCAGAATTCGATTTTGCAACATTGCGGGACATGATTGAAACAGAAGATTCAACCCTTAGCAAAGCGATCAGCTACCTGCAAAAAACTGGCTATGTTGTGCCGCGAAAAGGGTATGTCGCAAATAAACCAGGTACTTGGGTGCGTGCGACTCCGGCAGGAACTGCCGCATTTAGGCGTCATCTCGCAGCGCTTCAAGAAATTGCAGCTGGGCACGGCGAAGATCTGAGCTAATTCAGCAGCAGTGGATCGTCCGTTATAAAATTGTTCGGTTCCAGCAGGTTCACAATCTAACTCGTCTGGCGTGCCGCACTCTCGGAATCGCATACAGTTTTCACCAATTGTAAGAACGTCAGTTGATCAGATGCGACCATCACGGTAGCTGATTCGTTGTTCAGAATCTCTAGCCACTGGATTTGGAGTAGCTTCACAATTTTGAACCTGTTCTGATGGTTACCCAATCGCCCCAACCGCAAATTAATGCAGGGGGGTATAGATTGGTCTCACCGCAGTACGGTTCAATCCGCTCAAGATAGGACAGCGCAAGCTGCCGGAACGACTGGTTCCGCACACAGCGCTCCGCGCCTTCCTGCGATTCAACAGATTCAACTGACTTGAACCGGCCGCCGAACCAACGTTTTGTAAATTATCGGTAGCCTGACGCAATCCCGGGCAAAATTTTCCAAGATATTCCGGGTCGCTAAATCACTGGCGAAATGGCTAGGGCACCGAGATATCTCGTTGGAGCTCGGATACCAGCCTGCGATGTGGAGACGATCCCTGGACGCAAGCAGCAACCCGGGGGGCTGATCCAAGATGCCGACGCACCTCGCTTGGGGGCAGATTCTCAGCTGAAACAACTGACCCTAACCGAGTTCCGGTTAGGGTCTGAAGTTTTGCTGTACTCAGCGCGATTCGCTGGAGGAGCCGGCGTCGCGCGGTTCATCGAGCATCGCGTCCTCGTAGGCCTCGTCGGTCAGCGTGCCGTCGCGCCTGAACTTCTTCTCCTGCTTCGCGCGCAGCTTGCGCACCCGGTGCACCGGTTCGTCGAAGCCCAGTGCCTTCGCCTCGGCCAGCTCGGCGGCGTCTTCGGCGTTGATCTTTCGCTGTTGCTTCACCGCGTACCAGAAGCCGACGAAGGCAAGCACGCCGAAGGCGTACCACTGGTAGGAGTAGGACAGGTGCGGGCCTTCATCGGTGTCTGGCTTGTCCAGCGCAAGCGGCGTCGTGGCCGGCGCCGGATCTTCCGCGTACATGATGCCGTAGGCGCCTTCGGCGATTGGGTAGCCAAGATCCGCGGCATAGCCCGGCAGGAAGATGGAAGCTAGCTGGCCCTCGGGGGCACCACGATCCAGTTTGACTTCGGTTGGCTTCAGCCGAGCCTCCAGCGTGACGGTGCCCGTTGGGGGAGCCGGGACCTCATCGGGGCGACCGTTTTCGGAGTTGCCGATGGGCAGGTAGCCGCGGTCGATAATGACCGTGGCGCCGGACTCGGTGCGGAAAGGCACCAGCACCTCATAGCCCGGACGGGCCGCCTTGATGCGGTTGCGCACGATACGTGTGTCCTCGGCGAGGTACTGGCCGGTGAGCTTCACCGTCATCCAGGTATCTTCTTCGGGCAGCGCGTCGAACTTGGACAGGGCCGCGTTCCCGGAGACCGCTTCGGCATCGTAGTTGTTGTTCACGTGGGTGATCGCGGTGAGCACCTCGGCGCGGCGATCTGCCTGCCATTTGCCAAGACCCGTGCAGGCTGCGGCGAAGATCACGACGAGCAGCAACCAGCCCACCCAGCGGGTGCTGGCCAAAAAACGGTACATTTACTGATTGGCTCCTTCGCCCATTGGCAGGGTTTCCTTATAGAGCAAGCGTTCCTTGAGGTAGGTCTCCAGCCATTCGCGATGCTCTTGGCAGGCCAACCAGATCTTGCGTCGTTCCGGGGTGTGGATTTTGGGGTTGTTCCACAAAAGCTGGTATTCGGCGGGCTGGCGGCATCCCTTGCGGGAGCACTGCACCGGGGCCGGGGCGGAATTTGCGCCGCCAAGCGAACCTAACAGATCCATTTACTGCTCCTTCGGAGTCTCGGTTGGCGGGGCCGGCTCTACGAGTGTGCCATCGATGATGACCACCTCTGGTTCCTCGGCCCCGGTGGCCTGGACCTTGTTTTCAAGCTGTTCCGGTTCGGTGCCCGTGTAGAACTCCGCCGGCGGCTCTCGCTTGGTCAGATCGGCACCTCCGTTGGCGATGACTACCGCGATATAAGGAAGAACGATCGCGCCGGCCAGCATGACCCAGCGTATCCAGCCTTCAAAAAAGAAAGCCAAGATGAAGCACACCATGCGCACGGTCATGGATATCGTGTATTTGCGCACACGCAGATCGCGCTCGGAGCTATGGGACTCGTGCGCTTCGGTAATGCGATGAACCGGCTGGTCCTTGGGACCGGGGTTCGAGTGCTGGTGTGACATGGCTTTCGAACTTCGCTCAACGGGGTTATTTCTGCCCCTATTCTCTCACTTGAGCCTGTGAGAACCGAATTTCTACATGCCGTCGAAGCGGTAATACTGCGTGGTAGCTAATAGGATTGTTCTCGGAGTAGCTACTGACCTAAGCAAAGTGCCTGATCCTTCGCCCGCAAATCGACGGCGTGCAGGAGATGCATGGATGGAGAAAAACATTGAGCACGGATACCACCAACGGCCGCAGCGTACTGGTCACCGGCGGAAACCGCGGAATCGGCCTGGCCATTGCGCGTTCGTTCGAAGCTAACGGCGACAAGGTAGCGATCACTTACCGCAGTGGCGAGGTGCCTGCCGGGCTGCTGGGCGTGAAGGCGGATGTCACCGACGCGGAGTCGATCGACGCGGCCTTCAAAGAGGTCGAAGCGGCTCACGGCCCGGTCGAGGTGCTCGTCGCAAACGCCGGTGTTACCAAAGACACCCTCCTGTTGCGCATGAGCGAAGACGACTTCACCTCGGTGATCGATACGAACCTGACCGGCGCCTTCCGTGTGATCAAACGCGCAACCAAGGGCATGCTGCGCCTGAAGCGTGGGCGCATAGTGCTCATCTCCTCGGTGGTGGGGCTCTACGGCTCGCCGGGCCAGATCAACTACGCCGCGTCCAAGGCCGGGCTGGTGGGTATCGCCCGTTCGCTGACCCGCGAGCTGGGTTCGCGCAATATCACCGCCAACGTGGTCGCCCCGGGCTTCATCAATACCGAAATGACCGCCGTGCTTCCGGAAGAAACCCAGAAGTCGTACCTGCAGTCCATCCCGGCCAACCGCTTCGCCGAACCCGAAGAGGTTGCCAACGTGGTCCGCTGGGTTGCCAGCGACGAAGCGGCCTACATCTCCGGTGCCGTGATCCCGGTCGATGGCGGCTTGGGCATGGGCCACTAGAACTACCCCCAATCTTCAATCATCCTAAGGAGTAAGAAAAGTTGAGCGAATACAAGGGTGCAATTGTCACCGGTTCTTCCCGCGGCATCGGCGCTGTCACCGCACAGATCCTCGCAGAACAGGGTGTCGGCGTGGTGATCAACTACCGCGCTAAGGCGCCACGAGCCAACAAGATCGTGAGCACCATCGAGGAAAAGGGCGGCAAGGCTGTCGCCGTCGGCTCGGACCTGACCACCGTCGAGGGCCCGCAGGCCCTGGTCGACGCAGCGGTCGAAAACTTCGGTTCCCTCGACGTGCTGGTGCTGAACGCCTCCGGCGGCATGGAAACCTCCATGGGGGAGAACTACGCGCTGCGCTTGAACCGTGACGCGCAGGTCGCAATGCTCGAGGCGGCCCTGCCAAAGCTGAGCGAGGGCGGCCGCGTGGTCTTCGTGACCAGCCACCAGGCGCACTTCATCAAGCAGGTCTCCACCATGGATGCCTACGACCAGGTCGCGCAGTCCAAGCGTGCGGGTGAAGACGCCTTGCGCGAGTTCATCCCGAGGCTGGCCGAGAAGAATATCGACTTCGTTGTCGTCTCCGGCGACATGATCGAGGGCACCATCACCGCGACCCTGCTCAACCGCGTAGAACCAGGCGCCATCGAGGCCCGCCGCGAGGCCGCCGGCAAGCTGTACTCCGTCGAGGAGTTCGGCGCCGAGGTTGCCAAGATGGTCTTCGCCGAGGTGGAAACCGGTCACACCGAGTACGTTGGCGGCGCCGAGGACTTCCTGAAGCAGGCCGGCCAGTAACTACCTGCTGATCAGCTGATCAACTCCAAAGCCTGTTGCCCGCCCCCAGAGTTGGGGCGGGCAGCAGGCTTTAAGCATCAGCTCGCGGGGGCGTGCCGTCGGGGCTGGCCTGCGAAGAATCCGCTGAGGTTAGCATGTCCACTGATAGGGGGTGGTTGCGGAGACCTTCAGCAGACCATAGCGTTCGAGGATGGGACGGGAGTACTCGGTAGAGTCGCTATGGATCAGCGTTTTGCCCAACTTCAGCGCGGAGCGGGCCCGAGCAGCCGTCAGCGCACGGTAGATCCCTCTTCCGCGCCATTGCTCAAGGGTTCCGCCGCCCCAGATGCCTGCAAATTGCGTTCCGGGAACGGGTTCAAGCCTTCCGGCACTGACGATCTGCCCATTGGCTTCGGCAACCCAGAGTTCCATCCCGTCATCGGTGGCCAGGCGCTGCAACACCGCCTCGGCGTGATGCTCCGACACCGGATCGCCGAAGGCCTCATCCTGCATCGCACACATCGCGCGCACTTCTGTCTCGGTTGAAACTTGGCGCAGCCGAACGCCTGCCGGCAATTCGACGTCCACCGCGAGATCCGCTGCCGGCCCAATCATGATGGACTCGGATTCTTCGGCAACGAATCCATGGGCTAGCAACTCGTCGTGCAGTCCGGGTGCATGATCGTGGCCGCGCGTCTTCCACTCAACCCGGGTGATCTCGGGCGCTAGTTCGTAGTGGGTCAATGCCTCGCCAACTAGGCTGGAAAGATCAATCCCGCTGGCCCGGTCAACGTGCGGGTAGGTGATGAACCCCCGGCCCTCCGCGAAGCTCACCAGGCGCAGTGGACCGAGCCGTGCCACGTTGAGCGCGCTCGGCGTTTCTGCATCGGTGCGAAGCTGCTCGTCGTATAAACCAAGAAATTCTGCGGCCAATGCTGTGCCCATGGTTGGTTCCCTCCTGCCGGATGGATCAAAAGGGCGCCTCCTGAGTAATCAGTAGGCGCCCTGGGAAGTTGTGCGGTTACGGCTTCTCGCCGCAGATCACCTTGTGCCATGGCTGGTAGGTCCAGCTCTTGACATCCGGTGGCAGGGTTTTCGAACCGTCAATCGTCGTGCGATTGCGCGTGATGTCGATGGTGAAGCCCTTCTGCCCGCCGCTTTCGGAAACGCATTCCTTGGCGGTGTTGTACTTGGTCTCCGGGTTCGTCTGGTTGTACTTGCCCGAGCTCTTCTGCGAGACCTTCCAGTAGTCGGTGCTCCACAGCCGGGTGTGCACCCGGTCCCCGGATACCCAGGCCTGGATCATCACACCATAGGGGGTGTTGTTCTTCCAGATCATGTCGACCGAGCCTTCCCACAGGGTGGCTTCGCGCCCGGCCGGGTAGCGTTCGAACCAGCGGGAGTGCGGCTTGTGGGTGACGTCGTCGTAGCCGGCAAGGAAGCCGACGTTGTACAACTGGGTGGAGATCTGCGACAGGCCGCCGCCAACTGCTTCAGTGGAGAAGCCGTCGACCACCACACCGGAACCGAAGTAGCCGTTGGCCACGGTGATTGGGCCCAGGGCCTTGAGCAGCGAGAAGTTCTCCCCGGGCTCGATCACGGTTCCGTTGATGCGTGCCGAGCCCGCACGCAGGTTCTTGGTGCGGACCGTGTCATTGGCCGGGTAGGGGGTCGAGAATTCGACGATCTCTTCCTTGATGCCCAGCTTCTTGGCGTCTTCGGTGGTGAAGTCGGCTTCCGAAGCGCTCAGCACCACCTTTGCGGTGCGTTCCTTGGTTTCGGTCGCGGCCAGTACCTTGGCACCGAGGCCCTTGGTCTCGAGCGCGACACCGGGCACCGATTTCTTGATGGCGGGCTTGCCGTTTGCCAGCGTGATGCGGGCGTTCTTGGCCGTGCTGCTCAGCTCGGAATTCTTGGTCGCCGCGTTGAAAAGCTTCTTGTCGTCCAGGGTGATGGCCGGGGCGCCGTCCTTCGGCGTGTAGCTGGCCGCGGCGGCGATCGAAGCGGTCGAAATGTCGACTTTCTTCTGATCTGAGGTCAAGGTGACCTTGTCCTTGAGCAAGGACTTCACCTGGTCGTCATAGAAGGACTGCAAGGCATCGGGGGAAATCTCCGGCTTGGTGACCTCACTGGGCAGCTCAATCCCGGCGGCGCCGATGCGCCATTCTTCGCTCAGCAAGCTGGCGGCCTCATCTTGCTTTAATACGACGCCATCAACGGGCGCGACGAGCGTTGCCTTGCCCTCGGCGAAGGTGATATCTCCCTCGGCGACCTCGGCGTTTGCCTTCTTGGCCAGCGCCTGAAGTTCGGTGTTGAGCTTGTCGTTGTCTACGTCGATGCTCGCGGTGGCGGTGTATTTGCCGGTTAAGCGATCGAGCAGATCGGCCGGGTTTGCTTCGTATCCGGTCAGGTCCGCGACCGTGTCATCGATGTTGAGCGTCAGCCCCGCCTTGGCCGGATCAATTTTGTAGCTCTGGGCATTTACCAGGACCTCGAAGGGCTCCGCCGCCAAGGGCGCCACGGATTCACTCAGGGCGGCTCGTGCTTCGTCCTGGCTCATCGAACCGATGTTCACCCCGGCGATGCTCGTATTAGCCGGGATCTGGGCGCTCACGAAGGCTGCACCGCCGAAATAGAGCGCCGCCGCAGCCACCACGCACGAACCGGTAATGATCCAGGGCTTGGCCTTGCTCTTGGCCTTGCCCTTGGAACCGTTGCGAGCGGAGGGTGAGGATGAACTGTCCGGGGAGGGAGTCTGCACTTGTCTGTTAGCTCTTTCGAAAAGCGATTGGGGTCGGGCACGGTACGTGAATTATTACTTCCAAGTACAGCAATGCACCAAAAGAAATACTAACGGGTGGAGCAACCGACACGCGGTGTTGTGTGAGCAATCGCCTGAATTGTTATCGAGTTGTTGGATTTCAGGCCGCCAGGTCATCCAATACTAGGTCGGCGATCACATCCAGGCGGCCAAAATCGATGCGCGCGCCCGCTTGCTCCCGCAGCGCCGGCTTCGCGTTGAAGGCTACACCCAGTCCTGCGGCGTTGACCATGTCCAAATCGTTGGCACCGTCCCCGGCGGCGATGGTTGCCTCCATGCCGATGCCGTGTTCGGCCGCCCAGGCGCGCAGCATCTTTTCCTTCATGGCGCGATCCACGATCTGGCCATGCACGGTGCCGTCGAGCAGGCCCGCGGTGATGCCCAGGGTATTTGCCAGCGCGTGATCCAGCTTGAGCTCTGCCGCCAAGGGGTCCAGGATCTGCTGGAATCCGCCGGAGACCACGCCGACCAGGTGCCCGGCTGCATGGAAGCGCTGCACCAGTTCGCGTGCGCCGTCGGAGTAGACCACGCGCGCAATGACTTCGCTCAAGACGGTTTCCGGCAGGTCTTTGAGTGTGGCCACACGCTGAATCAGCGATTGGGCGAAGTCCAATTCCCCGCGCATCGCAGCTTCGGTGACCGCGGCGACCTCCTCCTCGCGCCCGGCATGGGCCGCAAGCAATTCGATGACTTCCTGCTTGATCAGGGTTGAATCGACATCCATCAGCAGCAGCATGCGCGGCGCATCGGTCAGCGCGGAATCCACCACGGTCACGCATGCGTCCGCAGCAGCAAGCGCACCGGTTGCGACGTAGGCGTCAAAGGCCTCTTGCGCCGCGATTCGCAATGCGGTCGAATCAGCATTCTCGATGCGCACCCTAGCCACCATGCGCTCGGCTGAATGCTGCACGCTCAATGCGGCGTCGGCGGCGAGGGGCAGGGCCTTGCCCACATGGTCGATGAGCGAATCGAAAGTTTCGCGGGGTAGTGCCGGTCGGGAGACGAGGGTCAAAGTTGAAGCCATGAAACTATTTTCGTCTCTGGAGCCAAGTACGACCAAACATGACGGTCGGTTCCTTTCCGCTGGCGGTAGAGCCAATGCACTTGTACACGTTGGTTCAATGAGTTTCGGATGGCCAATGTGCCAGCAGGCCTGATGGACGCGAGCGATCCGTTGCCGGGATTACCCAGCTCGGCGCGCACCACCTGCTCGGGTGAGTCTGGTTTCTTGTCCTTGACCACCGAGCGAGAGAGGATTTCCGCAGCAGGATTCGGCTCACCGATGCCGAAAGCGAGAAACTGCCCGGTGCCGGGTTAGCTTCTCGCCGCGCACTCAGCGGGAAGCCTGCCGGTGATCCGCCTCCTTGGCGAGCGGGGTACCCGCCGCGGCTAGACTGCTATTCGGCGCTCGGCCGGTCCACCACGGGCTGTGGAGTCATATTGCACAGCTGCAGCGGTGTTTTCAATTAGTGAATCAGAGAACGAAAGTCTAGGCTTAAAAACCATGAGCGAAGTGCTAACTTTCAACGATGTCAGCGTGGTGCGCGGGGGTAAAGACCTGCTCAACGACGTGTCCTGGGAAGTCACAGAAGGCCAGCGGTGGATTGTGCTGGGCCCCAATGGCGCCGGCAAGTCAACCCTGATGAACATTGCAGCCACCCGTCTGCATCCCTCCCGCGGCACCGCGGGCATTTTGGGCGAAACCATGGGCAAGGTCGACGTTTTCGAACTGCGGCCGCTGATCGGCTTGAGCTCGGCACTGGTCGCCAACGCTATTCCCGGCAACGAGACAGCGCTGAATGTGGTCCTCACCGCCGCGTACGGGATGACCGGGCGTTGGCGCGAGAAGTACGAACGCCTCGACGAACGCCGGGCCTTCTCGATGCTCCACCAGTGGGGCATGTCCACCTTCATGAACCAGCCATTCGGCAAGCTATCCGAAGGCGAGCGCAAGCGCGTACTCATCGCCCGTGCGCTGATGACCGACCCGGAACTGCTGATTCTCGACGAACCAGCCGCAGGCCTGGATCTTGCCGGGCGCGAAGAACTGGTGACCAAGCTCACCGAGCTGGCCGCCGATGAAGACTCCCCGGCCCTGGTGCTGGTGACCCACCACCTCGAGGAAATACCGCCTGGCTTCACCCACATCTTGATGCTCAAGGACGGCGAAGTGGTCGCCGCGGGCGAAATCGCCTCCACCCTGACCGAGGAAAACCTCAAGGCAACCTACGGGATGGAGCTGAGCATGCGCGAAGACGCCGGCCGCTACTCCGCCGTCGCGCGCCGCCAAGGCTAAGGACGCGCTGAACTGTGATCGAATTTTGGCGTGAAGCGTTAATCCTGCTCGGCGGCCTGTGGGCGGGAACCATCAACACGGTGGTGGGGTCGGGCACGCTGGTGACCTTCCCCATCCTGGTCGCATTGGGAATCACCCCGGTCAACGCGGTGGTCTCCAACGCCATGGGCCTGATCGCCGGAGGCTTCTCCGGCGCCTGGGGCTACCGCCGCGAAGCGGCCAGCGTGAAGAAGACCCTGCTGAAACTGGTGCCGGTCTCCCTGATCGGCGGACTGATCGGTTCGCTGCTGCTGCTGAACCTGCCCGAATCGGTGTTCGGTGTGGTCGCCCCGGTGCTGCTGCTCTGCGCCTTGGTGCTGGTCATCTACCAGCCGAAGCTCGCCGCCTGGGCCAAAACCCGGCAAGCGCAGCGCGGCGGAAGCGACCCGGACGACGCGGACCGCGCGAAGATCCCGCTGATCCTCTACGTGCTGGTCTTTGTCATCGGCGTCTACGGCGGATACTTCACCGCCGCCCAGGGCGTGCTGCTCATGGCGGTCTTCGGCGTCTTCCTGCAGGCTTCCCTGCAGCAGTCCAACGCCATCAAGGTGATCCTTTCGCTGCTCGTGAACCTCGTCGCCGCCGGGATTTACCTGCTGATCGCACCGGAACGCATCCACTGGCTGATCGTCCTGCTGATCGCCGTCGGCTCGCTGATCGGCGGGTTCATCGGCGCGAAGGTGGGACGCAAGCTCTCCCCGGGATGGCTGCGCCTGGTCATCGTCATCCTCGGCGTCGTCGCCTTGGCGAATATGCTCTACAAGCTGGTATCCGGTGCCTGAGATCACCAACCCCGAACGCATCCTGCGGGTCGAGGATCTGCATGAGGATGCGCGTTTGGACGAATACCTGCGCCTCTCCGAAGCCCACCTGCGCATGCGCACCGACGTGGAAAACGGCCTGTACATCGCCGAAAGCACCACGGTGGTCACTCGCGCCATCAACGCCGGCCACGTGCCGCGCAGCTTCCTGCTGGCCGAAAAGCACCTGGACCAGCTGGCCGAAGAGTTCGAACGCTTCCCCGAGGTGCCGATCTTCATCGGCAACGACCGGCAGCTGCAGGACCTGGTCGGCTTCCACCTGCACCGCGGCGCGATGGCCTCGATGAACCGTCCGGCACCGCTGGACCTGGGCCAGGTGCTCACCGCCAGCTCGCGGATCGCGATCCTCGAAGACATCGCCGACCACACCAATCTCGGCGCGATCCTGCGCTCGGCCTCCGGACTGGGCGTCGACGCGGTGCTGATCACCCCGAAGTGCGTAGACCCCTGGTATCGGCGCAGCGCGCGCGTGTCCATGGGCACCGTCTTCGACCTGCCCTGGGTGCGGCTGAACTCCTGGCCAGAGGATATCGCGATCCTCAAGGACCATGGCTACACGATGCTGGCCATGGAACTGACCGAGGACGCGGTGGCGCTCAACGAGGTCGAGATGACCGAAGGAAAGAAATTTGCGATGATCCTGGGCAACGAAGGCAGGGGAGTGGCAGAGCAGACCCTGGCCTTGGTTGACCAGGCGGTGATGATCCCGATGCGCCGCGAAGTCTCCTCGCTGAACGTCGGCGCGGCCAGCGCCATTGCCTTCTGGCACCTGTGCTCCGCGCCACGCAATTGAGTTTCGCAGAACTTGGTTTTGTGGGATAGGATGGAATGACTGTGTATCGACCCTGGTCGAGGTCGCAGGCTAATTTTCCGAGCAAGTAGCTGCTGGCAAAATCCAGTGGCCATAAACCAAAAGGTGTATAGCTATGAAGGCTGATATTCATCCACAGTACGGTCCAGTTGTCTTCAACGACCTGGCTTCCGGCGAGCAGTTCCTGACCCGTTCGACCCGTTCGTCGGACAAGACCATCGAGTGGGCAGATGGCAACACCTACCCAGTGATCGACGTCGAAATTTCGGCTGCATCGCACCCGTTCTACACCGGTAAGCAGCGCATCATGGACACCGCTGGCCGTGTCGAGCGCTTCAACGCCCGCTTCAAGGGCTTCGGCGGCAAGAAGTAATTCTTCGCCCCTCGCAAGCTTAAAACGGCGCGATTCCAGTTTGACTGGAATCGCGCCGTTTGCTTTTTAACCGGCAGCACACCGCCGGTCGATTGGCCTGCGCAGCCGAGGTGTCACAGATCCGGCGCGGGCGGTGTCTTCATGTCATAGGACCCAGAACCGACCCGCAGGAGGAGTCATGACCAACAGGATCCCGGCCACAGAAATCACCGGTCTCTACGGTGCACTCATCAAGAAATTCAGCGCGAAGATGTTCGGCAAAGTCCCGGAATCCCTGGGCGTGATGTGGCACAACAAGCCCGTGCTCAAGGCATCCATGGGCATCGGGCAGAAGGTGCAGAAGTGGGACAGCTGCGATGAGTCGCTGAAGTCTTACGCCCATATGGCCGTGGCCTCTTTCATCGGCTGCACGTGGTGCCTGGACTACAACTACTTCATGGCGCACAACCACGGCCTGGACCTGGACAAGGCCCGGCAGATCCCGTGCTGGCGCGAGTCCGAGGTCTTCACCCCGCTGGAGCGCGACGTCCTGGAGTATGCAGAGGCCATGAGCGCCACGCCCGTCTCGGTGACCGACGAACTCTCGGCACGGCTGCTCGAGCAATTGGGCGCGCCGGCGCTAGTCGAACTGACCAGCGTCATCGGCTTCGCCAACCTCACCACCCGCAGCAACGTCGCCCTCGGCATCGAATCCGAGGGATTCGCCGATTCCTGCGGGCTGAAACCGCTCGCGGAGCGCGGCGGCCGCGGAGTAGCATAGGCGGCATGAGCAACCTCGGCGCCGCTGACCTGCAGGATCCGTTCCTCGTGCACCGCGGCCTGCTCTTCACCGTCGCCTACGAGATGCTCGGCTCCGCGGCGGATGCCGAGGACGTGGTGCAGGAAGCCTGGCTCCGTTGGGCCGAATTGGACCCCGGCGTCCGCGCGGCCGTCCGCGACCCGCGGGCCTACCTCGTGCGCACCGTCAGCCGCCAGGCGCTCAACCGCCTGCGCACGCTGTCCAGGCGGCGGGAGGACTACGTCGGGCAATGGCTGCCCGAGCCCCTGCTCACCGTGCCGGATGTCGCCGAGGACGTGGAGCTGGCCGAAAGCGTCTCGATCGCCATGCTCACCATCCTCGAATCGCTCGCCCCCGTGGAGCGTGCGGTATTCGTGCTGCGCGAAGTCTTCGACGTGCCTTACGCGGAAATTGCCGAGTCCGTGGGCAAGTCGGCGGCCGCCGTGCGCCAGATCGTCAGCCGTGCACGCTCTCATGTGGCCGCCCGGCGCCCCCGCATGTGCGTGGATCGCAGCGAGCAGCGGGAAGTCGTGGAAAGCTTCCTGGCGGCGGTCACCACCGGGGATGTGCAGGGGCTGATGGACGTGCTGGCTCCCGAGGTCATACTCATCGCCGACGGCGGCGGCGTCGCCCAGGCCGTTCGGGTGCCGGTGTACGGTGCGAAGAAGGTGACCAATCTGCTGCGGCTCTTCCCGGAGGCCGCGCAAAACCCGAAGATCGCGCTTCTCTGGCTCAACGGGGCCCTGGGCATCCGCATCGACGATGAAGAAGGCGGTCCCTCACTCATAAGCCTGGTGGTGGAGGAAGGAAGGGTCGCACGGATTTTCGCCATGCGGAATCCGGAGAAGCTCGGCCGCGTGGAGGCGGAAACCAGGCTGGAGCGCTAGCCGCTGAATAGCCGCGGGGCGTAACCGCCGGCAAGGAGCAATTAGTCACCCCTCGCGCCCTTTGCGCTTTAACTCCCCGCCAACCTCAGACGATAGAATCGTCCCATGAAGCATCATGGCGAATACAAGGTAGTCGGCGGCAAATTAGTCGTCGTAGATCTCGAAAGCAGCAACGGGGTGATCGCCAATGCTTCGGTGAATGGCGACTTCTTCCTGGAACCGGACGAAGCCCTCGAAGACCTCAATACGGCTCTCGACGGGCTGCCCACCGAAGCCAGCCACGGCACCATCCGCGACGCGGTCAACGCGAATCTGCGCGAAGGCGCGGTGCTGTTCGGCTTCGACGCCGATGCGGTGGCCCGTGCGGTACGCCGGAGCCTGGGCCACGCGACCAAATGGGAGGACCACCAGTGGGAAATCCTCGGCCCGCAGATCATCCCGGTAGCCGAACAGGTGGCACTGGATGAGGTGCTCACCCGGCAAATCGCCGCCGGGGAACGCAAACCCACCATCCGCTTCTGGGATTGGGACGAATCCGCGGTGGTTATCGGTTCCTTCCAGTCCCTAAAGAACGAGGTGGACATGGAACAGGCCAAGCACCACGGCATCAAGGTGGTCCGCCGCATATCCGGCGGCGGCGCGATGTTCATGGAGGCTGGCAACTGCATCACCTATTCGCTGTACGCCCCGGACTCCCTGGTCGATGGGATGAGCTTCGCAGACTCCTACCCGTTTCTCGACGACTGGGTAATGCAGGCCCTGGAATCAGTGGGCATCAAGGCGTACTACAAGCCGCTCAACGACATTGCCACGCCCAGCGGGAAGATCGGCGGCGCGGCGCAAAAACGCCTGGCCAACGGCGCGCTGCTGCACCACGTGACGATGAGCTATGACATCGATGCGCAGAAGATGGTCCAGGTGCTGCGCATCGGCCGCGAAAAGATCTCCGACAAGGGCATCACCTCGGCGGTCAAGCGCGTGGATCCGCTCAAGTCGCAAACCAGCCAGGACCGCTCCCAGCTCATCTCTACGATGATGGACACCTTCGCCAAGCGCACCGGCGCCACCCGGGCGCAGCTCGATGCGCAGACGCGAAAGGCCGCCCAGGACCTGGCCGAATCGAAATTCGACACCGAGGCCTGGACGGCTCGCGTTCCGTAAAGCCGGGGTAATCTAGCGGCTGATCCGGCTGAAGGACTGCGCCTGCAGGCTGCGCTGAAGCTCTGCACGTTCCTCGATGAGGATGCGTTGCAGGGCGGCCGGCGCCGACTGGTTGGCCTCCAGCCAGGCGTTGGCCGCAAGCAGTGTCGGGTTCTGCTCCGGGTCGCCGGTCAGATCCTGGATGCCCGGATAGAGCCCCTCGATCACGCGCGTGGCGAATTCCATGCTCATCGTTTCGAAGACCGGCAGGATGGCCGCCCAGTAGCGCCGCTGGCAGTCGGCCAGGAGGCTGGGAGATCCCATGGCGAAACCTTGGGCGATCGCCGAGAGCGCGTCGTTGGACAGCGAACCGTTGTCGTCGTGGCCCATCAGCACCGTGTCGAAGGCGGCTTCCTTGACCGCGGCATCCGGGCGGGCGGCCAGGGCGGTGCGCACCGAGTTCTGCGCGACGCTGGTCGGGTTGGCCTTCGCCGCCTCATGCATCCGCTCCTGGGCGGCGGAGTCCAACCGGCCGGAGGCCGCGAGGGCAATATAGCTGGCCCAGCGCAGCTGCTCGTCGACGGTGACTCGATAGGGATTCGGTTCCTCGGCGAGGAAGGAATCGATGATCTCCGGCGCCACTCCGGAGCGCGCCAGACGGGCCAGCATGCGCGCGGTGGTGGTTTGCTGGTCGCTGCCGGAGGCGAATTCCGTGAGCCAACCGGTGAGCACCCGAGCCGCCTGCTCGCGCAGCGCCGCGCGAAGTTCCGGGGCGACATACTTGGAGATCGAGGTGGCCAGCTGGTCCAGTAGCACCGAGAACACCCCCGAGTCCTCGATGGTGTGGGCGTGCTCCAAAATCGCCGACACATAGCTTTGCGCATCGAGTTTTCCCTGGCGGACCGCATCCCAGAGCGAGGCCCAGCAGGTGGCGCGCGGCAAGGAATCGCGCAGCGCGCCCAGATGCTCCAGCAGGGTCTGCAGCGAGCGCTGGTCGAATTCGATCAACGCGTAGGTTTCATCCCCGTCGTTGGGCAGCAACAGGTCCGGGGCGCGCTGGCCAACCAGGAAATCCAAGTCGACGCTGGCTCCCAGCAGTTCCACGCGTTGGGAATCGCTGCGCTCCAAGATGCCGGCGCGCAGCGTGTAGGCGGCCACGCTCAGCACGTGGGGGCGGATGATCGGCTCGCCGCTGATCGGGTCGGTCCCGCGCTGCTCCAATTGCGCGGCGGTGATCAGGCCCGATTCGTCCACCGTGTAGTGCGCCGCGAGCTTCGGCACCCCGCTGGTCTTCAGCCAGGCATCGGCCCAACCGCGCATATCGCGCCCGCTGGCCTTTTCCAGGGCCTGCAGGAAGTCTTCCAGCGTGGTGTTGGCGTACGCGTGCTCGCGGAAGTAGGCGCGCGCCGCATCGCGGAACGCCTCCGCGCCGACGAAGGCGGCCAGCTGCTTGAGCACGGACGCGCCCTTGGCGTAGGTGATGCCGTCGAAGTTCTGGTCTGCGGCCAGCAGATCCGGAATATCCGCCACGATCGGGTGGGTGCTAGGCATCTGGTCCGCCACATAGGCCCAGGCCTTGCGGCGGGCCGCGAAGGTGGTCCAGGCGGTGGTGAAGTCGGTGGCCTCGTCATTGGCCAGGGTGCCGATGTAGTCCGCGAAGGACTCCTTGAGCCACAGATCATCCCACCATCTCATGGTGACCAAGTCGCCGAACCACATATGCGCCATCTCGTGCATCAGGGTGTTGGCGCGTTGCTCGTGCTGGGCCTCGGTGGCCTGCGAGGTGAATACATAGCGTTCGGTGAAGGTCACCAGTCCGGGGTTTTCCATGGCGCCGAGGTTGTATTCGGGGACGAAGGCCGAATCGTATTTGCCCCAGGGGTAGGGGAAGTCGAAGAGTTCGTGGAAGTAATCCAGGCCCTGGCTGGTCAGCTTCAGGATCTCTTCGCCGTCGAAGTGCTCGGCCAGCGAGGCCCGGCAGGTGGCCGCCATCTCGATGCTCAGCTCTTCGCCGTCGGCCAATTTCTGCAGGTGCGTTCCGCGCACCACGTGGTAGGGGCCGGCGAGCACCGCGGTGATGTAGCTGGAGATCGGCGCGGTCGGCGCGCAGGAAACGGTTTTGCTGCCGTCGCCGTTGTTGACCTCGTCGAGGATCTGCTGGTTGCTGGCCAGATGCCAGCCTTCCGGGCCGGTGAGCGTGAAGCGGTAGCTGGTCTTCAAATCCGGCTGCTCGAAGCAGGCGAAGACGCGGCGCGCCTCGGAAGGCTCGAACTGCGTGTAGAGGTAGGTCTGACCATCTTGCGGATCTACGAAGCGGTGCAAGCCCTCGCCGGAGCGGGAATAGCTCGAGCGTCCGGCGATCCGCACGGTGTTCGGTGCGTCGGTGCGCAATCCGCGCAGATAGATGCGGGCGTCGAGCACCGCATCGGCCACCGGGATTTCGGACCCGTTGAGCACAATGCTCTGGATCGACTCGTGTATGTAGTCGATGAAGGTTTCGGGGGAGGCCGAGGTGAAGTTCAGCGTCGTCACCGCGGCGAAGGACGTTTCCGCTCCGGCGGTGGCATTGCTCAGGTCAAGCTCGACTTCTGCGAAGTGCCAACTGATGTTGGCGGCACGCCAAGCTGCCTCGTCGCGTCGCAGGTTCTCATTGGGTGCATAGCGTTCTAATGTGTCCACCCTTACAGCTTAGCTGTGAAATAAATGTTTGATAATGCCTCAGGGGATGACACTTATTTCGCCGCGGCGTGCATTCGGGCTAGCAGTTGGCGAATTCCCTGGAAATGCTCGGCCAGCAGCAGGCGGGCCTGCTCGATGTCCTTGGCGCGAACCGCCTCGAGAATCGCGCGGTGGGCCGCCGCGGTCTCCAACAGCGTCGGCTTATCCGGCTCGGCCTGGCCGATCACGTCGTGGATCGAATGGTAGACCTCCCAGAACACGCCAAGCAGATTGCTGAGCAGGGTGTTATTCAGCGGCTCGAAGAGGATTCGATGGAAGTCCCGGTCCGCGTCGGTGAACATGTCGCCATCGACCGCCGATTGCTCCATGCTCACCACGCTGGCCTCCAGCGCAAGCAGGTGTTCTTCGGTCACCGCGCGGATGGCCTGGTCGATCAGCCCGGTCTCCAGGGCCTGGCGCACATCGACCAGCTCTCCGGCCTCGTGGCCGCGGTGGCGCAGCGACATCTGCCCGCGGAAGGAGAGCGAATCGTGCAGCGCGCTGAGCGTATTCTCCGCGACGAACATGCCAAAACCGTGCCGGGTGTCGATGATGCCCAGCGCCTGGAGCACCTTCACCGCTTCGCGCAGCGAATTGCGCCCCACGCCCAGCTCGGCCATCAAATCCTGTTCGGTGGGCAACGGGTCTCCGGGAAGCAGATTCCGTTCCAGGATCAACGCGGTGATATCGGAGGTCAGCGCCCGCAGGCGTGACTTTGCATCGGTGCGGCGTGGCCCGTTAGTTGTCATGAACTTCTCCAATTTTCCAATTCGCGGTTGTGAGCTAGTTGACCACCGCTAGTGATTACCATTACAGTCTAGGCTATAGATCGGACATCCTACGTCCGATGAACTGACTTTATTTCCTTGGAGGTGGCATCGATGGCACTTAACGAAGTGGCAAGTAAGCCCTATGCTCGTCGAGACTTTTTGAAGATTACCGGCATGGTCGGCGCGGCCGCTGCATTCTCCGCCAGCCTCGCCGCTTGCTCATCGGGCAGCAGCGCCGAAGGATCCGGCGGATCCGGGTCAGCTGCCGCCGCAGGCCTGCTCACCGCCGGCATTTCCTATGCCCTGTCCACCGGGTTTGACCCGATGACCTCCTCGGGGGCCACGCCCTACGCGGCGAACATGCACATTTTCGAAGGCCTGGTCGATCTGCACCCGGCCACCCGCGAACCGTATCTGGCGCTGGCCGCCGCCCAGCCGGTCCAGGTCGACGACACCACCTGGGAAGTGGCGCTGCGCAAGGACGCGACCTTCCACGATGACAAGCCGGTCACCGTCGAGGATGTGGTGTACTCCTTCGAACGCGTGCTGGACACCAAGAATGCCTCGCTGTTCGCGCAGTTCATCCCGTTCATCAAGTCGGTCAAGGCCAAGGATGCAAACACCGTTTCCTTCACCCTGAACTACGCCTTCCCGCTGTTCCCCACCCGGATCTCGGTGGTCAAGGTCGTCCCGAAGGCCATCGCCTCCAAGGACCAGCTGGCCTTCGACGCCACCCCGATCGGCTCGGGCCCGTACAAGTTCGTTTCCGCCACCAAGGACGACAAGATCGAATTCGCCAAGCACGCGGGCTACAACGGCAGCCAGGTGGCCACGGCCGAAAAGATGACCTGGTTCCTGCTCTCCGATGCGGCCGCCCGGGTAACCGCCATGGAATCGGGCCGCGTCCAGGCCATCGAAGACGTGCCCTACCTGGATATGGAGCGCCTGAAGGCAAAGGCCAGCGTGGAATCGGTGCAGTCCTTCGGCCTGCTCTTCTTGATGTTCAACTGCGCCGAGAAACCCTTCGACGATGCCAAGGTCCGCCAGGCCCTGCACTACGGGCTGGACACCGAATCCATCATCCAGACCGCGCTGCTGGGCAATGCCAAGGCCGCGACCTCCTATGTGCAGGACACCCACCCGGAGTACCTCAAGGCGGACACCGTCTACAACTACGATCCGGCCAAGGCCGAAGCGTTGCTGAAGGAAGCCGGAGTGGGCAACCTGAGCTTCGAGCTGAAGACCACCGACACCTCCTGGGTGAAGGACATCGCCCCGCTGATCCTCGAATCCTGGAACAAGATCCCGGGCGTCTCGGTGACCATGCAGAACCTGCAGTCCGGTGCCCTGTACGCAGACAATGTGGACTCCGGGAAGTTCACCGTGGTCGCCGCCCCGGGCGACCCATCGGTATTCGGCAACGACCTGGACCTGCTGCTGTCCTGGTTCTACCGCGGAGATGTCTGGCCTAAGTCCCGCTTCCGCTGGAGCGGAACCAAGGAATACAAGGACCTGCAGACGCTGCTCGACCAGGCGGTCAAGGCCGAAGATGCGGCCAAGGCGAAGGAAGCGTGGGGCAAGGCCATCAACCTGATCGCCGCCGAGGTGCCGCTCTACCCGGTGCTGCACCGCCAGCTGCCCACCGCCTGGAACCCCGACGCGGTCGAGGGCTTCGCGCCGCTGCCGACCACCGGGGTGTCCTTCGTCGGCGTATCGCCTAAGGCCTAGCCGCACCGCCTGGCCGGGCACCGCCTTCGCGGGCGGAGCCCGGCCAGAGACGAGCCACATTCACTTCCCAACCCAACGGAGTCCTAGCGTGGGAAATTTCCTCAACCTGCTGCTACGCCGCCTCGCGGCACTGCCCGTGATGATTCTGGGCATCTCGCTGCTGGTCTTCATCATCCTCAAACTCGCCCCCGGCGACGAGGCAACCAGCGCCCTGGGCGAAGGTGCCTCGGCGGCCGCCAAGGAAGCCTACCGGGAAGAACGCGGACTCAACGATCCGATCTTCATCCAGTACTTCGCCTTTCTCGCCCGGCTGATCCGGCTGGACTTCGGCAGCACCACGCCGCCCGCCCAGTCGGTGAGCACCATGATCCAGGGCGCCTTCCCGCTGACCTTGCAGCTGACCTTCCTCGGGGTGGTCATCGCCGTGGTGATCTCGCTGGTCTTCGGTGTGCTCGGCGCGCTCTACCGCGACAAGTGGCCGGACCAGCTGGTGCGCATCTTCTCCATCGCCGCGATCGCCACCCCGTCCTTCTGGCTGGGCATCCTGCTCATCCAGTGGTTCGCCCTGGGCGCGAACCCGCTCTTCCCCTCCGGCGGCGCCGCCCCGGCTGGCGGCGGCTTCGGCTCCTGGCTGAGCCATATGGCCCTGCCCGCGCTGGCCCTGGCCATCCCGGTCTCCGCCTCGCTGACCCGCGTGGTGCGCACCTCCATGGTCGAGGAGCTGGACCGCGACTACGTGCGCACCGCCATCGGCAACGGCGTGCCCCGCAACGAGGTGGTCAGCCGCAACGTGCTGCGCAACGCACTGGTCACCCCGGTGACCGTGCTGGGGCTGCGCATCGGCTACCTGCTCGGCGGCGCGGTGGTCATCGAAATGATCTTCTCGCTGCCCGGCATGGGACAGCTGATCATGAACGGCATCACCAATCAGGACACGAACCTGGTCCAGGGCGTGGTGCTGACCATCGCGATGACCTTCGTGCTGGTGAACATCGCCGTCGACCTGTTGTACCTGCTGATCAACCCACGTATTAGGACGGTGTAGCGATGACCATCATGGCCCCACGCAACAATCTGGTGCAACGCCTCAGCGCGGGCGGCAGCCGCTTCCGCGCGCTGACCCTAGGCTCCAAGATCTCCTTGGCTTTCCTGGTCCTGGTGGGCCTGCTCGCGCTGCTGGCCCCGGTGCTCGCCCCGCACGATCCGCTAGCCACCGGCACCCCGGCCCAAGCCCCGGGGGCCGAACACCTCTTCGGCACCGACCGCCTGGGCCGCGATATCCTCTCCCGGCTGCTGCACGGCGCGCAGGCCTCGCTGCTGGTGGGCCTCGGCTCGGTGGCGCTGGCCCTGGTGCTCGGCGGGCTGCTCGGCGCCCTGGCCGCCACCAGCAGCAAGTGGGCCAACGAGACGATCATGCGCATTATGGACATGCTGATGGCCTTCCCGGGCATCGCCCTGGCCGCCGCGCTGCTGGCCTCGCTGGGCAACTCGCTGCCGGTGATCATCCTGTCGATCGCGATCATCTACACCCCGCAGATCGCCCGCGTGGTCCGCGCCAACGTGCTCGCCCAATGGGGCGAGGACTATGTGCGCGCCGAACGCGTGATCGGCGCCGGACGCTTCTTCATCCTCGGCACCCACGTGCTGCGCAATTGCGCCGCCCCGGTGATGGTCTTCGCCACCGTGATGGTCGCCGACGCGATCATCCTCGAAGCCTCGCTCTCCTTCCTCGGCGCGGGCATCCAGGACCCGGCCCCGAGCTGGGGCAATGTGATCTCCTACGGCCGCACCCTGGTGCTCAACGGCGCCTGGTGGGCCACCACCTTCGCCGGCCTGACCATCCTGCTCACCGTGCTGGCGCTGAATATCCTGGCCGAGGGCATGACCGACGCGCTGGTCAACGTGAAGGGCGCGGGCAAGCCGCGCGCCAAGAGCGCAGAGCGCTCGGCCGTGGCCAAGGCTGCCACCGACGAGCACGCCCACGAACGGCTGCGCCGCGAACTGGACCTGCTGGCGCGCACCGAATCCCAGCGCACCGACCGGCTCGTCTTGGATGAGGCGGATCCGCGCACCATCCTGGAGGTCAAGAACCTCTCGATCCGCTTCCCGGACCGCTACGGGGATACGCAGATCGTGCAGGACGTGTCCTTCAACGTGCGCGAAGGCGAAACCATGGCGCTGGTCGGCGAGTCCGGGTGCGGCAAGTCGATCACCTCGCTGGCGATCATGGGCCTGCTCGGCCCCGGCGCGCAGCTGTCCGGGTCGATCAGCTTCGAAGGCAGGGAACTGCTGCCGGCCACCGCCGACGGCGGCACGCTGGCCGGGGACGACAAGGTCTACAAGGGATTGCGCGGCGAGTCGATCGCGATGGTCTACCAGGACGCGCTCTCCAGCCTGAACCCCTCGATGCTCATCGGGGAGCAGCTGCGCCAGCTCACCCGCCGCGGCGGGCGCAAGAGCCCCGAAGAGCTGCTGGCGCTGGTGAAACTGGATCCGCGGCGCACCATGCGTTCCTACCCGCATGAGCTCTCCGGCGGGCAGCGCCAACGCGTGCTGATCGCCATGGCCCTCTCGCGCCGCCCGAAACTGGTGGTCTGCGACGAGCCGACCACCGCGCTGGACGTCACCGTGCAGAAGCAGGTGGTGGACCTGCTCAACGAGCTGCGCGAGCAGCTCGGCTTTGCGATGGTCTTCGTCAGCCACGACCTGGCGCTGGTGGCCTCGCTGGCCCACCGGGTCACCGTGATGTATGCCGGGCAGGTGATCGAGGCCGGCCCGATCCGCGCGGTGCTGGCCAACCCGCAGCATGAATACACCCGCGGCCTGCTCGGCGCGGTGCTCTCCATCGAATCGCAGGCCGAGCGCCTGCACCAGATTCCGGGCACCGTGCCCAGCCCGTACGACTTCGTGCCCGGGGACCGATTCGCCGAACGCAGCCAGCGTGCCGACGCGGACCCGCACCGGGCCACCAGCTTCGTGCCGGTCGCCGAGAATCCCGAACACCGCTGGGCCAGCCACGAGAATGCAGGAGTTAACCGATGAGCACCGACAACGCACCTGTGATCGAGCTGCGCGGCATCCACGTGCACCACAAGATCCGCGGCGGCAAGCTGTTCTCCCCGCGGTTGATCAAGGCGGTCAACGGGGTGGACTTCTCCGTGGCCCGGGGCGAAACCGTGGGCATCGTCGGCGAATCGGGCTGCGGCAAGTCAACCCTCGCCTCGGTGCTGGTCGGCCTGCAGGAACCCACCGGCGGGCAGGTGCTCTTCGCCGGAAAGCCGGTGGGCAAGCGCAACGCCGCCGGGCGCAAGGCATTCGGCCGGGCCGTCGGGGTGGTCTTCCAGGACCCGGCCACCGCGCTGAACCCGCGCATGAGCATTATGGACACGCTCACCGACCCGTTGCGCGTGCACGGCATCGGCAACGCCGCCTCGCGCACCGCCCGCGCCCTGGAGCTGCTCTCCGTGGTCGGCTTGCCGGCCTCGGCCGCCACCGCCCTGCCCAGCCAGGTCTCCGGCGGGCAGCGCCAGCGCGTGGCCATCGCCCGGGCGCTGGCCCTGGAGCCGGAGGTGATCGTCGCGGACGAGCCCACCAGCGCGCTGGACGTCTCGGTGCGCGCCCAGGTGCTCAACCTGCTCACCGACCTGAAGGCGCAGCTGAACCTGGGCATGGTGTTCATCTCCCACGATATCCAGACCGTGCGCTACGTTTCGGACCGCATCTGCGTGATGAACTCCGGCGAGCTGGTCGAGGAAGGCACCGCCGCACAGGTTTTCGACGCGCCGACCAACGAATACACCCGCACCCTGCTGGGCGCAGCTCCCTCGCTGCTCCAGCTCTAGGCACCCACAATTTCAGGGCCCGAAGAATTGGGCCCCAAGCAGAAGGATCAGTTACGTGGCATTTGTTAATAACCCGAAGTACAGCGGCGTCATCCCACCGGTAGTCACCCCGCGCTCGGCCGACGGCCAGCTCGACATCCCATCCCTGCAGCGCGTGGTCGAGCACCTGATCGCCGGGGGAGTCTCCGGGCTGTTCGTGCTCGGTTCCTCGGGCGAGGTGCCCTACCTGTCCAACGCCGAACGCGAGCAGGTGATGCGCGCCATCGTGGCCGCCAACTCCGGACGCGTGCCGATCCTGGCCGGCGCCAGCGAGCAGACCACCGTGCGCACCATCGAGGAAGGGGCGCGGTTGCTGGCCCTCGGCGCCGACGCGCTGGTGGTCACCACCCCCTTCTACGCGTTGAGCAATGCCGCGGAGATCGAGGCGCACTTCCGCGGGATCAAGGCCGCGCTGAACGTGGACATCTTCGCCTACGACGTGCCGGTGCGCACCCATCACAAGCTGCCGCTGGAGGTGGCAATCCGCCTGGCCAACGACGGGGTAATCGTGGGCGTGAAGGATTCCTCGGGAGATGACGTGTCCTTCCGCCAGCTGCTGCTGGCCACCCGCGAGATCGAAGGCTTCTCGGTCTTCACCGGCCACGAGGTCGTCGTGGACGGCGCGCTGCTCGGCGGCGCCCACGGCGTCGTGCCGGGACTGGGCAACGTGGACCCGGCCGGCTACCGCCGCCTGTTCGAGTTGGCAGTGGCCGGCGACTGGGCCGGAGCCGCCGCCGAGCAGGACCGCCTCGCGGCCCTGTTCAACATCGTCTACACCCCGGATTCGGCCCGTGTTTCCGGCGGAGCCGCAGGCTTGGGCGCCTTCAAGACCGCGCTGGTCGAGCTCGGCGTGATCGCGGCGAACACCATGAGCGTGCCGATGGAAGCGCTGAACGCGCAGGAGGCCACCGCCATCCGCACCATCCTGAATGAAACCGGACTGCTCACCGCGGCGGCCAGCTAAGCATGAGCGAACTCCGCTTCGGCGCCGGCGCGGTGCTCGCCCTGGATGTGGGCGGCACCAAAATCGCCGGCGCCGTGCTGGATTCCCGCCGGCAGATCATCGCCACCGGCCAGGTGCCTACCCCCGCGAGCGCTGGAGCGCCGGCGGTGCTCGACGCGATGGCCGGGCTCGTGGCGCAGCTGCGCGGGAAGGCGAGCGAGGAAATTCTGGGCCTCGGCCTGGGCGCGGCCGGAGTCATCGACCCGGCGAACGCGCAGGTCGCCTCCGCCACCGATACCATCGCGGGGTGGGCTGGAACGGATTTGCGCACCGAGCTGCTGGCCCGCACCGGGCTGCCGGTCCGCGCGGTCAACGACGTGCACGCCCACGGGCTTGGCGAGGCCCGCGCTGGCGCCGGACGCGCGGCGAAGCAGGTCTTGCTGTTCGCGGTCGGCACCGGCATCGGCGGAGCGCACCTGGTCAACGGTCAATTGCTCTCCGGCGCGCACCATGTCGCAGGGCATATGGGGCACGTCGACTCGCCGCTGGCGGCCGGGCTGCCCTGCTCCTGCGGCCGCACCGGACATGTCGAAGCCATCGCCTCGGGTCCGGCAATCCACCGCCACTACCTCCGCCTCGGCGGAGATGAAGGCGTCTTGGACACCCGCGAGCTGACGGCTCGCGCGGGACAAGGCGATGAGCTCGCCCGCCGTGCGCTGCAGACCGGGGCCCTGGCCGCCGGCATGGCGCTGGCCTCGCTGGGCAACGTGCTGGATCCGGAGCTGATCATCGTCTCCGGCGGGATGGCTGGCGCCGGAGACCTTTGGTGGCAGGCGCTGCGTGCCGGCTATGCCGCCTCGGCCATCGACCCGCTGGCGCACACCGCAATTGTGCCCGCCCAACTGGGCAACGACGCAGCATTTTACGGGGCGGCCAGCTTATTCTGGCCGGCCAACGAGAGGAAGTAGCGACATGCTGCTCAGCAAGTCACAGCAAGAAGCCCTGCGCGGAGGTTTGATCGTCTCGGCGCAGGCCTATCCGGGCGAACCCATGCGCAACCCGCAGACCATGGCGCAGGTCGCCGCGTCCGCGGTGATCGGTGGGGCGGCCGCCGTCCGCGTGCAGGGAATCGCGGATATCCAATTCACCCGTGCGGCGGTCGAGGTGCCGGTAATCGGCTTATTCAAGGATGGCCATGAGGGCGTGTTCATCACCCCGACGATCCACCATGCCGTGGCCGTGGCCCAGGCCGGTGCGCACATCGTGGCGCTGGACGGCACACGCCGCGAACGCCCCGATGGCAAGTCCCTGAAACAAACCATCACCGCGGTGCACGAACAAACCGGTGCACTGGTGATGGCCGACTGCGGGTCGCTCGACGACGCGTTGGAGGCCGCCGCGGCCGGCGCCGATCTGATCGGCACCACACTGGCCGGGTACACCGGCGAACGCGCCAAAACCGAGGGCCCGGACTTGGAGCTCCTCGCCTCGATTGCCTCCGCGGGGCTCGACCGGCCGCTGGTCGCCGAGGGACGCATCCACACCCCGGCGCAAGCCCGTGCCGCGCTGGATGCCGGAGCATTCTGCGTCGTGGTCGGTACCGCGATCACCCACCCGGCGAGCATCACCGGATGGTTCGACGCGGCGCTGCGCGCATAACAGGACAGCCTTCCGGCCAAGGACCTTTCGGAGCCAGAGAACTAGCCTATCGCCGCGGCGAAGCGCGCGTAATCCTTGGACCGGAGGGCACGCTCACATCCGCGTGCCGCCTCGGAGACCGAGGCGCAACTTCGACGATAGATATTGAGGCATTCCACTCCTATGGAGGTACCCAACCCTTGGCGGCGGATCCAGCGTAAATTACTGCGCCATGAGGGAGTTGGCGGCAATTATGGCCGGAAGGTCGTTGCCCAGCCGCTCTAGGATGTAGCGCTCGTGCGGAACAACTTTGCCAGGCAGCTCGCAAAGGTCGAACCAAGTAAGCGCCGAGGCTTTATGCGGCTCCATAATCTGCGGCACACCCGTCCACGTGGTGCATTCGAAGAAGAAATCGATTCGACCACCGGCGGTTTCGTTGCTGGACTGCGGCCGGTGGACGGTGGTGAACGGCTTGAGCTGCATGGCATCCAGCTCGATCCCGAGTTCCTCACGCGTCTCACGAACCGCAGCTTGGATGGCCGACTCACCCGCTTCGACATGACCTGCGGCAGCGGTTGACCAGTAGCCGTCTAGATAGCCCGTGCCCTGCCTGCGCTGCAGAAGAACTCGATGCCTATCGCGAACGATTACGTAGCTTACTGGTGTGAGCGCATTCCTATAATTAATGTGAAATCACTGCCTCTGCGTGTTTAGTTCGTTGGCCACGGGGCTAACTAGCCGAAGGGGAGACGCTGGCAAACTTCGAGCAATTAAGTGTCCGCGTGGAGAATTTGGTTCACTCACCAATCGCGAGATTACCTGCCGCTTCATGGCTACGCCGTAACCGCTGAGCGTACTAGTGATTCAAATAATTAAACAGCTAGTTTGCCAGCCTCGTGAAGAGCCCGAGTGCAAATACCACCGTGAAGAACAGTGCGATCCAGAATGCGATGATGGCCCAGTTGCTAAAAAACTTGTCCTCCTTGGAATGAGTTCGCTTCCGGCCTTGGCGTTCCCCGAGGTAAGTCCCAATAAATACCAGCGTCAAAAATAATGAAATAAGTGTTGGCGCTAGCATGGTCTTTCTCATTCCGGTAGGCTAAAAGGTGTTGCTGCTGATCTTAGCAGGACGATCACTCGATGCCGATGGGAGGTGAAAATGACTAAAAGCCTAGTGGATACCGACAAATCTCATATCGCATGCCCTGCTGGAACTCGATTTTTATTCATTCTCGCCCCTAGTTTGTCTATCGCTTTGACGCTGCTGGCCTATTGGCTGGCCAGCCCGTGGATTCCGGACCATGTGGCAATTCATGTCGGACCGGACGGGGTTGGCTACGGATCAGCATTGCGCATGTTCGTGACCTGTTGCATCATCGCGACGGTGGCATTCATCGTTGGAGGTGTCACCGCGAGGGGATTCTTCGTGTCTGGACACTGGTATCAGATTGAAAAATCGATCGTCGTGTGCACGGAATCATTCGCCTATGCAGTGCTTGGTGTTGGGCTTGGGTCAGTTATGAGCACCATTGGACAAGAACCCAATGGTTCCAACGCCCAGAGTGCGGGTATCGGACTATTGTCGTTTGTGCTCGTTTTTATCGTCTTTGCCACCGTATACGTCCTAGCGCTTCCAAAAGGGCGCCTTGAAGAGCTCGACACCGCATAACTCACAACAGTTCTCGCGCACGCTCGTGAATGCGCTGAGGCGCGTTGCTTAGCGGCCTGTGGCTGTGCTTCAGTCAGGACAACTTCAGTCAAGTTGCTTACTCTCGTTGATGCTTGGGCAGGTGGATGACCGGTGGGGCAATATCTCGGACTATTCCGGTCGCTGGGGGTGCCAGGGATCGGTAGGTCCGTCCGTCTCCGGTGTCCATCACGATGGAGTGCGGCAGGCACGGATCGACTTTTTCATACCATCCCGGCAGTTCCTTCGCCTTGTCGCACCGGATTGGGTGTCTCATAAATTGTGTGTTTTCGGGCTATTTTCGGAGTAATGGCCCTGTTGCGTCATGTCAATACCTCCGGGAACTCTGATACGTTGCGTCAGGTGAAAACGTCCGGGAAACAGGTTTCTCATCGTGAGGCCTTTCTCGCCTGCCGGGCCGAGGACCCGGACTTAGATATCGACAATCGCTCCAGGCTGCCGGTCAACCCAAAGATCTGCTGCGACAACGCCATGACCCGTATCTTCTTGAACTGCCCGTTCATCCGAATCACCGGCATCTTCTTCACTTCCGGATGCGCTACCGCACGCTGGTGAGCAGTCGCCGGCCGGTCATGCACCTTGATGACCTTGGCCCCTTTGCGAGTCTTGTGCAGCAGCTTCTGCTGCGGCAGAAGATAGTTCGTGAACACCCGGTCCAGCTCCCAAATCTGATTCAGCAATACCAGCTCTTCGGGACTGTCGTAGCGCTGGTAACCCGCGAGCTCACGAACCCGAGGCCAGTTCTTCTGTTCCACGTGCGCCCCGTCGTTCTTGTTCCCTGACCGGGAGCGGGAGCGGGTGAAGCAGCATTCGCCTTGGCTGTTGCCGCCTTCATGGCCCACCAAATCGATCTCGACAAATCCGGGTACCGCGTCATCCCATTCGGCCCACGTGCGAATGGGAATTTGGGACTTGAGGAGCGAGCCAGGCTTGGTATGGGACCTGCCATGAAGGATCATCTTCCGGCGTTCGTTAGCCAGTCGCCGGTCGATGGTTGACGCGCTCATCTTGATCAGCAGAGCGGCTTGATCGTCAGTGACGTCCAGGGCTTTCTCGGCGCGCAGCATCGGCACCAGAGGCGGCATGGAAGCCGTCAGCAGTTTCGACGCTGGGCCACGCAGGACGGCCCAGCACAGGATCAGGCCGGGTTGCAGGTCGGCCGGGTAGGTCGGTTTCCTGCCTGCTCTGATGATCCGTGATTTGGCGGGTTTCAGTGCTTCTCGCAGGGCGCAGCGGGCGTAGTCGCGGTGCCAGCCCGTGATTTCGACCAGTTCATCCAGGATCCGTGTTTTCCCGGCTTTAGCGCCGAGCCGGTAGCTGTTCGCGAGTTGTTTGGTGACTTGTTTGAGTGCGCTCATTGTCAGTCCCATGCTGCTGAGCAGATACCCGCAGAGTCCGAGAAGCAAGAGGTACTTTGACGGAGGTTTATTACGAGTCAACGCGCCCACTAGAAAATCTAGGTAGAAATCTATATAGTTTTCATATGACTACTTTGAGTATCACCGAAGCATCACGCGCGGGACTTTCTGCGCTTGTCGCCGCCGCCGAAGAAGGCCGGGATACCCCTTTGTCGCGCCATGGCAAGGTTGTGGCCGAAGTCGTTTCCGCCAAGGAAATCGCTCAGCTGCGCCATGACCGTGACACCCTCCGCGATGCTGCGCTGGTGATGGCACGCTTTGCCACCGATAGCGGCGTACGCACGACTCTTGACCAAGCGATGGAATTCTTTGATTTGAACCGCGCAGAGCTTGAGGCGGAAAATGCCGAAGAAGCCCAGTCTGATAATTCGTGAATCAGCCTCAAGACCGCCTGTGCATCGTCCGGCTAACTGATGACGCAGTATCTGATTTGTACCGTCTTCACAACAAGGATCCGCAGATCGTGCGATCCGTGTTCAAGAAGATGCTGCTGCTCGAAAAATCTCCTGAGGCTGGCGAGCCTTTGCTCGGTGCGCTAGTCGGTTTTCGCAAGTTGGTCGTTGGCGATCGCGACTGGAGAATCGTATGGCGCATTACCGAAGACGCATCCGGCCGCCTAATTCTTGATATTTCTGAGGTCTGGGCTGTTGGCGCCCGTTCGGATGGCGAAGTTTACGATGAGCTCACCTCACGGGTCGCACGCATGGGCGATGACCCGAAGATCCAATCGCTCAAAGACGTCATTGTCCAGATGGGACGGCTCTACGAATCCGTTGAAGCCACACCTGAACCCGCACGGGGATCTGTCCTGCCCGAGTGGATGGAAGCTGCGCTCATAGAACAACTTCATCTGTCCGCACAAGAGATTTCAGGACTGAGCGAACAGCAAGCCCAGCAAAGACTCATGCAGCATTGGTCCCGTAACGCTGAGAGCTAACCCATCCGCCGGCACCGCCGAGCTCAACGGCAACCGCTTGGTTCCGTATGGCAGCTCAGCCAAGAAGAAGAGGGGCAACTTTCCGCTGGAGCGTAGGGGGTAATTAAAGCCTTCCGATCTTCGAGACAGGGGAGCGTGCAGGCGCCAAGCCTATGGCGCAGGAAGGGATGCCGCGGAATTTGATGCCGGCGCTGAAGAAGCGTTTGCTCTCGGCAAAAGATCGCATCCGGATTTGCTGAAGCAAGCATCGCCGAGTTGGAGCGGATTGCCATCAAGGCATTAAATGCCGGATTCGATTCATCCTGGAGCGAGCGTTATGACTTTGGGAGCTACGAGCGGATCCCTTGCCGCGTTACTTTCGGCACTCGTCTTGAAGTCCTTCCAGTGCTCGACATGGGATCCGTAGATTATTGTAAGACTCCTATTTCACTTGGTAATGTTCATTCTAATGAATGGGCTTTAGGGTCTGGTAGGCGAAAGGGCGCCGTGGCGGAACAGAAGAAGACGTACAGCAGAAATTGGGCTATCGGAAGCATCGTCGGGTTGCTGGTCTTGGCGCTGAGTGCTTGCGGGTGGATGTACAGCGTGCAAAGCCGATTACCTGCAAAGCTTGCGGTTCATTGGAACGGCAGGGGGGAGGTTGACGAGTTTGCCACGCTCGCCAACGTGGCCATATCGACCGTGCTGCTGACGGTGTTTGTTGGCGTTGCCATATGCTGGTCGGCGATTTTGCTGCGTGCGCATTCGCTCATGCTTGCACGCATCGGACTGGGCTTCGGCGTAGCCTTGAGTTCCATGGTTGCCGGCCTGTTCCTCGCCCTCGTAGCCGGCCAAATCGATCGCGTGACCGCAGAACATGCTGCGTTTTCCAGTTCGGTGATTGCCGGAGCCATTGTCGTTTCCGTCCTGGCAGGATTTGCAACCGCTATGGCCTACCGTCCCGAGGAGATCGTGCGCGAGCAAAGCGTGGAAGCTGTTCGGGCCGATGAACTAGCCAATGATCCGGATTCCTCGGCATCAAGAACCCAGGAGGAGCGCGCTGCGCACCGCGCAGTCCACGAAATCCCGTTGCGGGTGACGCCGCTGCGCTATCTGCTGGTGGCGTTTGCGCTGCTGGCGGTGCTTGTCGGCTGGTATATGGATCAGTTTTACATCGTCTTTTCCTCGATTGTCGCGGGAGCCATCTGCTGGATCTTTTTCGCCGGGACCTTTGTGGTTGATTCGGCGGGAACCCGGTTCGTGGCCTCCGGCTTTTGGAAGGTTATGAAGCTGGACTATGCCGGCATCAAAGGCGTTCATATCAAAGACATCAAGGCGTTGGACTACGGAGGCTGGGGATACCGGTCGGATATTTCGGATAGGGGGTTCATCACCGGCGATGGTCCCGCGGTGCTGATCGATATGGGCTACCACCAGCAGCACGTCATCTCCATGCCCGACGTCAAATCTGCAATCGAAACCGCCGCGCTGATCAATGCCTACCGGGCGCTGGAAGCGGCGAAGAGCAGCAACTAGGCGGGCCCTGGACTATTTCAAAAGCTCTTGCAGAGCGTCACGCTGCTCGCGTTGCGCAGAATTGCTGCTGGAATGTCTCGATTTTCCGCGGGCAGGCCGGTGGTAGCCAGGGGCTCCGTTCTAGCCCCGCAGCTGGAAAGCCTTGCGGTATTCCGCCGGGGCCACTCCCTTGATCGCCCGGAATCTCTGGCGGAAGGAGACGGGTGTCGCATAGCCGACCGCCCGTGCGATCTCGGCAATGGAGTTGGTGCTGTCCTCAAGCAATTGGCTGGCCTCATCGACGCGCCACCGCATCACCCATTGCTGCGGTGTGGTTCCCGTTTCCGCAGCGAAGCGTCGTAGAAAGGTCCGTTCGGACATGCAGGCGCGCCTGGCATAGTCAGCGGCGGTTCGGGATTGGCTTGGATCTTCTTGCAGCAGGCTGCGCACGGCGTGAAGTGCCTGCCCATCGGCATCCTTGAGGGCTACCGGAGTGCGGACGAATTGTGCCTGCCCTCCGGCGCGGTGCGGTGCCATCACCATGGAACGAGAAACCGTTGTGGCGATCTTTCCGCCGCACAACTGGCGGATCAAGTGGATGCTCAAATCGATGCCCGCGGCGACGCCGGCCGATGTCCAGACGCGACTGCCGCCGACGAAGAGCGCCGAGGGGTCCACCTCGACTTGCGGAAATCGTTGGGCGAATTCATCGGCCAAGGCCCAGTGCGTGGTTGCGCTCTGTCCATCCAACAGGCCGGTCTCCGCCAAGACGAAGGCGCCCGAGCAGAGCGAAGCGACGGTTGCCCCGCGTTGGTGCGCTTCGCTGATGGTTCGCAGATATTTGGCATCTGGAATGCTGCGGGCGTTGCCTAACCCGGGGATCAGCAACACGTCCGCGTGTGCTGCCCACTCGAGGGATCCATTCGCGGCGCAGGTAGCCCCGTCGGTCAGCTCTACGAGCCCCGATTCAGCGGAGCATCGACGAAGCTCCAGATCCAAGGGCGGCGACGAGATTCGTTCGGTTGCCCAGGTCTCGGAGACGATGGCGACGTCAAAAAGTCTAGATCCTGGCATGAGCAAAAGGGCTACGGTGAGCATCACCCAATTATATGGCGGTAAATCATCGAACAGTGTCAAAACTGCCGCTCACGGTATGCGCCTTTCCGGCGGCAAAGTAGTAGCCATGAATGAAATCAACATCGACCAATCCGCGCCTTCGGCACATCCTGCACTGGTAATGATCGACGTGCAACAAACTTTCGACTGTGCCGAGCACTGGGGGAGGCGAAACAACCCCGAGGCCGAAATGAATATGCAAAGGCTGCTCGCCTGCTGGCAAGAGCGCGGTTTGCCGATCGTCATCGTCACCCACACTTCCAAGCTCATCGATTCAACGTTCCACCCGCAGCACGAGACGTCGAAGCTGAAGCCGTTCCTGGCACATGTCGTTCCGAGCGTCAGGATCACTAAAACCGTGAATTCTTCGTTCTACGGCACCCCGGACCTGGCAAGTTGGCTCGCCGGGCGGAACATCAGCCACATCGTCCTGTGCGGCATACAAACCAATATGTGCGTGGAGACCACGGCGCGGATGGCCGGAAACCTGGGCTTCAACACGCAGGTGGCCATCGATGCCTGCCATACCTTCGATCTCGCAGGTGACGATGGCTTGAAGATTAGCGCCGAACAGCTCACGCAGGTGAGCGCCACCAACCTATCGGGCGGCGGGTTCGCCTCGGTCGAGTCGACCGCGTCGATCATCGGGCGGCTATGACTTCTGCTCAGCAGAAAACCTGAGCAGCTGTGGTGCCCGGCCCCGGGCGGGCGTAGCATGTGGACTTGCGCCATACGAAACCCGAAGGGAATGCGCCATGCCACGGATCAAGAAGTTCGACCATGTGGGAATCACCGTCGCCGATCTGGATGCGGTGACCAAATTTTTTGTGAGCCTGGGGATGCACGTCGCCGGGCGCGTGGACGGGATGGAGGGCGAGTTTCTGGAAACCGTCTGCGGAATCCCCGGATCGCGCACCAATGTGGTGATGCTGCTGGCCGAGGACGGTGCCACGGGGATCGAGCTGTCCAGCTTCGAACGGCCCGACCACGGGCCCGGGCAGCCGGAGGCGATGGCCAACGAACTGGGCATCCGCAACGTCGCCTTTGAGGTGGAGGACCTGCGCGGCATGGTCGCCGGGCTGCAGGCCGAGGGCTATGAGCTGGTCGGCGGCATCGGCGAGTACCAGGACAGCTGGCAGATGGCCTACGTGCGCGGGCCCGAGGGGATCCTGGTTGCGCTCGCACAGCCGATTTAAACACAGCAGCCCGCCGGCGGAGCAATCCGCCGGCGGGCCTGCTTGAGCAGCTAGGCCTTGGCCTTCTTCAGCGATTTCTCGCTGACCGGGGCCTGATCGCTGGCGCGCAGCTTGGCGAAGTACGCCATCGCCTCATCCTGGCGTTCGGCTTCGATGCCGCTGGAGATCTCCGCGCGCAGGTGCTCCTGGGTGTAGCCGAAGGCGTCGACCAGCTCCTGGGCGTGCGGGCGCAGCCGGGCGAGCAGCCGGTTGATGTAGCCCGGCAGGGTACGTGCGCGCTGCATGGACAGCCGGCCGTGCCCCAGGAACCAGCCCAGATCGTCTTCGATCACGCTCAGCGCGAAGACGTCGCGCAGCCAGGTGAGCACCTCGCGGATCGGCTCGTCGGAGATCTTCTCCAGCGCGGCGGTGAACGCCTCCCAGCGCAGCAGCTCGCCGTGCGCGCGGGCGGCGGCGATGAGCAGCTCCTGGTTCTCGTTGAAGGCGTTGGCGGCCTTGAGCTTGTCCTTGCCGGCGGCGCGCAACGCGGTGGCCACCTCGGCCACCTTCGCATTGATCCGGTCGGTCAGCAGTTCGCGCTGGTTCTCCGGATCCTTGAAGAAGTTCGCGCTCTTGCGCTCATCGGAGATGTCCACGAAGGCCTGGCCGACGCTGCGCAGCCCCGAGCGGTGCAGCGCGGTGGTGCCCACCTGCTTGGCCACGTAGCGGGCCATCGCCCCGGTATCGAGCTTGCGGAATTCCGCGGCGTAGTCGGTGAGCAGGCGCTTGCCCACCAGCTGCAGCAGCACGTTGTTATCGCCCTCGAAGGTCACGTAGACGTCCAGGTCCGCGCGCAGCTGGGTGAAGCGGTTCTTGGCGATGAAGCCGGCGCCGCCGCAGGCCTCGCGGGCCTCCTGGATGGTGTCCAGCGCATCCCAGGTGCTCAGCGACTTGAGCGCCGCGGCCAGGGTTTCCAGGTCCTGGCGGTCCTCGTCGGTGTCCTCGCGGCCGGAGAAGACCGCGTCGAACTTGTCCAGCAGCTCGTCGTGGGCGAAGCTGGCCGCGTAGGTGCGTGCCAACCGGGGCAGCAGCCGGCGCTGGTGGCGCTGGTAGTCCAGCAGCGTGGTCTCCTCGGTGTCCGAGACGCTGTTGAACTGGCGGCGCTGGTTGCCGTAGGTCACCGCGATCTGCAGGGCCATCTTCGCCGCGCCGGTGGCCGCGCCGTCCAGCGAGACGCGGCCCTGGACCAGGGTGCCGAGCATCGTGAAGAAGCGCCGGCCCGGGGAGGAGATCGGGGAGCTGTAGCTGCCGTCGGCGGCGACATCGCCGTAGCGGTTGAGCAGGTTGCCGCGCGGGATGCGCACCTGGCTGAAGTGCAGCCGGCCGTTGTCGATGCCGTTCAGCCCGCCCTTGAGCCCGTCGTCCTCGCCGCCGATGCCGTCCAGGAACTCGCCGTTGGCGTCGCGGATCGGCACGTAGAAGCAGTGCACCCCGTGGTTGACGCCGTTGGTGATCAACTGGGCGAACACGGTGGCGGCGGTGCCGTGCAGCGCGGCGTTGCCCAAAAATTCCTTCCAGGCCGCGGCGAAGGGGGTGTGGATGATGAATTCTTCGCTGTCCGGATCATAGGTGGCGGTGGTGGCCACCGCGGCGACATCCGAGCCGTGGCCGATCTCGGTCATCGCGAAGGCGCCGGGAACCTGAAGATTCATCGCGCCGGGCAGCCACTTGGCGTGGTGCTCCGCGGTGCCCAGGTGCAGGATGGCGCCGGCGAACAACCCCCACTGCACCCCGGCCTTGATCTGCAGCGAGGGGTCCGCGGCGACGAGTTCCTCGAAGGCGGCGATGGATCCGCCGTGGTCATCCTGCCCGCCGAATTCCTTCGGGAAGGCGCGCTGCACGGCCTGCTGCTCGACGAGGATCTTCAGCTGGCCGAGCACCTGCTCGCGGTGCTCATCCATGGACCAGGCGGGGTCGCGCTGCAGCTTCGGGTCCGCGGCGCGGGCCCGGGAGGCCTTGCGGATCTCGGCGTAGGGGCCGAGCAGCTGTTCGGCGAGGGCTTGGACATTGATGCTGGTCATAAGTGGGGCCTTTCGAATGCTAGGAGCGGGAGTTGGTGGAGATGCCGTGGGTGAGCCAGCCGCTCAGCGCCTCGGCAAGTTCGTTCAGGCTCGGCTTGCCCGGCGCCTCGGGCTGGCGCAGCCAGAGTTCCCCGGCGGAGCGGATCATGCCCAGCGCCGCGCGCGGCCAAAGCGCCGTGGCGCTGGAGGGGGCGAGCGTGTGCGCGGCGAAGTGCGCGCTGAGCCGTTCGTTCATCAGCGAGGTGACCTCGTCGAAGAAGGCGTTCAGCGCCCCGGTGGAGCCGGTGGCCGCGCGATCCGGGGCGGTGAGCACATCCGGGGTCTGCGCGGTGACGAAGAAGTACAGGTTCGGACTGCCCTTGGCCAATTCCAAATAGGCGGTGACCATCGCGCGCAGCGCCCCGGCCTCGTCGCCCTCGGCGAGCCCGGCGGCGATGATGGAGTCGCGGAAGTCGGAGATGACCACGGCGCCCAGCGCCTGGCGCAGGCCCTCCTTGTCGCCGAAGTAGCGGTAGTACACCGGCTTGGAGGTTTTGGCGTGCGCCGCGATCTCCTCCATGGAGACCTGCGGGCCGAGCTTGTGCACCGCCTTACGGGCGAGCTTGAGCAGCTCCTCGTGGCGTTGGCTGCGGTGCGCCTGCCAGCGGGCCGAACGCCCGTCGGTAGCCGAGTCGATATCTGGGGTGATCTTGTTCACGTAACCCAGAGTATCATGTACTCTTGGTTACAGTAATACTTCTCACAACCCTAGGAGTTCCTTCATGGCCGACCAGCCAGTGCGCAATGCAGTCATCATCGGTGGCAACCGCATTCCCTTCGCCCGTTCGAACACCGCCTACGTCAACGTCTCGAACCAGGACATGTTCACCGCAGCACTGGAAGGCCTGGTGGCCCGCTTCGGCCTGCAGGGTGCGCGCCTGGGCGCCGTGGCCGGCGGCGCGGTGCTCAAGCACTCCAAGGACTTCAACCTGGTCCGCGAGTCGGTGCTCGGCAGCTCGCTGGACGCCGCCACCCCGGCCTACGACGTGCAGATGGCCTGCGCCACCGGCATGGAGGCCATCGGCTCGCTGGCCAACAAGATCAAGCTCGGCCAGCTCGACTCGGCCATCGGCGGCGGGGTGGACACCACCAGTGACGCGCCGATCGTCGTCTCCGAGGGGCTGCGCGCGGTGCTGCTGGAACTCTCCCGCGCGCGCAGCACCAAGGCCAAGCTCACCGCCCTGTCCAAGCTGCGCCCGGCGCATCTGGCCCCCTCGGCTCCGGGCACCGGCGAACCGCGCACCGGGCTGTCCATGGGCGAGCACCAGGCGATCACCACCCACGCCTGGGGCATCACCCGGGTGGAACAGGACGAGCTGGCGCTGGCCAGCCACCAGAATCTGGCCGCCGCCTACGAGCGCGGCTTCTTCGACGACCTGCTCACCGCGTTCAACGGCCTGGCCAGAGACAATAACCTGCGTCCCGACTCGAGCATGGAAAAGCTGGCCAAGCTCAAGCCGGCCTTCGGCAAAACCCTGGGCGAGGAGGCGACGATGACCGCGGCGAACTCCACCCCGCTGACCGACGGCGCCTCCGCGGTGCTGCTGGGCAGCGAAGAGTTCGCCGCGGACAACGACCTGCCGATGCTGGCGAACTTCGTGGACTTCGAGGCCGCCGCGGTGGACTTCGTGCACGGCGCCGAGGGGCTGCTGATGGCCCCGGCCTACGCCACCGCCCGGCTGCTGGAGCGCAATAACCTCACCCTGGGCGACTTCGACTTCGTCGAAATCCACGAGGCCTTCGCCGGCACCGTGCTCGCCACGCTGAAGGCCTGGGAATCGGCGGAGTTCTGCCGCGAAAAGCTCGGGCTGGATGCGCCGCTGGGCTCCATCGACCGGGCTAAGCTGAACGTCAACGGCTCCTCGCTGGCCGCCGGGCACCCCTTCGCCGCCACCGGCGGGCGGCTCATCGCCAGCACCGCGAAAATGCTGCATGAAAAGGGTTCGGGGCGCGCACTGATTTCGGTGTGCGCCGCCGGCGGACAAGGCGTAGTGGCAATCTTGGAGGCACGAAGCTAAATGGCAGATAAGTACCTGGAACTAGTTAATAGCGGAATGACCAAGAAGCTGGCCAAGCTGCTCGGGCTGCCCCGTCCGCCGCGGCTGCGCCGCTACACCCCGGACACCGCGCTGCTGCCCGGCCCGGTGCTGGTGCTCGGCGCCTCCGCACGCGCCCAACAGCTGTGCGACACCCTGGTCTCCTGGGGGCTGGACGTACGCCGGCACGACGCGGGGCAGAGCAAGCTCGGCGGGATCGTGCTGCTGCTCGATGAGCTGACCGACCCCGAACAGCTCTCGGAGCTGATGCTGAGCACCGGCGCCGCGCTGCGCCAACTGGTCCCCGGGGCGCGCCTGGTCTCCTTCTCCCGCCCCGCGCTGGCCGAGAATGCTCCCGCGGTCGCCGCGGTGCGCCAGGGCATCGATGGGGTCATCCGTTCGCTCGGACGCGAAATGCGCGCCGGGGCCACGGCCAACGGCATCGTGCTGGAAAACGAAACCCAGCTGGACAGCCCGAGCGCGCTGGGCGCGCTGCGCTTCTTCTTCTCCGGGCGCAGCGCCTATGTGGACGGCCAATTCTTGGGCGTGCGGACCGAGCAGGGGGAGCTTCCGGCAGATTTCCGGGCACCGCTGAGCGGCAAGGTCGCGGTGGTCACCGGCGCCGCCCGCGGCATCGGCGCGGACATCGCCCGCACGCTGGCCCGCGATGGGGCGCAGGTGGTGCTGGTGGATATGCCGGCCGCCGGGGATGCGCTGGCCAAGGTGGCCAACGAGGTCGGCGGCACCACCTTGCAGCTGGATGTCACCGCCACGGACGCCGGGGCGCGGATCCTGGATCACGCCCTGTCCCGCCACGGCGAGCTGGATCTGGTGGTGCACAACGCCGGCATCACCCGGGACAAGCTGCTGGCGAATATGGACGCCGGGCGCTGGGACTCGGTGATCGCGGTGAACATCTCCGCCCAGCTGCGCATGAACGAGGTCTTCCTCGCCGCGAAGCTGCCGGGTCTGCGCGTGGTCTCGCTGGCCTCCACCTCCGGGATCGCCGGCAACCGCGGGCAGACGAACTATGCGGCGAGCAAGGCCGGGGTGATCGGCATGGTGCGCGCCAGCGCGGGGCTGTTCGCCGAGCACGGCGGCTCGATCGCCGCGGTGGCCCCCGGGTTCATCGAAACCGAGATGACCGCGAAGATCCCGCTGGGCACCCGCACGGTGGCGCGCCTGGTGCTGCCCTCGCTGATGCAGGGCGGATTGCCGGTGGACGTGGCCGAGGCCATCGCCTTCCTCGGCTCCGACGCGGCGGCCGGGCTGAACGGTTCGACCTTGCGCGTCTGCGGCCAGTCGCTGGTGGGTGCCTAGATGGGCGCCGAGCTAGTCACCGAAATCCCGACTATGGCCGCGGTCTATGCCCGGGCGGTGAAAACCCTCACGCGGAAGCCGAAAAATCCGGTGCTGCCCGAGGTGACGCTGATCTTCCAAGGCGCCCGCGCGGATCAAGAAAAACTCACCGCCTACCGCCAGGCGGTGAGCGCGCCGGTCAACGGCAAGCTTCCGAGCCTGTACGTGCACTCGCTGGCCTTCCCGCTGGCGATGTCGCTGATGCTGCGCGGTGACTTCCCGCTGCCGCTGCTGGGCATGATCCACCTGGGCAACCAGGTCTCGGTCACCGAGCCGCTGGGCCAGGAGGAGGTCTTCGACGTCGAGGTGAATGCCGAAAACCTGGTGGCCCACGCCAAGGGGGCCTGCTGCGATCTGGTGGTGAAGATCGTGGTCGCCGGGGAAACCCGGCTCACGCTGCGCAGCACCTTTCTGGCCAAGGGCGTCAGGCTGGGCGGAGAAACGCCGGCTAAGGCCCATGAGCCCTTTGTGCCGCCGCAACGCACCGCCGCCTGGAAACTGGACGGCGGCACCGGACGGCGCTGGGCCGCGGTGGCGGGGGACTACAACCCGATTCACCTCAGCCCGCTGAGCGCCAAGGCCTTGGGCATGCCCGGGGCCATCGCGCACGGCATCTACCTGGCCGCCCGCGCGCTGGCGGCGATCGAGCCCGCCAGCGGGAACTACGAGTGGGAGATCGAATTCCATACTCCGGTGGTGCTGCCGGCCGTCGTGGACTTGGCCTTTGCGCCCAGCGCCACGGGGTTCGCGGTGCAGGGCTGGAATCCGCGCAGGGGCAAGCCGCACTTCGAGCTGCGGCTGACCCGCGAGGTCTAGCGCCCGCTGGCGGCGGGCCCTAGCCGGGAAAGGCCTGTAATGCCATAATGTGCGTATGAATGCAGATAAGAGAGTTTGTTCGCTGCAGGTCGACAGCCAGTATGTGGAACTCGCGGTAGAGGTCTTCTCCATGCTCGCCGACGCCACCCGGGTACGGATCATCCTGGCCCTGCGCGAAGGCGAAATGGCGGTGGGCGCGCTGGCCGGCATCGTGGGCAAATCCCCGGCCGCGGTCTCCCAGCATCTGGCCAAGATGCGACTGGCCCGGATGGTTTCCACCCGCCAGGACGGCACCAAGGTGCTGTACCGGCTGGAGAACGAGCATGCCAGGAAGCTGGTGGCCGACGCGATCTACCAGGCCGAACATGCCCTGGGCGGCGTGCCCGCGCACCACCGCGGCGAGCGAGCTACGCCGTGAACGCCACCGCTGACCACGTGCACACGCACCGCACCGGTTTCAAGGGGTGGCTGATCGAGCTGTTCATGCCGCATAGCCACGATGCCGCCGATTCCATCGACGACGCCATGGAGGCCAACCGGGAGGGCATCCGCGCGCTGAAGCTGAGCATGGTGATCCTGCTGGCCACCACGGTGCTGCAGGTGATCGTGGTGGTCTTCAGCGGGTCCGTGGCGCTGCTGGCCGACACCATCCACAACTTCTCCGATGCGCTGACCGCCGTGCCGCTGTGGATCGCGTTCATTCTGGGCCGCAAGGCGGCGGGCAAGCGCTATACCTACGGCTACGGGCGGGCCGAGGACCTGGCTGGGCTGTTCATCGTGCTGGTCATTGCGCTGTCCGCGGTGCTCGCCGCCTGGCATTCGATCGAGCGGCTGGTCAACCCGCAGCCGCTGCAGAACCTGTGGTGGGTGCTCGCCGCGGGGGTGATCGGCTTCGCCGGCAATGAGCTGGTGGCGGTCTACCGGATCCGGGTCGGGCAGAAGATCGGCTCGGCCGCGCTGGTGGCCGACGGGGTGCATGCGCGCACCGACGGCTTCACCTCCCTGGCCGTGGTCTTCGGCGCGGTGGGCGTGATGCTCGGCTTCCCGCTGGCCGATCCGGTCATCGGCCTGCTGATTTCCGCGGCGATCCTGGTGCTGCTCGCCGGGACGGTCAAAAGCATCGGCCGGCGGCTGATGGACGGCATCGAGCCCGAACTGGTTTCCCGCGCGCAGGCCGCGCTGGCAGGCGCTCCCGGGGTGCTCGAAGTCTCGCGGCTGCAATTGCGTTGGGTGGGGCACCGGCTGCAGGGCAGCTCAACGATCCTCGTCGCCGACGCGCCACTCTCGCAGATCCAAGGGATCACCGCCGAGGCCGAGCTCCGTTTAGCCGCGGCGCTGCCCAAGCTCGAGGACATGGTGATCACCGCGTCCACCGGCGAGCCGCGGAGCTGAACCGCTTAGGAACGGCATTGGCAGGACATGCGGTAGCTGGCCAGCGTGGACACCGCGGCCCGCTCCCAGGTGAATTCGCCCGAATGCTCCAGGGCCGCATGCCCGGCCCGGGTCACCCGCGCCGGATTGCGGGCCAGTTCGATCAGCTGCTGCGCCCACAGTTGTGCCGAGGGCTCGGGAATCAGCCAGCCCGAAACCCCATCGTCCACCGCGTAGCCCAATCCGCCGACCCGATTGGCCAGCACCGGAGTGCCGCAGGCCTGCGCCTCGGCGGCGACCAGCCCGAAGGTCTCCGAAAGCGATGGCACGGCGACCACATCGGCGTTGGCGAAAACCGCTGCCAGTTCGGCCGGCTGCAGCGGTCCGAAGAAGCTCAAGCGCTCGGTGATGCCTTCGCGGCGGCCCAGGGCCGGCAGGTCGTAGTCCCCGCCGCCGGAGAGCGCGCCGAAGAGCGAGGCGGTAATGCGCAGCTCGGGTGCGCTGCGCTGGGCAATGCCCAGCGCCTCGATGAGCAGGTGCGCCCCCTTGAGCCGCTGCATGCGCCCGGCGTAAACCAGATGCAGGTCATCCTCGCCCAGGGGGCGGGCAAGCTTGTCCTGCTCCGGGTGGAAAATGCGGTGGTCGACCCCCGGGAGCACCACGTCGAGCCGCTCGCGTTCGAGCTGGTAGAAGCGCTCGAGCTGGGCGGCCTCGACGGGGGTATTGGCGATCACCCGGTCGGCCTGGGCCAGCAATGCCCGCTCGGATTCCTTGCGCAGCTCCGGCTCGGGTAGTCCGGACTCGAACTCCTTGGCCGCCGCCGAGGTGTGCATGGTGAGCACCAGCGGCACCTGCCAGGCTGCGGCAAGCTGCCGCCCGACCAGGCCCGAAAGCCAATAGTGCGCGTGCACGATGTCGATCTTCAGCTCGCTCAAATGAGCGGCGATCCGCTCGGCGGCCGCATCGATGATACCCGGCAGTTCGTCCTTGCTCAGCACCTGGCCGGCGGCGACCTGCACCTGATGCATCCACACGCCCGGGGTTACTTCGGCGCTGCTGCTTGGCTCGGCGGTGCGGGTGAGCATATGCACCTCGTGCCCCAGCGCACCGAGGGCATAGGAGAGATTCTGGATGTAGACGTTCATGCCTCCGGCGTCTCCGGACCCGGGCTGCTGCATGGGGGAGGTGTGCAGGGAGAGCATGGCGATGCGCATGAAAAGAGGCTCCAGCCGGATCGGGGATAAGACCGTAGGACAAATGAGGGTCGAGTCGATATTACCAATAGCCGCGATGGGTTGGTTCGGCCTGGCTCGGCGTGCAGCGGATTGGTGGACGGGCAGGCGGTGCAACCAGAACGCCCACGCGTATAAGGCTGCTACCGGTCGACTAGATAATGAAGGGCGATGAGCCGATTCCAGCAACTTTTCGCTCAACTGCGTGCCCACCTAGCGAGTTCTGGAGAGTTAACCTTGGATTCGGTCAGCATTCAAGGGTCGGTATGTCCGGTCAAATGAAACGAATGCCCCGTACGAATTCGATCGCGATATCGAAGCGCTGATGGTTTAGGCAGCGCCGGGCATGCCATAGCAACTGGGCTGGCCGTGCAAAGGATGGTGCAAACTTCGGGCCCAACGTGGAAGCTAGTCGCCGTCGTCCAATTCGATAACACTTGCCACGGTCACGCTCGCAATGTCGACGCCGGTCAGGTCGGCCACCACCGAACGTGCCATATACGGCACTTCCTCCCAGGTTTTTGCCTGAGTCAAAGCGCCTTCAACGTCGGGAACGCTGACCGCATAAATGTCGTCGGCGTGTACGTACCGAACTTCAATCTCCATGACCAAAGTATGACCCTAGCGGGCAGGTGAAACAAGGACGGATTGGCCAAATGAGCGCGGTGAATTTTTAGGGTTTGCAACTGAACTATTGCAGCGCGATTGGAGCCATCCTGCCGCATTGGTTTCAGTGGAAAATGAAAACTCTCGTGAACCAAATGTAACAAGGCTTTTTGTGCTGAACCGGAATGTTTGGGACCAGCCGCGATTGTTGAAGTGGACGTCCGTGGCATTTATGCAGCTACTTCCGAAACGTGAACGCGACGCTGCCGGCTATTTCCCGCACCGAGCCCATGACCACGCAGACGAACTGAACCTTATCGTTGAATCGAACGTGCCGGGAGTCCGCAAAAAGTTATTCGAGGGCTACCTGGACTTCCTAGACGCCTAGCAGGGTTTCCCATACTTGCACCATGGCTAAAACAACTTACACGACGGTCACGGACGTTGCGGTGCTCGGAGTAGATCAGTGGTCGCCCTCCCGAGGAGTCAGCGAAGTCATGCAAGACCTACTTGGACAGCTGGCAACCGCTAGCTCACCTGATCCCACGCATCGACGGGCAGACCGAAGGCGGGGACTCAGGGCCAATGAAAGTAGCAGATGCGGTAAATAAATCACCGTGCAACGGTACGTGGAACAATTCAGGTTCTTAAAACCGGGGGTACGGCCGTGACACATTTATCCAGAGCCCGACGCAAAGGCTCTAGATTCAGATCTTCCCTTGCGATTCTACTTGTCTCGTTCAATTCGTTACCTTGTATAGGCTGCCAAACCAAATACCAACCGGCGGAAAACGCTATTCTCGACCAGTAAGTTCGTTGCACTCTGCCATTTCCTTCACGGAACGGGTGAATGTGGTTGAGCTCGTCGTAGAATTTCGCAAGTGAATCAATGAATTCTTCTTTCTCCAAGTCTTTGAGATGGTTGCGATTCGCCAGCTCGGACATGACATTGTCGATAAGAAAGGGAATGTGAGAACTGGGCGCAAAAAATTGCCCTGAACCCCGCCGCATATTGATGGTACGGTACTCGCCGGCCCAATCGTAAACATCTTGAAATAGATGCCTGTGGAGGCCTCTTATTTCCCAGGCATCTCGAGTTGGTTCCACTAGTTCATGGTCGCGAAGTTGAACGACACGTGCGTGGAATAGGTCGGCTTCAGCCTTAGCGAGCGCTTGATACGAGTCGGCCCCGACTAAGTTCCTCAGAACTCCATCGGGGCTGGTCAAATATGGATCCTCGATACTACTACTTGAGGCCATATCGTTCCCGGGTAATCCTCACTAGCTCATCTGCAGTGATATCACCCGCAACGTAATTTTTTGATTCTTCAGCATATTCCGAGCTGACGGTTAAACCTTCAAGGTATACGCTGTGAGTGGCTTCTTCCACCCAACCAGATCGCATTTCAAGTGTAGACATGTGCGCTCCTGCAAGTGTTGGTGTCTACTATTCTACCGGCGCCGGGATGCTAATCCAACTAAGACGAGCGGGTTTTCGCCTGAATAACTGAGCCGGAGCTGAGATGAATCCTCGGTGATCGCCTAGTTGGGACTTAACCCTCAGATTGCCGACGGTAGTAGTTATAAAAAATCCCCGGTTGACCGAAGTCAACCGGGGATTTCACCTGTGCGCGAAAGGGGACTTGAACCCCTACCCCCTTGCGAGGACTAGCACCTCAAGCTAGCGCGTCTACCTATTCCGCCACCCGCGCAGGTTATGCGTTGTCTGCGTTGTTATCGCTGGCAACGAAGTAAAACTTTACCACCGTCCGGCGGCGTTTGCCAATCGGGCAGGATTGGCCACCAGGGCTCCAAAATCCGCGGAATCATGCGGGAAACTCGGGTTTGATCAGTAGTTTCGCATTAATTTTCACCGAATCAGTGTTGAGCGTCACAGCAAAACGGCCGATTTCTGGGCTCTGGCGAAGGTTTGCGCCACCCTGTCGCCGTGGTCCAGTTTGTTCTGCCGGATGCGGCTTAGGCCTGCACGATCTCCCGTAGCTGCTCGGCGCCAAGTACCTGATTGAAGATCTCGCCCTCCGGTTCCATCCAGCGGCCGGCGGCAAGATCGGCCAGGCGAACGGGCTCGTAGCCCAGCGCGCTGATCAAAGCCGCGGCGAGCCCGGCGCCTTCGGGATCATCGGTGGCGATCGCGAGCGCGCGTCGTTGTTCGGTCTTTGCCGCTCCGTCGGAGTCCAAATCCCAGTGGCTGATGTGGTTCAGCGCCTTGACGACCCGGGACTCCGGGAAATGCGCGGCGATGGCCTCGGAACTGGATAGCCCGGCCCGCAGGCTGAGTTCGAGCCAGTCGGGCAAGGGCTCGTCCTGCCAGCGGTTTGTCGCATCCAGCAGCACCAGATCCGCCAGGCTGTCCTGCGCCACCTCGTCCAGGTCCTCCTGGGGGACCATGAGGACGACGAGGTCGACGCCCGCACCGATGTCTTGGGCCGGCACCGCCTGGGCCTGCGGAGCATACTGGGCCAGATGGTATTTCATCTGGCCCACGGGCCGTGAGGAGGCGATGTTCACCGCGATGCCGGCCGACGCGGCCGCACGAGCCAAGGCGGTGCCCGCCCGGCCGGCACCCAGGATGCCAATGCGTTCAATTTCTGCCACCGCTGGGTGTGGACTCTGGCCCATATGGATCCTCCTAGCTTCGTACTTGAAGCCTAACCGCAGTTGCCGGGTTGGCGCATGAAAAAGGCCACCGGCCCGAGTATGGAACTCGGGCCGGTGGCCTAGATGGAGATTGGCTAACCGCCGAAGAGCGGAGCGATGTTCTTCCAGAGCTGCTGGAGGCCCAGCGAGATGAACAGCAGCGCGGTAATGCCCAGCGCCGTGTTGGTGTGCCAGCGGTTCGCCCATCCCTTGGGGATGCGCTTGCCGTTGAGCAGGCCCAGCAGGGTGATCGCCAGGAACGGCATGAACAGCGAGCCGAGCACGCCGTAGGCGAGAATCAGCGCGATGGGCTTGTCCAAAAGGAACAGCACCATTGGCGGGAAGGTCAGCCAGAGGACGTAGAACTTGAAGTACTTGCCGCCGGTCAGCGTGTCCTTGTGGCCGGCGGGCTTCTTGCGCATGTGGCCCCAGAAGTCGGCGAACATCAACGATACGCCGTTCCACACGCCAATGATCGAGGAGAACGAGGCGGCCCAGAAGCCCACCAGGAATCCGGTGCCGACGAACGTTCCGTAGCGCTCGTTCAGCACCTCGCCCAGGTCCAGCAGGCCGCGGTCGCCAGCGGAGATCGATACCCCGGCCGAGCGAACGACCTCGGCGCCGACCACGAGCATGGCGAGCACGAAGATGCCGGTCATCACGTAGGCCATCGAGTTGTCGATGCGCATCACGCGCATCCACTTCGGGGTGTTCCAGCCCTTTTCACGCAGCCAGTAGCCATAGGCGGCCAGGGTGATGGTGCCGCCGACGCCGCCGGCCAGAGCCAGGGTGTAGACCACGCCGCCGGACGGGATCATCGGCACCAGGCCCTTGAGCATTTCCGGCACGTTCGGCACGGCGATGATCGCCAAGCCGACGACGGTGACGAACATGATGCCCACGAGGACCGCGGTGACCTTCTCGAAGAAGGAGTAGCGGCCGAACCAGACCATGGCGAAGCCGGCAAGGCCCATCAGCACGGCCCATATCTTGAGGTCCACTGCGGGGAAGAGGGCCGCCAGCGGCATCGCCGCCGAGCTCATCGCGGTGGCGCCGTAAACGAAGCCCCAGAGGATGATGTAGGGACCGAAGTACCAGGTGGTCCAGCGGCCCAGGGACTTCCAGCCCTCGAAGATCGTCCGGCCGGTGGCCAGCGTGTAGCGTCCGGCGCCTTCGACCAGAACGATCTTCAGGATGACGCCCAGGATCACCGCCCACAGCAGGGCGTAGCCGTACTGGCTGCCGGCCACCAGGGTCGCGACCATATCGGCGGCGCCCACACCGGTTGCCGCGACAACCAGTCCGGGGCCGACAATCTTCCATTTTGGTGCTCTGCCGCCGTCGTGGTCGGCGTGCACCGGCGCGCTCTCGGCGCCCGGTTGATGCTGTTCGGCCATGAATGAAGTCCTTAAAGTTTTTGCTCGTATCCGGTGCGAGTACCGGGATGCCTCGGACCAGCGGGTGTGAGCAAGAATCGACGTTGATCTTCATCACTGCCACTAGAGAGACAGATCTAATGTATGGGTGATGCGCGACATAACCAAGGCGTGCGCCAACTCTTAAGTGAATCTTAGGAAAGCAGCGGGCCGGCAAGCCGCCGAAACCAGCTGATAAAGTGCTTCACAGTGCGTGGTGCACCAAGATTTGAAAGGACGTGGCCTTGCAGCTGCTCATCGTCGAGGATGACGACGCCGTCTCCACGGCCCTTGCCGACGCCGTCGCAGCTGCCGGGCACACCGCCGAATGCGTCACCCGCGGGGAGGACGCGTTGCTGCGGCACCGCGAGGCGGACATGATCCTGCTGGACCTCGGCCTGCCGGATATGGATGGGCTGGAGGTGCTGCGCAAGCTGCGCCTGGTGACCACCACCCCGGTGGTGATCCTCAGCGCCCGCAACGACGAACGCAGCGTGGTGCGCGGGTTGCGCCAAGGCGCCGACGACTATCTGGTCAAGCCGATCGGGTTGACGGTGCTGCTCGCGCGCATCGAGGCGGTGGCCCGCCGGTCGCGGATGAGCTCACCGGTCAGCGCCCTGCTGCAGGTAGGGGAGCTGGGCATCGACCTGGACAAACGCGAGGCCCGGTTGGGGGCGCGGGCGCTGAACCTGACCGCCAAGGAATTCGACCTGCTCGCGCTGCTGGCCAAGCATGCCGGCTCGGTGGTCACCCGGGAGCAGATCCTTGATGCCCTCTGGGGAGATGCCTTCGTAGCCGTTTCCCGCTCGCTGGACGTGCACCTGACCGGATTGCGCGCCAAGCTCGAGCGTCCCGGAATGATCATCAACGTCCGCGGTGTCGGCTACCGCCTCGAGGCAAACCTCCAATGAGATTGCGCGTCATCGCCATTCTGGGATCGCTGCTGGCCCTGCTGGTCGTGATCGTCTCCGCGGTGCTGATGCAGAGCGCGAGCGTGGATGCGGCCCAGGAGCTGCGGCTGAGCCGCGAAGCGTCGCTGAATAGATTCATCCAGTTGGGCGCCCAGGCCGAAGCCGAGGCCGAGCACGGCAAGCTGCAGCTGGAAATGGACACCTATTCCAAGCTCTATGACGAGGCTCTGCTGGTGCGCCTGGGCACCGAAACGCTGACCTCCGGCCAGCTCGATCCCACCAGGCCGGAGGTGGCGCGGGCCTTGGAGAATACCGAGCTGAACCTCGCGCATACCGACATCCCCGCGATCAACCCCTTCGCCACCGGCAATGCGCTGATCGCGCGCCCTTTCGGCAATTCCACCCAGGTGCTCGGCTCGGCGCTGCTGGAAGTCAACCTCGACATCTCCCGCCGGTTGGTGCTGCAGCGATGGATCTGGGTGGTGCTGTTGAGCATCGCGGCCGGGGCGGGGCTGCTGCTGCTCGCGGACCGGGTCACCGCCTGGGTGCTCAAGCCGATCCACCGGCTCAATGAAGCGACCAAGGAACTGGCCAAGACGAAGACCTCGACCCCCTTGGAAGCCGCCGGGCCTCCGGAGCTGCGCGAATTGGCGCATTCCTTCAGCAAGATGTCCGATGCGATGACCGCGAGCCTGGCCCAGCAGCGGGAGCTGATTGCCGAAACCTCGCACCAGCTGCGCAATCCCGTGGCGGCGCTGCGCCTGCGGGTGGATCTGCTGAAGCTGCGCCTCCCAGCGGCTGCGGATCCGCAGGCGGTGCAGGCCGTGGAGAAGGAACTGCACCGGGTGGAGTCGCTGCTGGACGCGGTGCTCCGGCTGGCCAGCGCGGATCATCGGCTCTCCGAGCAGGCGGCGGACCGCACCCCGGCTGCCCGCACGGCGGAGGTCGAAACGGTCAAGGTGCGCGAACTGCTGATCGAGGAAATCGAGCGGCAGTCTTCGGCGGCCCGGCAAAGCGGCACCCAGCTGCTGCTGGAATCCGGGAACGAACCGGAGGTCCTGCTGGCCTGCAACGAGTTCGAGCTGCAGCAGATGCTCGCCGAACTCTATGAGAACTGCCTGAAATATGCCGCCGGGACGCCGATCGAAACCACCCTGCGGGCCACGCCTGAACTCGTCGAGATCAGCATCCGCGACCACGGCCCCGGGCTGAGCGAAGCACAGCTAGCGCAGGTGTCCGAGCGGTTCTGGCGCGCGGACCCGGCCGGGGCGACCCCCGGCACCGGGTTGGGCATGGCGATCGTGGAGCGCCTGGCCCGCGCCAACGCCGGAGAGCTGCGCATCGCGGCGGCCGAAGGCGGAGGGCTGTGCTTCAGCCTGCTGATGCCACGCGGCCAGGCGCCGAGCGGGGGTGGCCAAGCTGGCTGAGCACCGGAACCCGAGCCGGCGCAGCGTGCTGCGCTGGGCCGGGCTGGGCGCCCTGGGCCTGCCGGCGCTGGCCTCCTGCACCAGGGGCGCGCTGATCGAGCGGCTGGATGTGGCCGGCGGCGAAAGCGGGGGCATGTACTTTGAATTCGCCAACCTGCTCGCCGCGGCCCTGGTCCGCTACGGCATCGCCGCGCACTCGGAAGCCCTGGTGACCGAGGCGAGCGTCGAAAACCTCGAGCTGCTGGAGAACGGGAAGGCCGGGCTCTCGCTGGCGCTGGCGGACACCGTGGCCCAGCACGAGCGCTCCGCGGATTCCTCGCTGGTCGCGCTGGGCCGGGTCTACCAGAACTACTACCACTGCATCGTGCGCCGCGGGAGCCGGATCCGCTCGCTGGCGGACCTCTCCGGCCAGCGGCTGGGCACCGGGGCGCCGGGGTCGGGCACCTGGGTGACCGGGCAGCGCATCCTGTCCGCCGCCGGGCTGGACGAGGAGGGAACCCAGCCCAGAGAACGCCAACTGGGCTATGTGGCCGGACTGCAGGCCCTGGAAGCAGGGGAGATCGATGCGCTCCTGCTTTTCGGCGGCATCCCGGTCAGCTCCATCACGGCGTTGGGGCGGACTATGCAGCTCCGGCTGATCGATCTGGCGGGGGTGCTGCCGGCCTTGCGCGCGGAGCATCCGCGGCTCTACGAGCATGTGATCATCCCGCGTCATACCTATCCGGGGGTGGCCGAGGTGGACACCGTGGGAGTGGCGAACCTGCTGATGGCCAACGCCGCGCTGCCGGCCCCGGTGGCGGCGGGAATCGTGGAGCTCTTGGTGGACCATGCGCGCGAACTGATCCCGCGCAATAGCGCCGGCATCCAATACCTCACCCCCGATACGCTGATCTCCACCGGCGGGCAGCGGCTGCATCCGGCGGCCGCAACCACCTACCGCAGGCTCCATGGCTAGCGCGGCCAACGCGCCATGGGCCGTGGGGAACTAGGGTGGATAGCAACCGAGGCCGCCACCGCGAACAGAGGATCCAAAGATGCCGAGCACGCACGCCTATGAGCTTATGCAAGAAGAAGTGGTGCAGATCTGCCGCAAGCTGATCAGCATCGACACCACCAACTTCGGCGAGAACAACAGCCGCGGCGAACGCGAGGCCGCCGACTACATCGCGGGGCTGTTCGCCGAGGTCGGCCTGGCCTCGACAATCCACGAATCCGCGCCGGGACGCGCGAACCTGATCGCCAGGATCCCCGGCAGCGACCCGAGCCTGCCGGCGCTGGTGGTGCATGGGCACCTGGACGTGGTCCCGGCGATCGCCGCGGACTGGTCCGTGGACCCCTTCGGCGCCGAGCTCATCGACGGCATGATCTGGGGCCGCGGGGCGGTGGACATGAAGGGCATGGACGCGATGATCGTCGCGGTGATCCGGCGGCTGATGCGCGAGCGGATCAGCCCGCGCCGGGATCTGGTCATCGCCTTCTTCGCCGACGAGGAGGCCGGCAGCGACTGGGGCTCGATGTGGATGGTGGAGCAGCATCCGGAGGTCTTCGCCGGGGCCGGGGAAGCGATCAGCGAGGTCGGCGGATTCTCCACCGAGATCGCCGGGCAACGCGCCTACCTGGTGCAAACCGCGGAGAAGGGCATCGCCTGGATCAAGCTCGCCGCGCACGGGGTGGCCGGACACGGCTCGCAGCTCAATCCGCGCAACGCGGTGACGGCCCTGGCCGCCGCGGTGGCCCGGATCGGTGAATACCAGTGGCCACTGTCCTACACGAAAACCACCCGCGCGCTCTTCGAGGAGCTGGCGGTCATCTGCGGCACCGAATTCGACGAAGCGAACCCCGCACCGCTGCTGCAGGCCTTGGGGGATACCAGCCGCTTCGTCGGCGCCACCCTGCAGAACACCTCAAACCCCTCGGTGCTCAAGGCCGGCTACAAGCACAATGTGCTGCCCGGGTATGCCGAGGCGCTGATCGATTGCCGCACCCTGCCCATGGAGCACGAATCCACCATCGAGAAACTGCGCGAGCTGGCCGGCGAGCACGTGGAGCTCACGCTGCTCCAAGACCAGCAGTCGCTGGAGGTGCACTTTGGCGGCGAGCTGGTCGATTCGATGGTGCAGGCGCTGGTGGCCGAGGACCCCGAGGCGGTGGTCCTGCCCTACATGCTCTCCGGCGGCACCGACAATAAGGCGCTGGCGAAGCTGGGGATCACCGGCTACGGTTTTGCCCCCTTGCAGCTGCCCAAGGATCTTGATTTCACCGGAATGTTCCACGGAGTTGACGAGCGGGTGCCGATCTCGGCGCTGCAGTTCGGAACCCGCGTCCTTGACCGACTATTGCGCAACTACTAGGAGTAGCCAACGTGCCTATCGAACAGATCCTCAGCGATGAGCTGCTGTCCCGCTTCCGCGAACGCGCCGGCGGCTATGATGCCGCCAATGCCTTTGCCACGGAGGACTTCGAGGAATTAGCGGCCCTGGGCTATCTCAAGGCCCTGGTGCCCGAATCCTCCGGCGGTTTGGGCTGGAGCTTCGAGCAGCTGGTGCTGGCCCAACGCCGGCTGGCCACCGCCGCGCCGGGCACCGCCCTGGCGATCAATATGCACCAGGTCTGGGCCGGCGTCGCCTATCTGCTCGCCGCCCGGGGGGACGCGCGCCTTCAGATGGTCACCGAGTGGATCGCCGCCGGGGAGATAATGGCCTTCGGGATCTCCGAACCCGGAAACGACTCGGTGCTCTTCGATTCGAACACCGCGGCGAGAACCCTGGCCGATGGGTCCGTCAGCTTCACCGGCACGAAGATCTTCACCTCGCTGTCCCCGGCTTTCACCCGGCTTGGCGTATTCGGCAAGGACGAGGCCAGCGGGGAACTGGTGCACGGGTTCGTCCCCCGCGGCGCCGGGGTCCGCTCGCTGGAGGACTGGGATACCTTGGGCATGCGCGCCAGCCAGTCGCACACCACCAAATTGGAAGGCGCGGTGGCCCCGGCCAGCTGGGTGCACACCCGGCTTGAGGTGGGACCGAACGCAGACCCGCTGGTCTTCGGAATCTTCGCCTCGTTCCTCACGCTCACCGCGAGCGTATATGTCGGGATCGCCGAACGCGCCGTGGAGCTTTCGCAGGCGGCGCTGCGCAAACGCACGCACCAGGACGGGGGCAGCTACACCCAGGACGTGCGCGCCAGGGGAGTGCTGGCCCAAGCCGGAATGCGCCTGCTCAGCCTGGACGCCCTGCAGCGCACCGTCGCCGCGGATCTGGAAGGACAGATAGATCACGGGCCGGGCTGGTTCCCGCGCCTGGTCACGCTGCGCACCCTCGCCGGGCAGAGCGCACGCGACAACGTCGAGGCCGCCGGCCAGCTGCTCGGCGGCGGCGGATATTTCCGCGGCAGCGAATTCGAGCGGCTCTACCGCGACGTGCAAGCCAGCTGGTATCACCCATCCAATGCCGCCTCGGCGGAGAATACCGTGGCCAGCTGGCTGGTGGGTCCCCTAGAGCCCTGAGCGATCCAAGGTGCTGACCACCCGGATCACCTTGCGGCGCAGCCAATATTTGCTCGCGCCGCCCTCGTAGCGCAAGGTGCGCATCAGCTCCCATTTGCCGTTATCCGAATGCTCGCGCAAGGCAGCCCGCGCCACCTGCTTGGATTCTGCAGGGAACGCGGTGATCACCAGATACTCGTAACGGTCGTCATTATCCAAGTGCCGCGGAGCCTTGATTAATTCCTGAAGCATTACACCCCTATCGAAAGAATGATTTCGGTTGTAGCGTGTGACTCATGAGCACCGAACCGAGCTACGCCCTGCAACTGCTGATCTCACGCCTCGAGCAGCACCTGACGGTAGTTTCCCAGAGCCGCGGGTCGGCCGACGCCGCGGTCGATGCCGCCTTCGGCTCGCTCGCCGAAGCGTTCGAGAGCTATGAGGATGCACTCTACGAGCAATATTCCGAACTTCTTCCGTTCACCATACCTACGGATGACGACGATGACGAGTGAGTACGGCCACGGTTTGAATTTCCTTGCGAAAGCCGTGTAATCACCGATAAGCCCCTCGAAATGACGTAGTGTCAAGGGGTGAATTGGTTTGAAGCAGCTTTCCTCGGATTAATCCAGGGCCTGACAGAGTTCTTGCCCATCTCCTCATCGGCCCACTTGCGCATCGTGGGCGAGCTCTTGCCCAACGCGCAAGATCCCGGTGCGGCCTTTACCGCGATCACCCAATTGGGGACCGAAACCGCGGTGGTCGTCTTCTTCTGGCGTGACATCGTGCGGATTATCGGCGCCTGGTTCCGGGCGATCACCGGCAAGATCCCGCACTCTGACCCGGACGCCAAAATGGGTTGGCTGATTATCGTCGGTTCCCTGCCGATCGCCATCCTGGGGCTCCTGCTCGAAGACTATATCGACTCGAACTTCCGTTCGCTGTGGATCGTGGCGACCATGCTGGTGCTCTTCGGCCTGTTCCTGGCCATCGCCGACCACTACGGCAAGCAGGAACGCACGCTGGATAAGCTCACCGTCAAGCACGGCGTGTTCTACGGACTAGCCCAGGCGATGGCGCTGATCCCCGGCGTGTCGCGCTCCGGCGGCACGATCACCGCCGGGTTGCTCATGGGCTATACCCGTGAAGCCGCCGCCCGCTATTCCTTCCTGCTGGCCATCCCCGCGGTATACGCCTCCGGGCTGTACAAGCTGGCCAAATCCTTCTCCGAGCCCGGGGTCTACTCGCTGGCGCAGACCGGGCTGGCCACCGCGATCGCCTTCGTCGTCGGCTTCTTGATCGTGGGCTGGTTCCTGAAGTACGTCTCCACCCACTCCTACCGGCTCTTCGTCTGGTACCGGATCCTGCTGGGCCTGGGATTGTTCGTATTCCTTAGCCTCGGAATGATCAGCGCCTAAAACTCTTTGCCGGCGCGGGAATAAACCTTGCGCTCGTTGACTTGCCCTTAAAGGAAGATCGTCTATACATCTGCGAAAGGATGTACTCAGTGCTCGCGTGGAAGTCTCCGCAAGTGCCGCATGTAGTTGGCTCCGCACCTATTCTGGAGGTCTTCGACACCTCCAGCGGAACCAAGCAGGCCACCGCTCCGGCCGATAAGGCCAACGCCCCGGCAAGCATGTATGTCTGCGGGATCACCCCGTACGACGCCACCCATATGGGACACGCCGCCACCTACGTCACCTTCGATTTGCTGCACCGCACCTGGCTGGATAACGGCCGCGAGGTCACCTATACACAGAACATCACCGACGTGGATGACCCGCTGCTCGAGCGCGCCACCGCCACCGGGGTCGACTGGCAGGACCTCGCCGAAGACCAGATTCAGCTCTTCCGCGAGGATATGGAAGCGCTGAACGTGATTCCGCCGCAGCACTACATCGGCGCGGTCGAATCCGTGCACTGGCTGGTTCCGGTGGTCGAGCGGCTGCTCGCCGCGGACCTGGCCTACCGGGTGCCGGCAGACGCCGACGGGGTGGAAGGGGATATCTACTTCGATACCCTGGGCTCGGAGAACGGTGCCTGGAAGCTTGGCCAGGTCTCCAACTACGACCGCGAGACGATGCTCGGCTTCTTCGCCGAACGCGGCGGGGACCCGGACCGCACGGGCAAGCGCGACCCCTTGGATCCGCTGCTCTGGCGCATGGCCCGCGAAGGCGAACCCTCCTGGGCGGGCGGCGAGCTGGGCACCGGGCGCCCGGGCTGGCATATCGAGTGTTCGGTGATCGCGCGCAGGACCCTTCCGGCCCCGTTCACCGTGCAAGGCGGCGGATCGGATCTGATCTTCCCGCACCACGAATTCTCCGCGGCGCACGCCGCAGCCGATGACCAGACCGCATTGGCCCAGGCCTATGTGCACACCGGGATGGTGGGCCTGGACGGCGAGAAGATGAGCAAGTCCCTGGGCAACCTGGTGCTCGTCTCCAAGCTGCGCGCCGCCGGCGTGGAACCGGTCGCCATCCGCGCGGTGCTGCTCTCGCAGCACTACCGGACGAACTGGTCCTGGACCGAGCAGCTGCTCGCCCAAGCCCAGGAACGCGTGGCTACCTGGCGGGAGCGGATCGCCGGGGCCGGGCTGGCCGAAGCCACCGCGCTGCTGACCCGGATCCGCTCGCGCATGGCCGATGACCTCAACGCCCCTGCGGCCTTGGAAGCCATCGACCAGTGGGCCGCCACCGCGGCCGAAGGCAGCGGGGAAGGCAGCGAGCTGCTCGCCCGCGGAATCGATTCCCTGCTGGGGCTGAAACTCTAGCGGCAACCTGGCTCCCCACAAACCGGTCCGAGACCTTCGGCACCGGCTTGTGGGGAGTTTTTTATGCCCGAAGAATCAGATCTCGAAGTCCGGGCCGTGCTCTTCGCCGCGGGCGCGTCCCCGGCGGCGCAGGTAGCGTTCGAATTCGCGGGCGATGGATTCGCCGCTGGCCTCGGGAAGTTCGCTGGCATCCGAGGCCTGCTCGAGCTGCTGCACGTATTTGGCGACCTCCGGATCCGCGGCCGAGAGCTCGTCCACCCCGCGCGTCCAGGCGCCGGCATCCTCGCGGAGCTTCTGCGAGGAAACCTGCATCGGAACCAGCTCCTCGATCATCTCCACGATCGCCAGTTCCACCCGCGGGCTGGGCGCTTGGGCCACATAGTGCGAGAGCTGCGCCCAGAGCGACATGGTGGGAATGCCGTGTTTCTCGAATTCGGCCCCGAGCACCGCAGGAATCCCGGTGGGCCCCTCATAGCGGGAGGCCGAAAGCTTGAAGTACTCCTGCAACTTCGGATGGTCGCTGTTCAGCACCGTGGGCACCGGCCGGGTGTGCGGCACATCGGCCAATAAGGCGCCCAGGGAGAGCACCACATGGACGTTTTCCGCCTTGGCGTGCTTCACGATCTGCGCGCAGAATCCCTGCCACCGGAAGGTCGGCTCCACCCCGACCACGAGCAGCAGATCCGCCGGGGCGAGCGGATTGTCCAACCGGTAGAGCTCGGTGGTCGGCCACTCGATGATCCGGCCTTCCGCGGTCACCCGCGACTGCGGCCGGGTGAACTGGTAGTCGTAGTAGTCGTCCTCGCCCACGGTGGCCAGATGCTTCGGGGCGCCGCTGTTCAGGATGCGGCGCACCGCGTCGCTGGCGGCCGAACCGGCGTCGTTCCAGCCCTCGAAGGCCGAAATCAGGACGGTGGGACGCATCTCATGTTCGGTTTGCGCAACGAAGCCGTTCAGCGTTGGTGCGTGGTATTCCTCGCTCATGACTTGCCCCTCTCCAGCCTGCGCACCGCCCCGGCAGACGCGACGAAGCGGTTTAGCCCCACTCTTCCATCTAGAATGGAGTCATGCCAAGCACCAAATCAGCGTTCGATGCAAAAGTTCCATCCCCTGGCCCCCACGCGGTGCTCTGGGATATGGACGGTACCCTCATCGACACCGAACCCTATTGGATCGCCGCGGAGATGGAACTGGTCAAATCCCATGGCGGAAGCTGGAGCGAGGAGCAGGCGTTCAACCTGGTCGGCCAGGCACTGCCCAACGGGGCGAAAATCCTCCAGGAGGCCGGGGTGGACCTGGGCGTCCGGGAGATCATCGATCACCTCTCGGGCCAGGTTGTCGCCGGCCTGACCAGTGACGTGCCCTGGCGGCCCGGCGCCCTTGAACTGCTCAGCGCACTGCATCGGGAGGGAATTCCGCAGGCGCTGGTGACCATGAGCGAGCGCAGCATCGTTCACGAGCTGATGGCGGCGCTGCCCGAAGGGATCTTCACCGCCAGCGTCACCGGCGAAGAGGTCACCCACGGCAAGCCGGACCCCGAACCCTACCGGCGCGGATTGGCGTTGCTCGGCGAGCGGCTCGGCCGCAGGTTCGACCCCGCACGCTGCATCGGCTTCGAGGATTCCAAGCCCGGAATCACCTCGGCCGCCGCGGCGGGACTGCACGCGGTGCTGATCCCCAACGCTACGGACCCCGGCGTGGGGAACTGGCGGCGTATCGATACGCTGGTGGACATAAATCTCAAGACGATGACCGATTGGCTGGTGCAGGTTAACGCGTGAGCGAAGCTACTGAAAAAGCCCCGGGGCTGAAACTTGGCCGCATCGGCGGGGTGCCGGTGTACCTGTCGAATTCCTGGTTCATCATCACCGCGGTGATCACCGTGGCCATCGGCCTGCAACTGTCGAATAATGCGCTGATCCCGCCGCTGGTGGCCTACCTGCTGGGTTTTGCCTGCGCCGTGGTGATCGCGCTGGCCGTGCTCGTGCACGAGGTGTCCCACGCGTTGACCGCCCGCGCCTTCAAATGGCCCGACGCGCATATTGTGCTGACCCTGATGGGCGGGCACACCCAATTCGGCTCCTTCAAGGCCAAGCCCGGGGCCTCACTCGCGGTGGCCATGGCCGGGCCGCTGTCGAATTTTGTGCTCGCCGGGCTCGCCTGGTTGGCGCTGCAGCTGCCGAACCTCGGGTTGTATCCGGGCTTGCTGCTGAACTTCTTCGTCTACGCGAACCTGCTGCTCGGCGCGTTCAACGCCCTGCCCGGCTTGCCCTTGGACGGCGGCCGGCTGGTGGAGTCCGCGGTCTGGAAGCTGACCGGCTCCCAGTTCAAGGGAACGATCGCCGCCTCCTGGGTGGGCCGTTTCATCGTCATCGGCGTCCTGGCCTGGTTCATCGTGGTGCCGTTCCTCAAGGGCGAGCAACCGCAGCTGCTGACCATGGTGGTCGGGGTGATGGTGGCGGTCTTCATGTGGCAGGCGACCACGGCGCTGATCAACCACGCCAAGATGATGCTGAACCTGCCCAAGGTGATCGCCGGGGACCTGATGTCCCCGGCCAGCGCGATGATGTCGGTGGCCACGGTGGCCGACGTGCTCACCCGCAGGCGGAACCGCGGCGGTCAGATCATCCTGGTCGACCCGCAGGGCATGCCCTGCGGCGTGGTCGACGAGCAGGCGCTGAGCCGAGTGGACCCGGCCTCGGCCGCGCAGGTGTCCGCGCTGGCGGTATCCCGCGCCCTGGGCCGCGGCGCCGTCGTAGCCCAGGACTCCGACGGCCGCCAGCTCATCGACTACCTGGCCAGCGTGAGCACCGCAGAGTACGCGGTCATCGATGCGCGCGGCACCGTGGTGGGTCTGCTGCACCAACGCAAGATCATCGCGGCCGTCACCGGCCGCAAAGCCTAAAAGCTCTACAACAAAGGAAAACTCAGTGAGTGCTCAGAACACCGCAGCGCCGCATGGCGCGAATGCCCGGCGCGGACCCTTCCGCGTCGGAGACCGCGTCCAGCTGACCGACCAGAAGCGCCGGATCAACACCATCACCCTGGAGGACGGCGGAGAATTCCACACCCACCAGGGAGTGCTGGGACATGACGCGATCATCGGGGCGCTGGAAGGCAGCGTGATCGAAAACGTCGAAGGCGTGCGCTACCAGGTGCTGCGTCCGCTGGCGAAGGACTTCGTGCTGTCCATGCCGCGCGGCGCGGCCGTGGTCTACCCCAAGGATGCCGCGCAGATCATCCAGTTTGGCGACATCTTCCCCGGAGCGCGCGTGGTGGAGGCCGGCGTGGGTTCCGGAGCACTGTCGATCTCCCTCTTGCGCGCGGTCGGCGACCAGGGCTACCTGCATTCCTATGAGCGCCGCGAAGAATTTGCGGATATCGCCCGCGGCAATATCTCCACGGTCTTCGGCGGTGAGCACCCGGCCTGGCATTTGTCCATTGGCGACTTCCAGGAGAAGGTGCTCGAGCTGGAGGAACCGGGCAGCGTGGACCGCGTGGTGCTGGACATGCTTTCGCCCTGGGAATGCCTGGACGCGGTAGCGACAGTGCTGGCTCCGGGCGGGGTGTGGACCAACTATGTGGCCACCGTGACCCAGATGTCCCGCGTGGTGGAGGCGATTCGCGCCTCGGGGCAGTTCACCGAGCCCGAATGCTTCGAAACCATGGTGCGCGGCTGGCACGTCGATGGCCTGGCGGTCCGCCCGGATCACCGCATGGTGGCGCACACCGCATTCTTGATCACCGCCCGCCGCCTGGCCGACGCCCAGGACGGCATCCCGAAGGCCAAGCGCATCAAGGAGCACGGCTACTCGGCCGAGGACCTGAACGCCTGGACACGGGAGCATGACAAGGAGCAGTGGACCGAAACCGCGCTTGGCGAACGCGGTATTTCGCCGAAGAAGCTGCGTCGTGCCGCCAAGGACGCCAACCGTCCGAACCGGATCCGCGAAGGCGAAAACGTCTCAGATACCGAGAACTAGCGTTTCAATATGTGAACTAAAGCCCCGGGAAATTCAATCCCGGGGCTTTACGTTCATAGGATGGACTCAGAACGACCCGCACAGCCAGCACCAGTAGCTGGCCACGCGTGGCGAACGGCGAGGTTTGGGAGAATACAACGTGAGCGAAAATAACGAGGCGCAACGCGTCGCCGAACGGCTTCAGATGACCGAACGCCAGGTCAACGTGCTGCGCGAGAAGAACCGCAACCTGGACAAGCAGCTTGCCGGGATCAGCGGAAACAACCAGCGCCTCGTGGCCCTGTTGGAGCAGACTCGCGAACAGATCATCAACCTCAAATCCGCGCTGGAAAAAGACGGCGATACCCCGTTCAGCCACGGCACCATCGTGGCCAAGCACCCACGCAAGCATCCCGAAGCAGGCCTGGGCATCGAAACCACCGCCGCGCAGGCGGTGGATGTGATCCACTCCGGACGCAAGATGCGTGTGGCCATCAGCCCGCTGCTGGATTTCGCCAAGCTGCACGTTGGCCAGCAGGTGCTGCTCAACGAGGCGCTGGTGGTCGTTGCGGGCCTGGGCTACGAGCAGTCCGGCGACCTGGTCACGATCAAGGAAATCCTCGAAGACCACCAGGCGGTGGTGATGGCGCGCGGCGATGACCAGCGAGTCATCGAATTCGCCGAGCCGCTGCGCGGGGAACACCTGCGCGTCGGGGACCAGCTCACCATCGATGCCCGCACCGGTCTGGCGGTCAACCGGGTGCAGCTGACCGATATGCAGTCGCTGGTGCTCGAAGAGGTGCCGGATATCGACTATTCCGATATCGGCGGCCTGAATTCGCAGATCGAAGCGATCCAAGACTCGGTGGAGCTGCCTTTTGCCCACCCCGAGCTCTACCGCGAACACGGGCTGAGCGCACCGAAAGGCATCCTGCTCTACGGCCCTCCGGGCTGCGGCAAGACGCTGATCGCCAAGGCCGTGGCCAATTCCCTGGCCCAGCGCGCCGCGGCCCGCAAGGGCACCGGCCAGGCGAGAAGCTACTTCCTGAATATCAAGGGTCCGGAACTGCTCGATAAGTATGTGGGCGAAACCGAACGGCATATCCGGCTGATTTTCGCCCGAGCCCGGGAGAAGGCGCTGCACGGGGACCCGGTGGTGGTGTTCTTCGACGAGATGGAATCCCTCTTCCGCACCCGCGGGTCCGGGCTGTCCTCGGATGTGGAAACCACCATCGTGCCGCAGCTGCTGGCCGAAATCGACGGGGTGGAACGCCTGGATAACGTGATCGTCATCGGCGCGTCCAACCGCGAGGACATGATCGACCCGGCGATCCTCCGCCCGGGACGGTTGGATGTGAAGATCAAGATCCGCCGCCCCGACGCGCGAGGGGCCAGCGAAATCTTCGGCAAATACCTGACCACCGAGCTGCCGCTGCACGAATCCGAGGTGGCCGCCGACTCCGGGGACGCCCAAGAGACCGTGGACCGGATGATCGCCGGCACCGTAGCGGCCATGTACTCCACCGAGCAGTTCAACGAATTCTTGGAGGTCACCTACGTCAACGGCCAGGTGGAGGTGCTCTACTTCAAGGACTTCTCCTCCGGCGCGGTCATCCACAATGTGGTGGACCGGGCCAAGAAGCACGCGATCAAGGCGCTGATCACCAGCGGCGAACGCGGGCTGAAGATGGAATACCTGCTGCGCGCGGTGCGCGAGGAATTCGCCGAGCACGAGGATATGCCAAATACCACCAACCCGGATGACTGGGCGCGGATCTCCGGGCGCAAGGGCGAACGGATCAGCCACATCCGTTCGCTGGTCAAGGCGAAGGACGCCTCATGAGCGCCCGGCGCCTGGTCGGTCTGGAAACCGAATACGGGATCATTCGACCCGCGATGCCGCAAGCCAACTCGACGGTGCTCTCGGCGCAGATCGTCGACGCCTACGCCCAGCTGGTGCGCGACTCCGGCTCCGATGCCCGGGCCGCGCGCTGGGACTACTCCGATGAATCGCCGCTGGCCGATGCGCGCGGGCATTCGGTGGATCGTGCCCTTGCGCATCCGAGCCAGCTGACCGACTCCGAGCCCGCGCTTGGGGACTCCGCGGTCTGGACGGCCGAATCGATTGCGCTGGACGGCAACGACGCCCGCGTCGGCGCCACGCTGTACCAGGAGAAGGACGCCACCGACGTGGTGATGAACATGGTGCTCGGCAACGGCGCGCGGCTCTACGTGGATCACGCGCACCCCGAATATTCCAGCCCCGAGGTCACCTCGCCGCGCGCCGCGGTGCTCTGGGACCATGCCGGGGACGAGGTGATGCGCCGGGCTGCGGCTAGCGCCGCAACGCTGGGCAGCGGCGAATTGCTGCTCTACAAGAACAACACGGACAACAAATCCGTCTCCTATGGTTCGCACGAAAACTATCTGGTGCCACGCGAGGTGGAATTCTCCGCGCTGGTCAGTGGGCTGACCGCCTTCTTCGCGACGCGGCAGATCTTCTGCGGCGCCGGACGCGTGGGCCGCGGCATGCTCGGGCGCGGCGCCGAATTCCAGATCTCCCAGCGCGCCGACTTCTTCGAGGCCGAGGTGGGCCTGGAAACCACCATCAACCGCCCGATCATCAATACCCGCGACGAACCGCACGCCAACTGGGACAAGTACCGCCGGCTGCACGTGATCATCGGGGACGCGAACCTTGGACAGATTTCCACGCTGCTGCGCGTGGGCACCACCAATCTGGTGCTCAGCCTCATCGAAGCGGGAATGTCCCCGAAGCTCGAGCTGGCGGACCCGGTGGCCGCGCTGCAGCAGATCAGCCACGACCCCTCGCTGCGCACCACGGTGGCGCTGCGCGGCGGCCGCAGTCTCACCGCAATTCAGATCCAGCGCAGCTACCTGGAGGCCGCCGAAAGCTTCTGCGCGCAGCGGGATCTGCAAGATCCGGATACCAACGAGATCCTTCGCCGCTGGCGCGACATCCTGGACACGCTCGAAAGGGATCCGCTGGAAGCGGCCGCGCAGGTCGATTGGGTGGCGAAGTACAAGCTGATGAAGTCCTTCACCGAACGGCACTCGGTGGGCTTCGATGATGCCCGGGTGGCCCTGATGGATCTGCAATGGGCGGATCTTCGCCTGGACAAGGGCCTGTACTACCGGATGGCTTCGCGGGGCCTGATCGAAACCATCTTCAGCCAAGCAGAAATCAACGCCGCGGTGGATCATCCGCCCGAGGATACCCGCGCCTACCTGCGCGGCATGACGCTGCAGCGCTATGCGCCATATGTGGTGGCCGCGAACTGGGACGTGCTGTCCTTCTCGGTGCCCGGCGCCCGCAAGGTCAGCCGATTCCACATGCCCGAGCCGCTGGCCGGCAGCCGGGCGCAGGTGGGGGAGCTCTTCGACGCCGAACTGGAAATCGCCGAGTTCATCGAGCAGTTGGCACGACGGCGCTAAACGGCGCAGAATGAAAACCAGAGGCGCGCAAAAACGTGGCGTTTCGACAGACTTTAGGAGAAGACCATGACCCAGGAAAATTTCTCGGCTCGCCGCGAAACCCAAGCGCAAGCGCTCGAAGCCGAGCAGGTGCAGGCGAACACGACCGGCACCAGCGCAGGCGTCGATGACCTGCTCGATGAAATCGACTCGGTGCTCGAGTCGAATGCCGAAGAGTTCGTGCGTGGATTCGTCCAAAAGGGTGGCCAGTAACCCGCGGGTGCAGCAGGTAACCGTTGCCTATGGGCAACATCATTGAGGGGAAGTAACTTCTGGTGGATCGCAGAATCTTCGGTCTGGAGACCGAGTTTGGGCTGAATTACGTGCCGTCCGACGGGCGGCGGCTCACCCCGGAAGACGCGGCACGGCACCTTTTCCGGCCGGTCGTCGCCTGGGGGCGTAGCTCCAACGTGTTCCTGAACAACGGTTCGCGGCTCTATCTCGACGTCGGTTCCCATCCGGAATACGCCACCGCCGAATGCGATCAGCTCCTGCAGCTGATCGCCCATGACCGGGCGGGGGAGGCGGTGATGCTCGATTTGGTCGAGCAGGCCGAGGAGCAGCTGCTCGAAGAAGGCCACGAGGGCCGTTTGTTCCTGTTCAAGAACAACGTGGACTCGGCCGGCAACTCCTACGGCTGCCACGAGAACTACTTGATTCCACGCAAAATCGAGTTCAAGCGGCTCGCCGACATGCTCATTCCATTCTTGGTCACCCGCCAGCTGCTCTGCGGTGCCGGGCATCTGGTGCAGGTTCAGGACCAAACCAAATTTGTGTTCTCCCAGCGTGCGGACCATATGTGGGAGGGCGTCTCCTCGGCGACCACCCGTTCGAGGCCGATTATCAACACCCGCGACGAACCGCATGCCGATGCCGAATACCATCGCCGCTTGCATGTCATCGTGGGGGATTCCTCGATGAGCGAAACCACGCAGCTGCTGAAGATCGGGGCCACCGACCTGGTCTTGCGGCTGATCGAGTCGGGGGAGATCTACCATGATCTGCGCCTGGAAAATCCGATCCGCTCGATCCGCAGCATCTCCCATGAATTCACCGGCCAAACGGTGGTGCGTTTGATGTCCGGCGACGAGCCGACGGCCTTGCAATTGCAGTGGAAGATCCTGGAACTGGTCAAGGCGTTTGTGGCCCGCCATGGGGCACACCACGACCAGGTCGAACGGGTTCTCGAATTGTGGGAGCGGGTGCTCGTCGCCATCGAAAGCCAGGACTTCTCGCCGATCGACCAGGATATCGACTGGGCGATCAAGCACAAGCTGATCACCGGATATGCGAAGAAGAACGACTTGGCACTGGATTCGCCTCGGATCGCGCAGCTGAACCTGACCTATCACGACATCGACCCGAACCGCGGGCTCTTCCATCTGTTGCGCCGCCGCGGACTGGCCAGTTCGGTGCTTGATCCGGCGATGATCCACGACGCGGTGGAGAACCCGCCGGCCACCACCCGTGCGGCTCTGCGCAGCAAATTCATTCGCGCCGCGCGCGCCACCGGCCGGCGCTACTCAACCGACTGGGTCCATATGAAGTATGAGGAAGGCGAGGGCGGGGTCGTGTTGTGCAAGGATCCCTTTGCCACCTCTAATTCGGCGGTTGATGAGCTCATTGAAGTGATGCGCCGCCCCGTATGACCAGCTGAAAACAAGTATTTTCACAGTAAATACCCCTAAGCTAGATGCAGATCGTCGCGCGCCCTTGCTTCGGCAAGATGCGTCAGCAGAACAAATAATTCTTATCGGAAAGAAGATTCGTGCGAAAAGTTTTGGCAGTATGTGCAACCGCGTCCGTCTTGGCCCTCGTCTCCTGTGGTTCGGGCTCCAGCTCCGTGAGCAAGGTCGAGGTGAAGCCAGCCGCAGACGAGCAGACCGCGCCCGAGGTCAATTTCAAGGCTCCGCTGCTTACCGAGAAGGAAGAGGCAGTCACCGTCGTCGAGGGTGATGGTCCCGATATCAAAGATGGCGACACCATCGACATCCAGTCGGGCCTCTACAAGACCATCGATGGGCAGCTGACCAACGAAAACTTCACTGGCGCCACCACGCAGATGCCGGTGGACGCCACGCTTAAAGAGCAGATGCCTGAACTCTATGAGACCCTGCTGACCTCGCAGGTCGGGGACTGGATCGCCTACGCGGCCATCGACGGAGTGCAGCAGCCCGACGGCAGCATCGCCGAGCCTGCCGAGGGCGCTCGCGCCGAACGCCTGATCGTCATCAAGATCGCCGACTCCGTCGGTGCCAGCAAGCCGCTGACCCAGGACGAGGTCAAGAAGCTGAAGGACGACGGGAAACTGCCAACCGTAAAGACCGGCAAGGGCGACCCGATCATCACCATCCCTAAGGACACCGAGGCACCCGAGGGCCTCGTAGTGGATGTCCTCGAAGAGGGCACCGGTCCGGAAGCCACCGAAACCGCCAGCGCCAACGTCCACTACCATGGCGTGCGTTGGGAAGACGGCAAGAAGTTCGACGGAAACTTCGGCGACGACAAGGGCTTTGACATGAAGATGTCCGGCGGCGTGATCGAGGGCTGGCTCGAAGGCCTGAAGGGCCTGAAGGAAGGCAGCAAGGTCTTGCTGACCATCCCGTCGAATATGGCCTACGGTGACGACGTTTCCTCCGGACGTCCAACCGGACCGCTGGTGTTCTACGTAGAATTAGACAAGGTAACCGAAAGCAAGTAACAGAAAGGCCGTAAACATGTCCTTTGGAGAACGTAATTACGACCGCACCAAGCCTGAAATCGACTTTCCAGGTACCGACGCGCCCACCGAGCTGGTCATCACCGACCTGATCGAGGGCGACGGCGCCGAGGTCACCCCGGGCACCACCGTCCAGGCGCACTATGTAGGCGTTTCTTGGTCCACGGGCGAAGAGTTCGACGCGTCCTGGAACCGTGGTTCGACCCTCGACTTCCCAGTGGGCGTCGGCATGGTCATCCAGGGTTGGGACCAGGGCCTGTTGGGCATGAAGGTCGGCGGTCGCCGCCGTCTGGAGATCCCGTCCGAGTTGGCCTACGGCGAACGCGGCGCACCGGGCGCCATCGCGCCGAACGAAGCCTTGATCTTCGTGGTTGACCTGATGGGCACCAAATAGTTCATTGAAGAAAGCCCCAAGAGTTGCGGACATTTTCGCAATTCTTGGGGCTTTCCTCGTCTTCAAAGTCTTGGATCAGCGTGGAAGTTCGTTAGGGTAGGCACGTGAGCACAAAGCAGAGTGACGGACCCAGCAAGGCGGAACGCCTGACAAGTCTCATCTACGCGTTGGCGACTACCGAACGGAAGTTCAATGCCGAACGCATCGGAGACTATCTGAACCCTGCTGGCAACCCGGAGGCCCGTGAAAAGGCCATCGAACGGTTGAAGGACGAGATCCGCAACGAGTTCGGGCTGCGGCTGATCTCCGAAAGCGTCGACGGGACGGCGTACTACCGAATCGATACCAGCGACTGGTTCTTGCCCGCAGTGGACTTCACCGTCGCCGAAACCGGGATGATCGCGCTCGCGGCGAGCCTCTGGAAGGATTCGAAACTCCAAGCCCTCGCGCTCAGCGCCGCCGCGCGCATCACCGGCAAGCAGAGCACCGAGCTGAGCATCGCACCTTATGCCGCGGCGATGCTGCCGCGGCTGTCCATGGACGACCCAAATTTCAAGAGCTGTGCGCTGGCGGTTTTCAACAGGAAAACGCTGAAGTTCGATTACCAGGACGCCCAGGGAAACACGACCAAGCGCGTCGTGGATATGTGGGGGATCGGCCAACGATTCGGCAACTGGTACTTCACCGGCTGGGACCACTCGCGCGCCGCGCAGCGCGTTTTCAGGCTCAACCGCGTGCAGGGAAACTTTGCCACCCAGGTACGCCGCGACGGCGCCTCCAGCGGGGATTACCGGGCACGCCCAGAAGATTTTTCGATGACTCGGGTGCTCCAGGATTTTGACCTGCGCAACCCCGGGCATCTTGCGGTCATCGAACTGCTCGACGAGCGGGCCACTCCGCTGCGGGCCCGTGCGATCAACGGGACGCGCAGCTCCGCGACGCTCAATATCGGATACGCCGACCGGCATTCCTTTGCGGCCGAGCTAGCCAGCTTCGGGGCGTCCATCAGGGTCCTGGAACCAGCGCAACTGGTTTCCCAGGTGGCGGAAATTCTCCGCCGAGCTCGTGCGGCGCAGGCGGATATTCCCACGCGGCCGGCGGTGAAGAGCGCAAAGTTCACGCCGCACCGTGCCATGGGACGAAGCTCAACCGCCCAGCAGGTGATGCGGAATATCGACATGATCCAGTTCGTGGTCTCCCAAGGCTCGGCGACGATCGGCGAGTTGTGCGAACGCTACTCGTTGACGCAGGCGAAGGTTCGCGACGAGCTGGCGATGATCATGATGTGCGGGGTGCCAAATGGCCAGCACGATGAACTGATCAACGTAAACGATGGCGATCTGGATTCGGATGTAGTCACCATCTCCAACGCGGCCCTCCTTGCCGAACCGCAAAAGCTTGCCCCGCTGGAGGCCGTGGCGGTGCTGGGCGGCTTGAACGCCTTAGGCAGCATCCCGGAATTCGAGCACCGCGAAGTGCTGCAGACCGCGTTGGAGAAGATCAATGCCGCGGTGGCACGCTTCGAGGGCTGGAATGGCGCCTTGGGCTTTGCCTTGAACCAGGTCCGCGAGCATGACACTCCGGGCCAGCTGATCCAGGCGCTGCGCAACGCCGACGTCGTGGAAATCGACTACTATTCGGCGAATTCGCAAACCCACCAGTTGCGCGTCATTGAACCCTTGCGGATCATCGAAGACGGTCCGGTCCAGTACCTGCGTGCGTGGTGCCGTACCCGCGAGGCAATCCTCACCTTCCGGGTTGACCGGGTGCTCGAAGTCACGCTCACCGGGGAGCGCTTTGAACTCACCGAGCGCCATCGGGATGTCGAGAAGCTGGATTTCAGCTATTCGGCAAACAGCGATGATCTAGAAGTTGAATTTTTCGTGCATCAAGACGTTCTGCCGGTGATCGAGGCATTCAACCCGGTAGCATGGTCTCAATCCAAGGTTGACTCGGGCCATCTTGCGAAAGTGCAGCTATCGGACCATCTCGTTGCGGCCCCTTGGGTAGCCCGCAACGGCGGTAAGATTGCTGTAGTCGCCCCTGACGCTACACGCGAACGCGTGACTAAGTGGTTGGACGACGCTATCAGAATGTATGAGGATTGATAGATGCTTCCTTGGTGGTTTTGGGTTCTCCTATGGACCGTCCTAGTCCTTGCAACGCTGCTCCTGGCGGTGCTTGCCGGCTTCCGTTTGTTCCGTCGCGGCATGGCCGTGCTCGGCAGCGCTTCGGACGCGGCTGACCATATTAGCGGCGAATTCGCCAAGCCCGGCAGCGTAGTTGACTACGCGCCGGTGGGACGGCGGTACCCCCACGGAACCGATGCAACTCATGGCGATCCAGAGAAGATCGCCAAGAAGAGGCTGAAGGGCAAAGCCGAACGAATCGAGGCGCGACGTGTCAAGCGCGTGGCTCGTCGCAGTGATCGAGGACAGGCGCAAAACATGCGCGATCTGAATCTGTTCTGACGTAGACTTAAGTTTGAGAGAAGGGAACCAACATGTTTGGTGGTTTACAGGGATGGCATTTGGTCATCATTATCGTTTTGGCATTGCTGCTCTTCGGTGCGCCGAAGCTTCCAGGCTTGGCACGCTCGATGGGACAGTCACTGCGTATTTTCAAGTCTGAGGTTCGCCAGATGAAAGACGATGACAAGCCGGAAACCGTTGACGGGACCGTGAATGAACCTAATCCCGACGAAAAGAACAACTCGTAGACCTTTTCAGTGGTAAATAGCAAAGATAAGGCGCCGCGCGGCAGCAAGAAGGCGCGAGCCAAAGACGCCGAGGGGCGGATGTCCCTCAAAGACCATCTGATCGAAGCGCGCAATCGGCTCTTCAAGTCGTTGATCGCCCTGGCGATCGGTACCGTGGCGGGGTTCTTCCTCTACGACGACCTCCTGGCGCTGCTCATCGAACCGGTGAAGGCAGCCGGGGGATCGGTGAACTTTACCGCGGTGATGTCTCCTTTCGACATTCTGCTGAAGGTCGCGATCTTCGTTGGCGTAGTCGCTTCCTCCCCGGTCTGGATCTACCAGATCTGGGCCTTTATCGTGCCCGGACTGAAAAAGAAGGAACGCCGCCTGGGCTATTCCTTCGCCGCGGCCGCCGCACCGTTGTTCCTCGGTGGCGTGGCCATGGCCTATTTCGTTCTTCCTTTCGCATTGCAGTTCTTTATCGGGCTGGCGCCGGAGAATTCCGAAACTCTGTTCACCATCGATACCTACCTGCCATTTATCTTCCGGCTGCTGCTCGCCTTCGGCCTTGCCATGCTGGTGCCGGTCTTGATGGTGGGTCTGAACATGGTCGGAGTGCTGCATTCGAAGGTCATTCTCAAGAACTGGCGGATTACCGTCTTCCTCATCGCCCTCGTGGCAGCCATGGCGGCACCAGGCGGCGACGCGATCACCATGTTTGCGCTAGCCGGACCCCTCTTCCTGACCTTCGCCGCGGCCACGCTGTTCTGCTTCCTGAACGACAAGAAGCGGGCTAAGAAGCAGGCGGCACAAGATGCGGCCAACGAAAATATGGCGGACGGGACCGCCTCATCGATCGATGAACCAAGTACCGAGGTCTAGCAGCAATAGCTAAGTGTTTCGGAACGGCGATCCCGTTCCAGAAAGTGAACGGCCGATAGTGACTTCACCCGCGGAGCGATACGCGAATTCCAAGGAACGACAGGTCGAAAGCGGCACCTATTTGCCCGACTTCCGTGCCAGCGTGTCCTTCAACCTCGATGAATTCCAGTCCCAAGCCTGCCAGTCGGTGGCCAACGGCCATAGCGTGCTGGTCGCCGCGCCCACCGGTGCGGGCAAGACGGTAGTCGGTGAATTCGCTATCTACCAGGCGATTCACGAGCACCGCAAGGCTTTCTACACCACCCCGATCAAGGCGTTGAGCAACCAGAAGTATTCCGAACTGGTCAAACGCTACGGGCCGGAGCAGGTCGGGCTGCTCACCGGTGACACCTCGATCAACAGCGAAGCCCAGGTGGTCGTCATGACCACCGAAGTGCTGCGCAATATGCTCTATGCCGACTCCCGCACGCTGGATGGGCTGGGCTACGTGATCATGGATGAGGTCCACTACCTCGCCGATAAGTTCCGCGGCGCGGTGTGGGAAGAAGTCATCATTCACCTGCCCTCGAACGTGCAGACAATTTCCTTGTCGGCCACCGTATCCAACGCCGAGGAATTCGGCGGTTGGCTGGATACCGTGCGCGGGCAGACCGACATCATCGTCTCCGAGCATCGCCCGGTCCCGCTCTTCCAGCACGTGATGGTCGGCCCTGAGCTTGTGGATCTCTTCGCCGAAGACGTCGCCTTCGACCGGGCGGCCGACGAGGATGCCAAGATCAGCGTCAACCCCGAGCTGCGCAAGCTGGTTCGCAGCAACCGTCCGGCCGGACGCCCGCAGCGTGGTGGACGGGGACCGCAACGCGGCCGTGCCCAAGGACCGGGCCTAAGCCGCCGGGTCAGCCGCCGCGACGTGATCTCCCGGCTGGATAAGGCCGAACTGTTGCCGGCGATCTTCTTCATCTTCTCCCGCAAGGGCTGCGATATGGCCCTGCAGCAGTGCGTTGCGGCAGATCTGCGGCTCACTACGAACGAGGAAGCCGCGCAGATTGCCGAGGTGCTGGACGAGGTCGCCTACCGGATACCCGGTGAGGACCTCGATGTGCTCGAATTCTGGTCCTGGCGCGACGGACTGCTGCGCGGGATCGCCTCGCACCATGCAGGCCTTCTGCCGATCTTCAAAGAGATTGTGGAGGACCTTTTCGCCCGAAATCTGATCAAGGTGGTCTTCGCAACCGAAACGCTGGCCTTGGGCGTTAATATGCCGGCCCGTTCGGTGGTACTGGAAAAGCTGGTGAAATTCAACGGTGAGTCCCATGTGCAGATCTCCTCGGGGGAGTACACCCAGCTCACCGGGCGCGCAGGTCGCCGCGGCATCGATGTCGAGGGCCACTCGATCGTGCTGTGGAATCCGGATATCGAACCGGAAGCCTTGGCCGGGTTGGCCTCCCGGCGTACCTACCCGCTGAATTCCTCCTTCCGTCCGACCTACAACATGTCCACCAACCTGCTGGCGCAGTTCGGACGCGAACAGACCCGCCAAATCCTGGAGTCGTCTTTCGCGCAGTATCAGGCGGACCGTTCGGTGGTCGGCATGGCGCGGCAGGTGCGTTCGCGTGAGGAGTCGTTGGCCGGCTACGAGAAGTCCATGGAATGCCATCTGGGGGACTTCCGCGAATATCTGAAACTCCAACGCGACCTTTCCGAAGCCGAGAAGCGGGCGGCCAAGAACCGCAAGAACCTCCGCCGCTCGGCCGCAGAAAATTCCCTGCAGTCGGTGATCCGCGGCGATGTCGTCGATCTGCCCGGCGGACGACGATTCGGGCGGGCGGTCATCGTCGCCCTGGACGAGTCGCTGTACAACCCGCGCCACACGGTACTGACCGAAGAAGGTCAACTGCGCCGGCTCTCCGTCGATGACCTCAACGGTCCGATAGAGATCATCTCCCGCATCCGGATCCCCAAGGGGTTCACCGGAAAGAGCCCGAAGGAACGCCGGGATCTGGCCACCGCCTTGCGCAATGCGATCGCCGATGAACGCCCTCCGCGTCAGGACGCCCAGAGCTTCAATTTCGACGGAGCGGACTCCTTCGAGCGCGAGAGCGACAAGCTGCGCCTGGCCATGAAGGACCACCCCTGCCATGCCTGCTCCGACCGGGATGCGCATATGCGCTGGGCCGATAGGTACTGGAAGCTGAAGAAGGACACGGACAAGGCACGTCGCGCGATCCGCGGGCGCACCAATACGATCGCCACCGAGTTCGACAAGGTCTGCAAGGTCCTCGAGCGGTTCGACTACCTGATTCCCAGCAATGACGGCGAAGACTACGAAATTACCGCCTCGGGCCGTCGGCTGCGTCGCATCTATGGCGAACGCGACCTGTTGACCAGCCAAGTCCTGGAAACCGGCAAGCTCAACGGGCTGCACCCCGAAGAGCTCTGCGCGGTGGTTGCGGCGCTGGTCTACCAGGGGCGCCGTGACTACGACAGGCCCGATCCGAAGATGCCCACCGACCGGGTCGGCGATATCTGGACCCAGACGATCAATATCTGGGGCACGCTGTCGGACGCCGAGGAGGCACTGGGGTTGAACCCCACCGCACCGCCTGAGGCCGGACTGATCTGGCCCATGTACAAGTGGTCGCGCGGCGCTTCGCTCAACAGCGCACTGCGCGGGGGAGATATGGCTCCGGGCGACTTTGTGCGCTGGGCCAAGCAGGTCATCGACACCTTGGACCAGTTCGCCAAGAACACCGACCTGCCGGTGGAGCTGGTCAGGTCCGCGCGTCAGGCAGTTGACCTGGTCAAGCGTGGGGTCATCGCCTATTCGAACGTCCTTGATTAATCGCAGCCGGTTTGAGAGCAAAGGAAAATAACTCGTGGCACTAACCTTGTACCGCAATGGATCCATCTATTCCGCGGCCGATCCTTTCGCAACGGCTCTGGTCATCGACGGGGATACCGTCGCCTGGCTGGGCGGTGAAGAGGCCGCCGACCGTTATGCTGCGAAGGCCGATCGGGTGATAGATCTTCAAGGCGCCTTGGTGACCCCGGCGTTTGTGGAGTCCCATGCCCATTTGGCGGCCCTCGGCCGCAGCCTCGGGGGAGCGGACCTGACCGGCGCCGGCTCGGCCACGGCACTGCTGGGCCTGCTGGCGCAGCGCGCCAAAACCGCTGAAGATGTGGTGGTCGGCCAGGGCTGGGATGAAACTGCGTGGTCCGACCCTTCGCTTCCGAACGAAACCGATCTGACCTCGGCCGCCGCTGGCCGGCCATATTACCTGTCCAGGCGCGACGTGCACAGCGCCCTGGTGAACCGGGAGCTGCTGGACCGGCTAGGTCTGGGCTCCGTCGACTCCGGCCTTGTCCGCGGCGCCGAGCACGACGAGGTACGCCGGGCGTTGCTGACCCAAGGCCCAGCGGTGGAACAATTCCAGCAGCTGGCCTTGGAACACTACGCCTCGCGTGGCTTTGCCACGGTCGTGGAGATGGCCGCCCCGCAGCTCGAGGGCCGTGCGGCGCTGGACCAGCTGCTGGCCGCGGACCTCTCGGCTTTGCCGCAGGTCTACGCATACTGGGGCGAGCTGGTGGACAGCGCCGAACAGGCCGATGAACTGATGCGTTCCTTCCCGCAGGGCCGGGTGCTTGGCCTCGGTGGAGACCTGAGCGTGGACGGCTCCCTCGGCAGCCGCTCTGCCTTCTTGCGTGAAGACTACAGCGATCAGCCCGGCCACCGCGGCCAGGCCTATCTGAGCGTCGAGCAGATCTCCGGACACCTGATTGCCTGCTCGGAGCAGGGGATCCAGGCGGCTTTCCACGTGATCGGCGATGCGGCCCTGGACTTGCTGCTCGAGGGCTTTGATGCTGCGGCGCAGCGGATCGGCATCGCCAAGCTGCAGTCGGCGCGGCACCGCTTGGAACATGTGGAAATGGTAGATGAGCCAACTCGTGCACGCTTGCTTTCCTACTCGATCACCGTCTCCATGCAGCCGGGCTTCGACGCGCTCTGGGGCGGCCCTGAGGGCATGTACGAGCAACGCCTGGGCGAGCGCTCGGCAACGATGAATAATCTTTCTGCCATGCTCTCCAGCGGCGTTCCGCTGGTGCTTGGCTCGGACGCCCCGGTCACCGAGGTCGATGGCTGGGCCGTGGTGCGCGCGGCCATGTCCATGAGCAACCCGGAGGCAAGTATTTCGGCTCGCGCCGGATTCATGGGCCAAACCCGCTCGACCTATCGTGCGATGGGCGAGCTGAACCCGTTTGCCGGGCAGCTGGTCATCGGCGCTCCGGCCACGTTCGCTGTGTGGAGCGCGTCCGAATTGGCGATTCAGACCCCGGATGAGCGAATTAGTTCCTGGAGTACCGATGCTCGTGCGGGAACGCCGATGCTTCCGGTGGTTGATGAAGAGATTCCGCTGTGCTTGCGAACCGTGCGTGCCGGTGTAACGATCTTCGACCGGTTGGATTAGCGGAATTAGCCCTGAGCATAATCCCCACTGCCGCAAGTTCTTCAATATCACAAATCTAGCCTTTGACAAGTATAGATTTAGTGAAGATTGTAGTCACCATATGGTTGACAGCCGGGGTAGGGGAACGACTAGGCTGGGGGACAGCGCCTCATCGTAATGCACTGCATTGCGTTCGAAACGACGCAGTACGATAGCGATCCCCGGTGACCTTAGATAACATTTCGCACGCTTCGCGCATGTGAGATTGGGCCGAAGTCACCGGGGATTGCTGTGTCTAATAGTGCTGCGGGTTTCCGGGTGACTATACTTTGAATTTGGCTTTACTCTCCGCCCTGTCCGCAGGTTGGAACTTCTGTTGTATATCTAGAAAGGTGCCGCCGCGTGCGCGTCATTACGATCATTCCGACTTATAACGAATTGGAGTCGCTCCCACTGACGGTGGGGCGTCTTCGACAGGCCGTTCCGGATTCGGATGTTTTGATCGTGGACGATAACTCCCCGGACGGCACCGGTGAACTTGCCGATAAGTTCGCGGCCGAGGACTCATCGGTCCACGTACTTCACCGGACCGGCAAGGAAGGCCTGGGCGCGGCCTACATCGCTGGCTTCCGCTGGGCGCTGGAACGCGACTACGACGTGCTGGTGGAAATGGACGCCGATGGCTCGCACATGCCTGAGCAGCTTCCACGCCTGCTGGAGGCCAGCGCCGCCGGCGCCGACCTCGTCATCGGCTCACGCTGGGTCAAGGGCGGCGAGGTCGTCAACTGGCCGCTGCACCGCAAGCTGATCTCCCGCGGTGGCAGCTTCTACGCTCGCACCATGCTCGGCCTGCCGCTGCGCGACATTACCGCCGGATACCGCGCCTTCAAGCGCACCACCCTCGAAGCGATCGATTTCGACGCAGTAGAGTCCCGCGGCTACGGATTCCAGGTCGACATGACCTTCCGTGTGGCGATGCTGCGCAAGAAGATCGTCGAGGTTCCGGTAACTTTCGTGGAACGTGAACTTGGCGATTCGAAGATGAGCGGAAACATCGTGTTCGAAGCAATGTGGAACGTGACCCGTTGGGGACTAGGCGCGCGTTGGAAGAAACTGACTTCCAAGAAGTAGCGCCAAGAGCATAGAAAAAGGGAGGCGGTTTCCAACTCGATGAGTTGGAAACCGCCTCCCTTTTCTGCAGAAGCTTCGAAAACTACGCTGATTCGCCTCGCGAAACGCGCAGGTGGGTCAGGCGGTCGCCCAAGATCTTCTCAAGTTCTTCCGTGCTGCGACGCTCTAGCAGCATGTCCCAGTGGGTACGTACCGGCTTTTCGTTCGCTGCTTCAGGGGCGTTGGCCTCGCCGTGGACCAGCTTTGCCTCTTTGCCGCTCTTGGTGAGCCAAGTGGCAGGAATTTCGGCTTCGGCTGCGAAGACGATGAAAATACCTTCGCCCTCTTCGGTACGGTACTCCACACGCTGACGGGCAGCCGGCTCCACACCTGCCTCAGATTCCATGCTCTGTGCACCCAGGCGCATGCCTCGTAGGCTGCGATCGCTCATGATTTCCCTCCGCGGTGTTTTAAAGAATTCGCTACACGTACCAACGATTGGTCTCACTAAATAATTCCCAGGGAATATTCGCGACACCAAAACATCCATTATACGCGTCGATGGCGGGGTACGTCATGCGCACCCCGCCATCGAACTGATGATATTTCACCCTACATGCTCTGAAATTAGATTCCCGAGTTGTTTTTTGGCGGCTCTACCGGTCCTTCGCCCGGGTTCTGGCTGTTGCTGAACGCGCCGCCAATACCCTTCAAGGCCTCGGTCAGCTCGCTAGGGATAACCCAGAGCGTGTTGCTCGTACCCTCGGCCAGTTTCGGCAAGGTCTGCAGGTACTGGTACGCGAGCAATTCGGAATCCGGCTTACCGGCGTGAATTGCATCGAAGACCTTCTGAATGGCTTGGGATTCGCCATCTGCGCGCAAGATCGATGCCTGGGCATCACCTTCGGCCTTCAGGATCGAAGACTGGCGCTGGCCTTCGGCGGTCAGGATCGAGGACTGCTTGACGCCTTCGGCGGTCAGGATCGCCGCACGGCGATCTCGATCCGCGCGCATCTGCTTCTCCATCGAATCCTGGATCGAGATGGGTGGATCGATGGCCTTCAGCTCGACGCGAGAGACACGAATGCCCCATTTGCCGGTAGCTTCGTCCAAGACACCACGCAGCTGGCCGTTGATCTGGTCGCGGCTGGTCAAAGCCTCTTCCAGGTTCAAGCCACCGACGACGTTACGAAGCGTGGTGGTGGTGAGCTGCTCTACCGCCTGAATGTAATTAGCGATTTCGTAGGTGGCGGCGCGTGGTTCGGTGATCTGGTAGTAGATCACGGTATCGATCGAGACCACGAGGTTGTCTTCGGTAATCACCGGCTGCGGTGGGAAGGAAACAACCTGCTCACGCAGATCAAGCATTGGCAGCAGTCGATCCACGAAAGGGATCAGTAGCGTCAGCCCCGGGTTGAGGGTTCGATTGTATTTGCCGAGACGTTCCACAATGCCAGCGCGTGCTTGCGGCACGATACGAACACTGCGCAACAGAACGACGATCACGAAGATCGCCAGGACGACAAGTACAATTGTCGTGCCAAATCCATTTTGCATGGTGTGTACTCTCTTTCCTAGTGCGTAGTAATGGAGGGGTTAAACCGTGGCGAAGCTAGGCTTCGTCTTTCGGTGCGGGGTTGAGGTACGCGGTGGCGCCCTGGATGCGGCTGACTACCGCGTAGGAACCTGGCGACATGGTCGCCGCATTCGCTTCGGCTCGGGCGGTCCAGATTTCACCGGCAATTTTTGCAGATCCGGACAGACGCGATGTAGGTTCCAGAATCAGCGCATCCTGTCCGATCAGGCGCTCAATATTCGTTCGGAAGCCTTCGGGTGATTTCTTCAGGTGCTTAATGGCAACCGGCCTGACCAAGAAGATCATCAACAGCGACATCAAACAGAAAACGACTACTTGCAACCAGATAGGTCCGTCGAAAAGCGCTACGGCGACACCGCCCAACGCGCCTACGCCAAGCATGACGAAGTAAAGATCCAGCGAGATCATTTCAATTATGGCCAACAGCAGGAATAGCGCGAGCCAAATGACCCAGGCATTGCTGATAATCCATTCTGCCGTTGTCATGGCATCCACCTTCGTTCAAAAGAGCAAGGGCCAATTGCGAGTGGCCTTTGCTCCATTCTGCCGTAAGGAGACAAGAAAAGCGGTAGTCATTTTGGGGTATTTTCTAGCCTTCGCGGACGAATATATGTACTCCAAAGGATGCGTTGACTCTTTGCGCTCCGAGGGAATCGGTCTTTGCGCGTAAAACCTCGGGGGAGAGGTGATGTCCTGCCGGTCCCATGAAGGCCAAGTTGAACAGGTCGCTGGTCTGCAGGTCCATCGCATAGCTCAAGTTTGTCGACTGCTGGTGCCGCAATCCCGCGGCACCGAACTTTTCGATTAATGATGCCTCTTTGTTTTCTGCGATCCCAAGCATTCCCAATGACTCACGGATCTCTTGCAGATGGTCCTGCGCCGCGGTGACCACCAAGCAGACACCGCGTTTGCGTAGGACGCGCTGAAACTCTGCTGGATTATGTGGGGCAAAGCAGTTCAGGACCACGTCCCGCGATTGATCTGCCGACGGTAGGCGACGCCAGACATCCCACACCATGGCCAGCGTATGTGGCAGTTTCGCCGCCCTCCGCATGGCATAGCGTGAAATGTCCAAGGCCAGCGCGTCAACCTCGGCTGCGGATGCCGAAGCGATCATTTCGCCCAGGTAGTAGCCAGTTCCGGCGCCGGCGTCGAGCACGTCAAGCTTGTTCTCTGGATGGTGTCCGGCAATGGAAGCACTGAGCTCCTTCGCCAAGGGCGCGTAGTGCCCTTGGTTCTGGAAGTTCTCGCGGGCGTTGACCATTGGCCCAGTATCTTCGATGAAGTTTGTCCCGCGGCCAGTTAAGAAGTTGAAATACCCTTGCTTAGCCGCATCAAAACGGTGTCCGTCCGGGCAGTTCAGGCTGCGTCGCGGCTCGGTGGATAGGACCAGGGACTGATCGCAGACCGGGCACAGAACCGTGGTGCTATTCGACATTAGAATTTCAGCTCTTCTCGGGCCTGGCCCAGATCAAGTCCTGGGTAGCGGTACAGTTCGGTTTCGCCGATCAGTGAACGCGTGAGCGCCTTGTCGATGTAGACGGTGCCCGCTAGGTGATCCGTTTCATGTTGCACAATTCGTGCTTGCCAACCAGAGAATTCACGGGTGACCATTGATCCCTCGCGGTCACTGTAACTAGAGATGATCTCTGCGGGGCGATGAACTACAGCTTGGAATCCTTCGAAAGACAGGCAGCCCTCATAGAAGACCGCCTCGCGCTTACCGGCTGCACGATAGCTGGGATTGAAGATTTCCAGATATTCCAAGGGAGTGCGTTCGCGTAGCGCAGCAGATTCCTCGTCGATCGGGTACAAGTCTTCGAGCACCGCAATCTGCAAGGGGATGCCGATCTGCGGCGCTGCGAGCCCAACCCCGGGAGCGGCGTACATGGTCGCTCGCATCACCGCAAGCAGTTCGTTGAGAAGCTCTGCGGGCAGCTGACCCGCGTAGTGCTGAGCTTGTTGGCGCAGTACCGGGTGCCCCAGCTGGACTATCGGGACTACTTGATCCTTGGACTCCGCCAAGATCCCAACCACCAGATCGGTCAGGTCTTTGGCAAAGAGGTCATTGCGGTCATTCACGGGGTGGTCCGATCAGTTGCTTCTTCTGAATATTGCAATTGCGCCAAACGCGACTCGAGCCGGGCGCGTTCGGTGTCGTGCAGCCTATGGCCCAGATGCTCTAATCGATCTTGAGTGTAAAGGTGCACCTCAAGGTCCCTGTCATAGAACACATCAATGAGGTTAGCGAATCGCCGTTCTTCGTCCATCGGCATGGACTGGCTTGAGGGTACCGAGGTGATGTGCCAGCAGCTGAATTGGGAGGCGAGGGTAAGGTAGTCCGCGGTATTCCTGCGGGTGCGGCAGAGCTGGTCAAAAGAAATTTCAATGGTTGCTCCGCGGTATCTAGCGGGGCCGATTTTGTCGTAGCCAACCTCAAGGTGCACGTCAAAATCTGACTCGTCGATAGGGGAGTAACCCGGGTTGAGCGTGCCAGCGCGGTAGCCTTCGCGGCGCTTTCCAGCTGGTGCCGCTAGCGTGCGGTAATCTACGGCAGCATCTAGCTCGAAGACATCGAAAGTTGAACGAATTAGCTCGATAGTGGGCTCCGCGAGATGGTGGAAGTACTCGTCATCCAGTAGCTTCTCTGGCTCGTAGTTCGAGGTCGTAATCAGGAAGATTTCATGTTCTTGGCAGTAGCTGACGAGTTTGGCCATGAACATGGCATCACCTGGTTCAACGCAATGAAACTCATCGAACAGCAATATTTTGATGCCGGCGAGTTCACGTTGCAACCCCTGCGCGAAAACCGAGCCAAGGCTCTGCTTCTCGGCACGCTGGCCTGGCTTGTTGATCGCTCGGAAGAACTCATGGAAGTGGTAGCGCGCGGTGACGGTCTGATCCAGATCGGCGCAGAAAGCGTCTAGCAGCATCGATTTGCCACGTCCCGGTGGGCCATAGAAGTAAACGCCACGTGTGGCTTGAGTCGACGGGTTTGTAAGCCTTTGACTCAGCAGTTGGACGAGATCTTGCTGACGCTGGTCGAGACTGAAGCCCTGGCGTTGCAGGGCTGAAATTACACGGCGCCTACGTTGCGCGACTCGACGGATGCGCAGCAATCTAGCAGGCAGAAGTGAAGGCATGAGTAAATCTTCCCATTAGCTCTAGCGACTGCCAATTTTCTTCACGCCGACACTAGCGGTCTCGAGGAGCAAAAGGGCAAGGTGAACTTGACGGAAATACGCCAAGAAGGGCAATATGCCTAGTCAGCAGGCTATTTACAACAGTTGAAGTGTCAACTATTATTAGGGGAGTGGTTCACGAATTCGACGCGCCTATGATCGAGGCAATCATAAAAGTCATGACCAAGCTATCGCTTTATTCGTTCTCGTGACCATAATGGTTGCACCGAGGCCTCTTTGTGCGGCGTGTTATTGGCATCACAAACTCCGGCCGAGCGCCTAGTCGAGGAGTGGGGATCATGACCAGTGAATACGCTGGGTTGCCAGCACGCGAAGACATCATATCCAATGATCTGCTCGACATGTCCATGACGATCCTCAAAACCTTGTCGGATCCAGCCAGGCTGCAAATGCTCTGGGCGCTGACCAAGGCAGAGCATTCCCTGTCGGAGCTTTCGCAATTCGTTGGAGTCAGTCCAACAGTTGCTGGCCAGCTGCTGACGAGGCTTCGAACCACCGGAGTGCTGCAGACGCGCAAATCTGGTCGGCATGTCATCTATTCGATGCAAGACGAGAGACTCAAGAAATTCATCGGGCAGACATTGGACTTCGCTGAATACCGACTTCGCATCAGCAATGAAGACGAGTCGGCCGTCTAAAGGCGCCAAATGACGGCGGCGCATTCTCCGAATCAATCCTGTACTAAGTAGCCAGTTACCACCACTACCCAACCTTTGGACATTGAGCCGATAATCTACATTATGTAAAGTAGTGGAAATCTGGCACTCCCCATGGTGGTGTTCCCGTGGCATTCGGACTTTCCTTAGCCGGCATCATTGGATGCAGAATTCGTTACCCTCTGGATCCGCCATGACAATAAACGCCTGGGCCCGAGACAGCACGCAGGCCCCAGCCGCAACGCACCGTGCAACGTGGGTTTCTCTGCGTTCGCTGCGTTCGGCTGGGGTATCTTCGGGACGAGTTACAGTGACGTCGAGATGGACGCGGTTTTTCGCGGTCTTTCGTTCGGGTACTGGCTGAAAGAAGAGTCTCGGTCCATAACCGTTTGGGTCCACGAGCGCGCCGCGCCATTGATCCCGCGGAATTCCCTGCGCGGCGGCCCATTCTGCCCAGCTCGTGTGTCCAAGGGGCGGTTGCTCTTCCTGATACTCGAGAGCAATCGCCCAGAATTGCGTCATGACTTCGAGGTCACGACAATCAAATGTCACCTGAAACGTGTATGCCATGCGTCCATGCTAACTAGGCCTATACAAATGGGGTTTCCGAGGCAGAGTAGATTCTGCGCGACGGATGACTTTCCGGGATGAATTCCGCTCCTTCGAGGCGCTGAACATGCGCAATGTTTCGGTGGCCCCAGCGTTAACCACTTAGCGTTCGTCTTGCCTTATGCGCCTGTACCGGGTGGATTAGGCTGTGGACATGACCATCGAGTCCACGCAGCTTCGAGATCGCTCACGCCCAAGTTGGTCGCGGCCGGCGGAGCCTCGCCTGGTGCCTGCGCGCATCTGGCCGGCGAAAGGCCCAGCACCCGCGCCCGTTGTCGTCCTTTCACACGGCACAGGAGGCGCCGGAGAGGATCTCGACTGGCTGGCTAAACCCCTGAACCGCATGGGATTTCTCGTCGCATCCGTCGATCATCCGGGCAACAGCTACAACGACGAATACCTGGCTGAAGGTTTCTCTTTCGGTTGGGAGCGAGCACTGGACATCAGCCTCTTGCTTGACCACCTCGAAGCCGAGCATCGCATAGACGCTGACCGCATCGGTGCGGCCGGATTCTCCTTCGGCGGTTACACCGTCGCCGCGTTGCTCGGCGGGCGAATTGATGCCGAAATCATGAGTGCGGCGTTCCTCGGACTGATTCCCGCGCCCGAGGTGCCCGAATTCCCTGAATTGATGAAGACCTTGCGAAGCAAGTATGCCGATGCGGAGCTGACCTCATTGGCAGAGATGGGTGCCCGCTCGTTGACCGACCCGCGCGTGCGGGCCGGAATGCTCCTTGCCCCAGCACTCGGCAGGCTCCTGCTCCCCCAATCCCTAACGCAAATTTCAGCCCCCGTGTTGATCCGCTGGGGCGACGCCGACGAAAACATGCTTCCAGAGAACAACGCGCTGCTCTACCAGGAACTAATCCCTCAGGCTTCCGGCGAGAGTCTCGGTGCCGATATTGGCCACTACATATTTCTCGGCGACCGGGCCGATCCCACCGGCGTGCGCGAGCATGTTGCCGCCGAGGCAGTCGAGTTCTTTTCCTCGCACCTCTGAGGCCTCCGACGTCTGCTCCCATAAACCGCTGCACGCATCGTTTTTATGGCGGAAGTTGTCCCAATTGGCGTGTTCAAAATTAGGGCTGTCGACTGTTGAGCTACCCGACGTGGACGGATTGAAACGACCCGCCGATAAATCGAGAGCGCCCAAAGTGAAGCCTGCACGGCACCTCGCGCTTCCTGTTCCCTCCATTGCGGCAGCGACGTTGATCTTGGAAATCGACCACGCGATTTGGGTCAGCATGCGACGTGCAGATCACGAAGGGCACAGCATCCTCTTCGGACGGCGAGAGAATCGGTTTCATGAATGCGACGATCGATTCCTAAATAACATCGGTTCTACGACGCAGCATACCGATAGCGGGTCCCGTTTCTGAGGAAGCAAAATGCACTAGCTCACGCGGAGTCAGGCTGAACGGAACGAGCGAATTAAGCGCACCTAGTTTGAGCCGATAGTCTATAGGCAGAGATAATCTCAATGTTGTTCTCCCCCACCACTCAAGGACTGAAATCAGCCCATGTCTCCAAGCGCCCTCTATCGCACCGTTGCCAGAGCCGAAGCCGTCACCTGGACTATGCTCATCATCGCAATGATCTTAAAATACGGGATAAAGGTTGGCGATTGGCCCGTTTCCATTGCCGGTTTTATTCATGGGTTTGTCTTCCTGTCCTACGTTGTCATGTCGGTTCTAGTAGGCATGAACCAGCGTTGGAGCAAACGTCTCATCGTCGGCGCCGCGGCTACCTCGATCATTCCGTACCTCACTATCCCCTTTGATAGGTGGCTGGAGAACAAGGGAAAGCTCGTCGGCGCATGGCGTACAACCGCAAGCGACCATCCTGATGACAGGAAATGGACCGATGTAGCGATGCGTTGGATGGTGGGCCGTCCGGTCCTGACCGGAGCGATCCTGTTGCTTGCGGTAGTCGCGATTTTCTCCACCATGCTGGTCCTTGGCCCTCCGGGCGGACGCGGCTAGTACCTCGCGAGAGGCCATGGAAAAGTCGGCCAGACTGTCCAAGGTTTCGGCGCGAGTTTACTTACCTGACCCAGCGTCGACCACGGGGCCGGCAACCTCATCAAGACGGCAGCCATCAAGCGATTCGGCAAGCCCGAGGATGTCACGACTGTTTTCGCGTTCTGCGCCAGTGAAGCACCCGGCTACCTGACCGGGGTCGATATCCTGGTCGATGGTGGCACCAAGGCCGGACAAGAGTTCGCAACGTGACAGAACAAGGCATTCTGAGAGGAATGGCCCTCTCTGCTTGATGCGCAAGGCGAACGCCTATCCCAAGTCCAGACGTGCTTTCCTCCTGAACGGGGTGCGAACTTCTAGGCCCCGGCACCCCTCGAACGCAAGGCGCCGCCACCCTGCGCGGAAGTTCATAAGCAACCGCAGCTTCTTCAACTCCCGCACCAATGATCCGCCTTCCGCAGCGAATCGCTCCCTCCTGGCAGGATCTGTTCAGCTACGCCGTACCAGGACCGGTTGCACACGCGTTGTTTTCCGGATTTCACGGCGGTCCCTGGCAATTCCGGCAGGAGTAGCATTGGCGGTGTGCCGGGAATCCTGGTCGCCAAGTGGACCGTCGAGAGGGAACAAGCCATGCGCGTCTTGATCATGTCGTTCGGTACCCGCGGCGATATCCAACCCCATGCCGCTCTGGCTGGTGAACTGGCACGTTCCGGGCACGACGTTGACCTTGCAGTCCCCGAGGGGTTCGCAGATCTGGTGCCGGACAGCGGGGGCGGAAGCATCACGCACTACCCCTGCGGTTCCGAGATGTTGCGTCTGCTCCGCGAGGTTCTGCCCGAGCTGCGTGGTCCGCGCGATGCGTTGAAGACGCTCGGAATCATGACCTCCGCGATGCGCGAATTGAACGCGGAGTGCTGGGCTGCGGCGCAGTCCTCGCGCCCGGACATCGTTGTGTACCACCCCAAGTGCTAGGCCGGGCAGCACATCGCGCAGGTGCTGGGCGTGCCCGGCGTGCTTTCCCTCCCGCTTCCGTTTTTCACCCCGACGCGTGCGCATGCAATCCCATTCGTTGGCGGTGCCTCCTTCGGTGCGTGGGGCAACCGCGCGACCTATGAGTTCAGGCGGATGGCAGGGCTCATGTACGGCGGCATGATCAATGATTTCCGGCGCGAGGTCGGACTGGGCCGCATTGCTCGCCTCGCGGACCCGCTCAAGAATCCCGACGGGAGCCCGGTCCACGTCCTGTACCCATATAGCAAACACGTGCTGCCAATCCCCCGCGACTACCCATCCTCCGCCCACGTCACCGGATACTGGTTCCTGGATCAAGATGATGATTCCAATTGGGAGCCACCGGCACAGCTGGCGGACTTTCTCGCCAACGGAGCCCCTCCGGTGTATGTCGGGTTCGGTTCCATGGGCTTCGGCAAGGGAGCAAACGAGCGCCTGCAGGCGATTTTGTCCGCGTTGCAGATTAACGGTTTGCGCGGGATCGTTGCGACCGGGTGGGGCGGGATCACCGCGCGCGAGTCCGGGACGGACGATGTTCTAGTCCTGGAGGGCGCTCCCCACCAATGGCTCTTCCCGCGCGTCTCGGCGGTCGTGCACCACGGCGGTGCCGGCTCGACAGCGGCCGGGCTGCGGGCGGGGCGACCAACACTGGTCGTGCCGTTCCTTGGAGACCAGCCGTTCTGGGGCGCGCGTTTGCACGCGCTCGGTGTCGGCCCCGCTCCGCTACCGGCCAGGAACCTGGCTGCCGGCCTGAACGATCGTCTCGGCGAGCTTGTCCGCACGGATTCCTACGCGCTCCGTGCTGTGGGTCTAGGCGCGGCTATTCGAGCCGAAGATGGCCTCAGCAACGGTGTGCTGGTCCTGGAGCAGATCGTCGACGGGTCTGCGCGTTGAGCCGAATTCGGCCGACGTGGTGTCGAATGCTCGCCTAATTCCGGACGGGATTTGGCTCCCGGAGAATTTTCGGAACCAAACGCATGAGTATCAGCATGCACAGCAGTTCTACCAGCGTCTGGGTGACCACAACCGTGGGTGCCAGATCGTATTGTGCCGGCAATGCCAGAGCCAAGGGCAAAACTACCAACGAGTTTCGGGTGATTCCGCTGAAAATCAATGCGCGGCCCGCAGCAATATCGGAAGTCGATAATTTGGCGACAAGCGTTCCGACGGCAGCCATGATGATCGCGAAAGCCGCAAATATCGGCAAGACACGAATCACCTGCTGCAGTTCATTCGCTACGAGGGCGATCTGCGATCCTACGACCGCGGCAAGAGTCGCAATCATGAGAGGCAACATTAGCCACTGGGCGGCCGAGATGACGGTACCGGCTTGGGGAGCTCGTTGGGCTATAAACCTGGTCAGCGTTGCCGCAACCAGAGGGAGAACGATGAGCCCCAGAAAGGCGCCAAGAAATTTTCCCGGCGCGAACAGTTCCACTGCCTGTGGGCCCATTATCAGGAAGATAAACGCTGGTATCAACAGCATCTGCAAAATCATCAGCAACGGTGTTGCGGCCAGCAGCCGATGGCCCGCTCCCCCAGCAATGTTCGTGAACACAATGACATAGTCCACGCAGGGAGCCAAGAGCACCAGCAGGACACCAACCAAGAGTGCCTGATCGTTTTGCACGAAGCGAGATAGGCCAAAGACAACGACGGGAACCAAAAGGAAGTTCACGAGTACCAGCGCACCGAGAAACTTCAGGTCTTTGAACGCATCGCCGAGTTTCCCTAGCGGCAAGGCTAAGAACGTGGCATAAAGCAAGAGCCCAATCAGTGGGTTGATCGTGAATTCCAGAACTGGTTTGCCTGCGGGCAACCACAGTCCGAGCAGGCAGCCGCCGAGTATCGCAGCTAAATAGAGAATAATCTGGTGTCGTTCCATCCAGACTTCACCAGGCCAGCTTCTCATGCCTCTCAGTCTAACGATCTGCGGAGCCCGCCAGCAGCGAGGTGCTTTTGTGGCGAAGGCGACTGGGCTCGATGCAGATCGGAACAGAATCCGTTCGGGCCATTGCCTAAGATGGAATCATGTCTGAAAATATTCGCAAATGGCCGTTGTGGGCCGGCGTCGATGTAGTGCTCATTGTCCTTTTTGCGATTCTGGGGCGCCGTGAACATGAGCACGCGCTGTCAATCAGTGGAATATTGTTCACGGCCCTGCCATTCCTGATCGCCTACCTGATCATGACGTTGATTTCCCGGCCGTGGGTGACCATCAACCGACTATGGCCAACCGGTGTTCTCGTCTGGCTCGGCACCGTGGCTCTTGGACTTGCCTTGCGGGTGGCGATGAATTCGACAGCCGCCCTGCCGTTTATCATCGTGACGGTTCTGGTGCTTGGCCTCTTCTTGATGGGGCGACGTCTCGTCTGCAAGCTCGTGGCTCGTCGCTCAGTGAAGAAGTAGCATGCCTAGGCCATAGCCAGCGGCGGCGACTAGGCAACTTGAAAACGTTCCCAAGATGAACTGCTCGGCTGCCTGATGGTTTTTCAGTTCGGAAAAGCGGCCGAGGCCCTTAACCGCAAGTACGACCGCGATGCCTTCCGGCCAATGTGCCCAGAGCGTCGCAACCACCGCAGAACGCTCCAGCAGTCCGATCCACAAGCCTCCACGCAGTGGCGAGGGATCGGACTTTGGGCTTTCTTCCACCTGGTCCTGGCGTGAAGCCAACTGGAAAATTAATTCGGTGAGTGGTCCGCCGAAACTCACGGCAAAAAGCACACTGACCGCAATGATCAACACTTCGGGAACGGCAACCGGGCCTTCGTCGAGCCGGGCGGCAAGTCCCAGGATTAAAGTCACTACGGCAGCCGTTGCCGCAATGACCGTGAGTACGTTGCGGAACTTCGCCCTAGCGCCCTGCGCCCCGCCGAGGAAGCTGGCGGCCACCGCGATCACTACGGCAAATACAAGTACGGACCAGGCAACCCAAAGCATACTCACTCCCCTATCTGTCGCAGTTGCTTGGACAAAGACTTGTTGGCTTCCTCCATCATGCGGTTCGCTTCGAACCATAGTGCTGCTGAAAGCCTAGATGAGACCGCCTGCTGAGTGATGCCCAGGCGCGCCGCAATTTGTTGTTGGGTCAGCCCTTGATCGGCTAGCGTTCCGGCTTCCCAGGCCGTAGCGCGTCGCTTGGAAATGATGCAAGCGGTGAGCTGGAGTTCTGCTTCCAGTCGAGTCGCTTCTTCCGTGGGTCCTTCGACGGCTACGTGTGCGTTCGTATTCTTGGCTCGTTCCACCGCATCTCTGGCGAATACGAACGCCGGTCCCCTGCCGGCACGGGTTTCTTTGGGCAGTGGGAGCTCTACTTGGCCAAAACCCAGGCCAACGCTCCAATCTCCCGAAGCGGCCATCATGACGGCGAGATGGATTGCTTCCATTGCGTCATCGAAGACGGCCTGGACCTCATCGCCCGCCGTGCGCTGGAACGGCCTAATGTGCGAGACCGTGGAGTTGGCCTGCTCTATTAGCGCTTCAACCTTGTCCTCGCCTTGACGCGAACGACGCTGGTCGATAGTTAATACGATCATGTCTACAATCCTAATCCCTTGTATTGTTTTTTACAAAAGTTAAAGATTGTTTAATGCCTGGTTATACCTCGACTCACACGTGGGAGTCCTCTGCGCAGTGCACTAGAGTTATTTTATGAAGCAATCCCCAAAAGCGGGGAATTTTCTAACGTTGAGAGGTTTTCATGGTTACCGCATTCGTCATGATTCAGACGGCAACCGACAGTATTCCTGAGTCGGCGAAGCAGATCTCGGAAATCGAAGGAATTAGCGAGGTGTATTCCGTCGCCGGCGACTGGGATCTCATCGCTGTGGCACGCGTCCACAAGCACGAGGACTTGGCCGAGGTTATTGCCAATCGACTGTCGAAGATCCCGGGCATCCGCCAGACCCAGACGCATATTGCCTTCCGTGCCTACTCGGCACACGATCTAGAAGCGGCCTTCTCGCTGGGTCTAGACGACTAGGAATCTGTTGACACAAGAAAGGGAGCTTGTCCCGGATTGCTAGGCATCCGGGACAAGCTCCTTTTTTTGTACGAAATTGCTACTTTCCGACGATCCTGGAAGTTATTGCCGACCAGGTATTCAATGCCTTCGCAGCGGCACCCGAATCGATGGAATGCTCCGCGCGGAGCATCGCCGCGCGCATCCGGTCCGGAAAACTACCCTGGGCATCCTGCGCAAAGGCGACCATGCCCGCCGCGGAGTTCAGCACCACGGCATCTCGCACCGGACCGGTTGCACCGGAGACGATATCGCGGACCACTCCCGCGTTATAGGCGGCATCTGCCCCGCGCAGGTCATCCAGCGTCGCGCGCGCAATGCCGAGGTCTCGTGCGTCAAAAGCGAACTCTTCCACCTTGCCCTCGCGTACCTCCCACACCATATTGGGGGCGGTGGTGGTGAGCTCATCCAGGCCATCATCGCCGCGGAAGACCAATCCGCGCACCCCTCGGCTGGCGAGAACGCCTGCCATGATCGGTGCCATGCGCAAGTCCGAGCAGCCGATGGCCGAAGCGCTGGGAAGCGCCGGGTTGGTCAGCGGTCCCATGAAGTTGAAGGCGGTAGGCACCCGCAGCCCGCGACGCGCACCAGCAACATGGCGCATCGAAGGGTGGAAAATATTGGCAAAGCAGAATGCGATGCCCACCTCGTCATAAACGTCTACCAGGCGTTCGATCGGCACGTCGAGATGCACGTCGAGCGCCTCGAGCACATCAGCAGAACCCGAAGAGGAAGAGGAAGCGCGATTGCCGTGCTTTACGATCTTCACCCCGGCGCCGGCGCACACCAAGGTAGACATGGTCGAGATGTTCACCGTGTTCTGGCGATCGCCACCGGTGCCAACAATGTCTAGCGTTTGTGCATCGATGGTCAGCTCGCGCGCGTTGGCCACCATGGAGTCGACCAGACCGGTCAATTCCGCCACGGTCTCCCCCTTGGCGCGGAGCGCAACAAGGAAGCCGGCGATCTGGACATCGCTAGCTTCTCCGGTCATGATTTCGTTCATCGCCCAGGCCGCTTGTTCGCGGCTTAGGTGCTCGCCGCTAATCAGGGAAGCCAAAAGATCTGGCCACGTTGGGAACTTTTCGTTTGCAAGGCTCGTTGACACGTATGTAAGCCTATCGATGCTGCTCCCCCGCTGCTACTTCGTGTCGTTGCGTGATGTGCCGCAAGACATCGAACTTATCGCCGAAAATGCCCCTAATTAGGGCATGTTTGTGTTTCATAAACGATTGTTTCGTGCGGCGCGCCGGATCAAGCTCTACGAATTGTAGAAAGAGTTTCTCGGCTACTTCCGCGTGTTTCCGCGGTTGTTCTCTAAGTGTGTCGTAGAAAACCTCATTCAACCATGGTTTGCATTGGTATCTGAGGCCTGTTTAGAGACATAATGACAGTGTGACAACTGCGACTCATGCCCCAAATACGACGGCGCCACATGCGCCGAACCGCCCAAACATGGTGTCGGTGGGAACGATGGTGTGGCTCTCCAGCGAGCTCATGTTCTTCGCCGCCCTCTTCGCCATGTACTTCAGCCTCCGGGCTGCCGCGCCCGAGCTTTGGGCGACCGAAACTTCAAAGCTGAACGTACCGTTCGCGCTGATTAACACCTTGATTCTGGTGTCCAGCTCGTTCTCGTGCCAGATTGGCGTTTTCAAAGCCGAAGAATTCAAGCCTCGCCGTTCCGGTGGACTTTTCAAGTTCAAGGAATGGGGAATGATCGAATGGTTCATCCTGACCTTCATTCTCGGCGCGATCTTCGTCTCTGTTCAGGCTTACGAATACGCCGTGCTGGTTAGCGAAGGCGTAGCGCTGAACTCGAACTCGTACGCTTCCTCGTTCTACATCACCACTGGCTTCCACGGCATTCACGTGCTCGGCGGCCTAATAGCATTCTTGCTAATTATTGGTCGAGGAATGCTAGCTAAGAAGTTTGGTCACTTTGAAGCGACCGGCGCCATCGTTGTGTCTTACTACTGGCACTTCGTTGACGTTGTGTGGATCGCGCTCTTTGCGATCATCTACTTCTTGCAGTAGGCAACTAATATCCATCGGTTGCCTCCACAGAAGTATGGCAACACCACACCAAGAAACTAAGTGAGGAACCAGCAAGTGAAGGCTCTTTCGAAAAAGCGCCGCCACCCGCTCGCCGCTGTGGCCCTGCTGTTGTTCGGATTGCTGGTCACCGGCAGTCTCTACACTGCAGCCGGTAGCGTAAGCGAAGCGAAGGCAGCGGAAACCACTTCTGCATCGGCAGCCGATGTAGAGGAAGGCCAGAAGCTTTTCGTAGCCAACTGCGCCACCTGCCACGGCATGAACGCCGAAGGCTCCGAGGAAGGCCCCTCGCTGATCGGCGTCGGCGCCGCAGCGGTTGACTTCCAGGTAGGCACCGGCCGTATGCCAATGCAGATGCAGGGCCCGCAGGCCCAGGTTAAGCCAGTTCAGTTTGACGAAGACCAGATCTCGCAGATGTCGGCCTATGTTGCGAGCCTAGGCGCAGGTCCAGCTATTCCGGACGAAGAATATTTGGACACCACCAAGGGCGACGCAGCCCACGGTGGCACCGTATTCCGCGTGAACTGCGCAATGTGCCACAACGCTGCTGCCGCAGGTGGCGCGTTGACCCGCGGCAAGTTCGCACCGACGCTGGCCGGCGTCTCAGAGAAGCACATTTACGAAGCGATGGCTACCGGTCCGCAGAACATGCCAGTGTTCAACGACTCGAACATCACCCCGGACGAGAAGCGTGACGTTGTCACCTTCCTGAAGACCATCGAAGCTAATGGCTCTGCCGGTGGCGCTGCGCTTGGATCCCTGGGTCCAGTGGCTGAAGGCCTCTTCGTATGGACCGCCGGTTTGGGCATCATTATCGCCTTCACCATTTGGTTGACCTCGCGTCCTTCCTAAGGCTTTCGCGGTGAAAACCGCAAACATCACTACGTACATATATTCCTAACAGAAGGATGAGAGAGAAACATGGGCGACCATAGTCACGGCAGTCCCGAAGAATCGGGCACCGTTGCTAAGGCTGACGATGTAGCTCAGGACCGGTTTGCCGATCCAGGACTCCCCCCACATCGTCCGCGTCTCGCAGATCGCGATCCGCGCGCAGCCAAGCGACACGAGCGCCAAGTTGCGCTGCTATTTACCATCTCCATCATTGGCACGCTGTTCTTCTTCGTGGCTTACTTCGTCCTGGGCCACCTGGGTGAAATGACCTTCGCTGAACTGCGTGTGCAGAACGCTGCACTGGGCCTGGGCACCGCATTCGCGATGCTCGGTATCGGTGTAGGTATTGTTCACTGGGCCAAGACTCTGATGCCGGACCACGAACTCGTTGAATCACGTCACGAGATCAGCTCCGAAGCAGATCGCCAGGATGCAGTCGATATCATCGACACGGTCATCGATGAGAGTGGTATCAAGCGCCGTCCGCTGATCCGCAACACCTTGATCGGTGCCATTGCCTTGGCTCCGATCCCCGCAATCTTCATGTTCCGCGACCTGGACCGTACCGGTAAGACCGCGCACGAGATGATCGATTCCATGCGTCACACTCTGTGGGACACCGGCGTTCGTCTGACTCGCGATCCATCGGGTACCCCGATCAAGGCCTCGGACGTGCAGCTTGGCTCCGCTTTCCACGTGATCCCTGAGGGTCTGGAAGAAGCAGAGAACATGCTCAACGAAAAGGCCAAGGCCGTTGTGCTGCTCATGCGCATGGACCCGCAGGAGATGAACATCTCCGAGGGCCGCGAAGACTGGCATGTAGATGGCATTGTTGCCTACTCGAAGATCTGCACCCACGTGGGTTGCCCGATCGCATTGTACGAGCAGCACACCCATCACCTGCTGTGCCCCTGCCACCAGTCGACCTTCGACCTTGCCAACGAGTGCAAGGTAGTCTTCGGTCCGGCTGGACACGCACTTCCGCAGTTGCCTATTACCGTGGACGCTGACGGCTACCTGGTAGCCCAGAGCGATTTCCACGAACCTGTAGGCCCAAGCTACTGGGAGCGTGGTTAATCATGGCATCGCCTAATGAATACACCCCCTCGACCGCTACCGGACGGATCGCGAACTTCGTCGATTCCCGCGTTGGCGCTTCGGGCATGGTCAAGGAATTCGGTCGCAAGATCTTCCCTGACCACTGGTCCTTCATGTTTGGTGAAGTGGCGCTGTACACCTTCGTACTGTTGCTGCTCTCCGGCACGTTCCTAACCTTCTTCTTCGATCCTTCGATGACGCACGTGACCTACAACGGTTCGTACGTGCCGCTGAAGGGCATTGGAATGTCGACCGCCATGGCTTCCACCCTGGACATCTCCTTTGATGTTCGCGGCGGCTTGTTCATGCGCCAGGTTCACCACTGGTCCGCACTGCTCTTCGTAGCTTCCCTGTCCGTGCACATGCTGCGCGTATTCTTCACCGGCGCCTTCCGTCGCCCACGTGAATTGAACTGGGTTGTCGGCGGCGTGCTGCTGATCATGGGTCTTGCAGCTGGTTTCACCGGCTACTCCCTCCCAGATGATCTGCTTTCCGGCAACGGTCTGCGCATTATCGATGGTGTGATGAAGGCACTGCCTATCGTTGGTACCTACCTGTCGATGTTCTTCTTCGGTGGAGAGTTCCCGGGCTTGCACGTCATTCCCCGCTTGTACTCGCTGCACATCATGATCGTGCCTGCGGTGATCATCTTGCTCCTGGTGATCCACCTGTTCATGGTTGTGACCCACAAGCACACCCAGTATCCTGGCCCAGGCCGCACCAACGACAACGTTGTTGGCTTCCCAGTTGGTCCGGTATACGCAGCGAAGGCCGGTGGCTTCTTCTTCATCGTCTTCGGTATCGTGGCATTCATTTCGGCGCTCTTCCAGATCAACCCGGTCTGGAACTACGGTCCGTATGACCCATCGCCGGTTTCTGCTGGTACCCAGCCCGACTGGTACATCGGCTTCGTCGATGGCGCCTTGCGTTTGATGCCTGGTTACCTCGGTAACTTCAGCTTGGAATGGGTTATTCCATTCCCTTGGGGCGACAACACTTTGATCTTGAGTGTTCTGCTTCCTGCATTGGTTCCTGCCGGCGCACTGTTCGCAGTGATGTTCGCCTGGCCATGGATCGAACGTTGGATCACCAAGGACAACCGCGAGCACCACCTGTTGGACCGCCCGCGCAACGCTCCATTCCGTACCGCGGTGGGTGCCGCTGGCGTGGTCTTCTACTGCGTGATGTGGGCAGCTGCCTCGTCTGACTTGATCGCAACTCACTTCCACATATCGCTGAATGACGTCACCTACTGGTTGCGTACGCTGTTCTTCCTGGGCCCAATCTTCGCCTTCTGGTTGACGCGTCGTATCTGCTTGTCGCTGCAGCGCAAGGATCGTGAGATCGTACTGCACGGTCGTGAAGCTGGCATTATCCAGATGTCCCCTGAGGGTGGCTTCTCGGAGAAGCACGAGGAAGTCGACGTGTACAAGCGTTACCTCCTCACCAACTTCAACGACAACAAGTACATTCCGGCACAGCCGGATGCAGCAGGGCACGTCTCCGGTTCGGAGAAGCGCCGTGCGGCGATCTCGAAGTTCTTCTTCGAAGATCGTGTTGCCCCAGTTACCCCAGCGGAGCTTGAAGCTGCACACGCAGCCCACGGCCACCATGAGGTTGAGGGTGAAAAGCAAGACTCGATCGAGAAGTAAGCTCGACTCGCATTAGTCACAAGAAGAGGGGCACACCAGTTGGTGTGTCCCTCTTCTAGGTTTAACAGCGCATTGCTGCGCTCTGCTCCCCCGCAACCGGCTTTCCTCGCGGGCAGCTCCACCATCTCCGGGCATTCAGTTGAACGTGGCGGCGTTCCCAACTGATCATTGAGCACATCGGCTGTCGTGAAGCGTCTCGCCCAAGCATTGGACCGCTTCCCCAGGCCCGCAGTACTGGAACCACGCGCATACGAGGCAGCCAACCCGCTTAGTGGCCTGTGAGGCGCTCCGGAGCGCCGCCTGCGAGCACGTGCTGGTATGCGCGGATACTCGGCGGCGAGAGGGCCGCACAGACCCTCTGAACCCTGAAACCTGTCTATCCACGTATGGCCTAACGTTTTGTCATGCGAACCACTTGGGCATAACATCAGGTCAGCGATGGTTAGTCAGTCGGTGTAGTGAGTTCGGAATGATCAGATCTCCGCGATTTGGACTGCAACGCTCCTCGCTCACACTGATTCAGCCGACAAACCACGGTGGTTCAATTCTCAGCCCCGCTAGAGCAGTGTTTTTAATCGAAAGTAGTTTTTGTGAAGAAGAAAAGTGCAAGTGACAATCCTGCCACCCTTGTACGGATGAATGCATTTCAGCAGTTCTCAGCTGGCAGGAAGCTGCGCAGAATTCCGCAACTGCTCTTGGGGCTGGCCGGCTATGGCGCTTCAGTAATGCTCCTTGTGCAGTCCGGACTAGGCGCAGCAAGCTGGAATGTCTTAGCTGAAGGAGTAGCAAATACGTTCAGCATCTCGTTCGGGTGGGCAACCAATATCATTGCGGTACTGGTGTTGCTTGCTTGGATACCAATCAAGGAGCTTCCGGGGCTGGGAACTTTCCTGAACGTCTTCATCGTTGGATTCGCTGCCGACGCAATGGGTCTCGTACTTCCCGTTCCGGATAATCTCACCATGCAGATCGTCTACTTCGCGACCGGCATCATCCTCTACAGTTTCTTCGACGCCCTCTATCTTGGCGCGCAGTTTGGATCCGGCCCTCGAGACGGACTGATGACGGGCTTGATGCGCATTTCGGGTCAGCCGGTCTGGAAGGTCAGAACGGCTATCGAAATCACTGTTGCGGTTGCAGGGTGGTTCATGGGCGGCATGGTTGGCGTTGGCACCGTCGTGATTGCTCTCTGCGTCGGTCCGCTGATCGGCTTTTTCCTCCCACGCGTGACCGTCAGAATCCGCCCGGATCTCTCGCAGGCCGTGTGGTTCAAAGGACTGGCGCCTTACCTCTCAGAGAACGCGCGGAAGACTTTCCAACAGACCTCTAACATCAACATCACGGCAACGAAAGTGGCGAAGGTTCAAGAACCGGTTCAAGGTTCCTCGCCGGCCATCGCCACCGTGAGCGTGCAGACAAACGCTGACTCGTTGAAATTTCTGCTCAGCCGCGCAGACGGACAGTGGATTGTCGAGAAAATTACGAGCGATCCTTCGTGAAGCGCCCTGGAATCCTCGGTGTCTTGGGCTTGATTACTGTGCTGATCTTCGGGCTGGTCTTTGGCGGAATTATTATCCTCGGTGACAGCCCCCGCAGCGAGGCCGACATTGAAACTGACTGTTCACCAGAGGGGGCTGTGCCGAAAGAAGTCAACGTCAAAAACCTGCCCACCACCGACGTTGGATCCTACAACAAACAGCAACTGACCAACGCTGCGATCATCATCAACGAAGCAAAAACAGCGGGAGTCAAACAGCAAGGCGCGATCATTGGCCTGATGACCGCCATCCAAGAAAGCTCCCTGAAAATACTCGCCAACGACGGGTCCTGGGAGTACCAGGAAGGCTCCCGCATCATGACGAAACCCGAATGGGCACAGGCACGTCAAACTGTGGTGAAGTCCCTGGATCTTCCTCATGAAGGAGTCGGGCACGCGTGGGATGCGCTAAGTCTCATGCAGCAACGGCCGAGTGCAGGATGGGGCACCGTTGAGCAGATCATGGACCCTTCCTATGCAGCCGGCACGTTTTTCAGCCGTCTGAAGAAGGTGCCCGACTGGGAATCGCTGCCTTACGAGCTGGCCGCGGAAAAAGTCCAAGTGTCGGGACTGCCTGATAATTATGCGCGCCAGCGTGCCGACGCGGAACTGCTCTACGCCGCGCTGCAAGGTGCCACCGTGGAAGTCTCTGAAGACGACGAATCCTACGCGCAATGCAAGGACGGAGGCGACACCAGAAAACCAGACTCGGGCGACCCCTATGATGGGCCCACCAGCGATTCCGGATGGGTCTTCCCCGTGGAGAACATTTCAAGAATCCAATACAACTATGGTGAAAATCGGGGTCAATGGCCGCACGCAGGTGAAGACTTCAGCTCACCGAAAGACACGCCGATCTATGCTGCAGCCGATGGCCAGGTTATCCGGGCTAGCTGCTCCAACCTGGTGGTTGGCCGATCCCCATGCCAGATTCAGATCGACCACGGACAAATCGGTGGGCAACGGGTCAGCACACTCTACGTGCATATGTTCGAAAATGGTGTGCTCACCAACGTCGGAGACGAAATGGAAGCAGGGGAGCGCATTGGCAAAGTCGGAACCAATGGCAACTCCACCGGGTATCACCTCCACTTTGAGGTGTGGCTCGGCAAGAAAATTATAAATCCCGTGGCATTCCTTAAAGAACAAAGTGTGAAAATCCCTGCCTAAGGATTGACAGAAAGCATAGAAGGGTCAGTATCCAGGACTATTTTACTACTGATGACGCCAAGGTTGGAGATCGTGGCTTTGGTTTCCTATGGGTGGTCTAATAATTTCTCAAACCATGTACAGCATCTCGTTTTTATATACAACCCTTGATTTAAATGTTGTAGATGCTAGCGTGACTGCCAGGGAATCTTCAGAAAAAGGAAAGGGTATTCCCAAAACGACAAATTATCGAAGGTGGTCAAGGATGCATTGGGCACTCCCAAAAAGAGTTAGAACAGCACTAGTGGCTGCAGTTCTAACGGCATTAGTCGCCACGGTTCTGGTAGCAATTGCCACTGGATCCGCTCAGGGGCTCAATACACATACGCAAACGACACCCTGATATCGAAATTACAAACTCGAAGCAGTGGGTATAGAGCATCAATAAACGGTGCCGTAGTGAACTTGCAGCCTTTTAGCGCGGACGGAGCATCAGCTTCTGTGTCGCAAGAAACCTACCGACCTGCTCCATATGAGCTAATAAGTTTTACCACCGCAGCATCCATCAATCAGATCTTCACAAGAGCATATGACGTGCATCAGAGGTGCTTCTGGAATTTCCCTCACAGGCCCGGAGATATTGGGCAACTGAGGATAACTTGCAAAGTGAAGTACTAAGTTAGGAGAGAGCAATGCGAAGGATAGAAGCATTTTCTGCGTTGGGAGTCATGGCTCTAGCCCTTGTCGCAGTAGCAGCGCCAGTGTCAGCAGCGGACCAGTCGTACATGGCGGTCCAAGATCTAGTCCCAGCGTTGGCGGAGCCGCAGGCTGAATTAGACAGAGGTTTGCCCCTTGATGTGTTGGATGAGTTAGGAGGTTTGAATCCTGATTCGACACGGTTCCTCGGTGAAGACGATAAAGCGAGCTATTGGGTAGCGCAGGACGAACCATCCAATGTGTGTCTTGTGATCCACACCAGCTGGTCAACATCCTCTTCATGCGCGGATTTTCCGAGGTTCCATAGATCAGGCATAGGCATGGCAACTGGGCAATCGTATGAAGTTCCCGAGGACATCATTGAAGCGTACTTACTCCCATCGGATATTAGTCCTGAGCAAATTGCCGAGACCGGAGCCTATCGCGATGTGAAGTTGTCTAGTCAGGCGACCAAAAAACTAGAAAGTGACCTGCTTGTTGTCGATACAGCAGCAAGTGACAAATTGTCCGGCGAGACAATCGAACGTTCATCCGGTGAGAGTTTCCAGTTCACTCCACTCGAGTATGGTCCTAGCAGTGAGGGCAAATGATGCCGATCGAATTGTCAGCTAAGCGGTGGTTGGCCATAATTGTAGTCGCCATCATGGCCTTTGTGGCAGTGTCGATTTCTGTAACTTCCGCCCATGCGGCTTCTTTCCAATACGCAAAGAACATTAGTACACCAGAAAACGTTCGAAGGCATTCTGGTCCCAGGGCAGTGGTGTATGGCGGGAGTTCCACGGTTCAGCTAGGCATCGGAACGCACACGATCAAGACTTACTACTCCCATCCTGGCTATCGTGTAGTTAGCGCCAATACTTCCGAGGCAGGGCTGATAAACAACATCGTTCATGTTGCGAAAGAAAACGCGTCAAGTGAGTGCTACTGGTCATTTCATGGAATCGGTGGAGACGCGAAGCTTGATTGCTGGGTGAAATGAGATCAGGACGCCTAGGAATAAAGGGAGTGATCTGATGTTGATTAAAAATTACGCCAAGACTGTGAAATTTGTTGTTTCAGGTGTGGCGATAGCGTTGATTTATGTCCTCACTCTTGGGGTGTTGACCGCTCAAGCAATAGGGTTGCGCGGAGGGGCGGTTCTAAACCTAAATAATGAACTTGTAGGTGTGCAAGATCCAAGTGTTCCGTACTTACAGATAGTTGCTGTAATGGGGGTTGGGCTGCTTGCGGCTTATGCTGTTTGGTACGCGCCTCGGCGTCTGCCGACGAGCAATCAGCTTGCCTTGACCATAGGTTTCTTTTCCACAAGCGTGGCCCTTGTCGTGTACAGCTATGCGTTTATTGAACGAGGCAACCCGATGCAAAGCATAGCTACTGGAGAACTTGAGGGATGGGAAGGGTGGTTGCTAAAGGCCAGTAATGAGTCTTCCCTTCATCTTGTGCTGGCACTGGCTTTCTGCCTTGGCGTATATCAGGTGATTGGAACGTTGCGAGGAAGTGCGAGAAGCAGTAGTGAAAGTGGCACAGGGGGCTCCTAGCCCTCTCCCGTATGAGATTATCGTTCCGAGGGATCAGATTGCTAGGCTCAAGCGGTGGAAAAATACGCCAGATTCATCAGCAACATTGCTTCACCGCCTGCACTAGTCACTCTCGTACTCCTGAGCACTCCTCTAAGACATGCCCACGTCGCGTGGCCACCAACCTTGGTGGCCACGCTCTTCGTCGGACTGATTCCCTGGGCGGCGCTGATCTGGATGAGACTGCGCGGACAGGTCACCGACGTGCACGTCACCCAACGCCAGCAACGTTGGCCGATCCTGCTGATCACCCTGATATCAATCCTTGGCGGAATCGCCGTGCTGCTGGCGGTTTCGGCGCCAGGCCAGATCATTGCCGAAGTGCTTTTCATGCTTGCCGGATTGGTCATCGTCGGGATCGTGAACCTCGCTTGGAAGCTTTCCATCCACGCGGCGCTGGCCACCTTCGCAGCCCTGCACTGTCTGCTGGCCTTGCCTGCAGGAGCGCAGATCGCGGTAGTGATTATCGCTCTGGTGGGATGGGCGAGAATCCGCAGCGGCCATCACACTCCCACACAAGTCATGGCGGGAACTCTCATCGGCGTTCTGGTGAGTTTAGGAGACCTTTTGGTGGTGTAAACGAGGGGAGAAGGGGACTTTATGGCGGTGCAGCGTGGTGGAGATCCAACCCAATGTCACACCTGCCAACACGAACAGCATCGCCGGATAGACAATCAAATCAGTGAGCCAGTCCAGCTGCCGGTTCGATAGCTCCACCAAATGTCCCATAGGCGAGATCACGCCGAAGGCAAAGCCGATCGCCATCAGCTTTTTTGAGTAATAAGGAACCCGGTACACCGAGCCCACGGTTGCCTGCACAAGCGGTCTGACCAGCATTGCCGAGACCATCGCGGGATAAATGTAGAGGGACAGCTTATAGAGCACGACCTCAGACTCTTTTTCCCTGAAGTCGGGGTCTGAGGAAGATCGGTACGGAAATTCACGCTAACGACATCCCGGTGTCGATCCTGGCGTGGATAGGGCTCGCGAAAAAGCGAAATGCCCGACGCAAAGCTTTCGCAGTGTGGGGCAACGGATGAGAGCCGCACGTCATCTTTCGGTGGTGGCAGGAAGAGGTCACGGAGTGATTGTGCCGGTTTTCTTGCGTTGGTCGCGTTCAACGGCCCGGTAGATGGTGGATCGGCTGATGGAGAATAGTTCTGCCATTTCGGTCATGGTGTGTTTGCCGGCATCGTGCAGTTCGAGGAGGTGTGTTTCTTGTTTCACGGTGAGTTTTGGCTGTTTTCCCCGGAGTCGGCCGTTGGCCTTGGCAACCTTCATTCCTTCGCGGGTGCGCATGCTGATGAGGTCGGCTTCGAACTCAGCGATCATCGCCAGGACGTTGAACAGCAGTTTGCCCATTGGGTCGGTGGGGTCGTGGACGGAACCACCGATGCTGAGTCTAATTTCGCGTCTGGCGAGGTCGTCGGCTATCTCGTGGGCGTCTCGGACGGACCGGGCCAGGCGGTCGAGTTTGGTAACGACGAAGGTATCTCCGGCCCGGCAGGCGGCGAGGGCTTCGTGAAGTCCTGCGCGATTCTTGTTCCTGCCGGTAAAGCCATGATCAACATAGACGCGTTCGGGTTCAACGCCGAGGGATGCCAGGGCATCACGCTGGGCGGTGAGGTCTTGCTCCTCCGTGGACACGCGTGCGTAACCGACCATGATCTTAGACATGTAGATCAGTGTGTCACATAGGGATCCTTCACCGGACAGTTCACCGTACACCCTATACGGACACTTCATAGGTCACCATTAGCAAAGCAGCAGGTCAGCGGTTGGCGTGTCCGGTGGAGGACCGGCTTATGGGACATGTGAAAATATCAGCCCGGGCAGATCCTTTTGGGACGATCTTTCGATTTCGGAGGCAAGAGTGATCCTATTAAGTAACCAACCAGGTTAGCGGATGTCATATGTTTGTGTTTTGGAAATGCCATAAGGACTGGGAGGATTGGCTCATGGGAATTATTGCTGAGATCTTCCGAGTCGAGGATTGGCGGCGTACGCCGATTCAGGTTTGGGCTTCGTTTGTGGCTTGGGTCGTTGTTGCTATTTCTACGAATTTGATCCTGATCCTGGTCGAATGGCCAACCGCCCCGTGGCGATTGCTCATGGCGCTTTTGGCTGGAGTCTTGTCCTCAGGCCTAGTCCGGTGGTTAGTCAGTCGTAAGCAACCGGTCAGCGCAAATCCATTTGAATAGTGTTTACAGAATTGTTGGAAAGATCAGAGGCTTGTTCGCACCGGTGATTCAGTAATCGATTATGAGCGGGGATGACCCATTGAGCGTTCCTCTTGCGGACCTCCTTACGGTACGGTCCAAAATGTCAATCCGGACAGACCCCTAACGGGACGATGGCTCTGATTTTGTAGTCAAAAGAAGTGATTTACCTGATTACCCGAACGGTTCCGCAATCGACGATAAAACCACCGATATCAAGGCCTTGGCAGGCCGCCGGCCACGCTTCCTAACCTGCCTGAATTAGGTCTATAGCTTCCTGAGCGCTGTGGTCTGGCGAGAAGTCAATCTGTACCCGGCCATTATCTATTGCTTGCATTACCGTGACGACAGCTTGTACTTCTCCGCCGATCTTCAGGAGCAGACGTTCCGAACTTCCAGTTTGGGCGGCCTTTTCCGTGAGGGCACGGAAGACCTTTGTGCCATCTTTGGTGAACGTCACGTCCACGGTATTCGGACTCTGATCACCGGCGGCTGAAACGTTTTTGACTCCGACTCGTTCGAAATCAGAGGGGAGTACAACATTCTCGCCCTTGACCAAAACACACTTCGGGTCCGACCCCGCAACACACGTTTCTGATACTGCTGCTTCGACCGCCGCGCCGGTGTCCGAAGGTGTTTGGTTCCCATCAGCATTGGGAGAACACGCACTTAGCGCCAACATGGTTAATACAGCCAGAGCGAGCCGCGGTGTTAGAGGATTCATGACGAGCCTTTCTCGGAAACGTTAGATGAATGTCGAAACAACATCTTTATCCAACATTAGGAGAAAAGTCAGGCGTTCACCAGTGTCCAGTAGTCACGAACTCATATGGCGTCATTTGAATGCTAGCCAGTGGGTCCGTTTAGGGTTCGGCTCACGGGACAGCACTAACTGCCAAGTAGCGGGTGCAAACACGTTATTGCTGGTCACGCAAATGTGTCCAGCGCCTGCCGGTAACTGTCGCTGTTATTGCGCGTTGCGAAGTTCATAAGCAAGGTGTTCTCACCAAGTTTTTGCGTGAACTCACCCGTACAAGGAATAGTAATGATCTTGCGAAGGCCGGCGCGCCAAGCCGGGATTAGGTTTGGGAGATCGCGCCGTTCTGGACTTTCTTCGGCTCTCACCGGCGAGGTAGCAAGATAAGCGTTCCATCCCCGTTGAGACCATGTGCGGTAAGAGTCGTTGTCGAAGGCGCTGTCTCCGAATTCTTCGCGCCAGCCTGGTCTTTCGATACCTGTATGGATAGCAGCCTGCCATATGCGTGGCCAGGCAGATTCCCATTCGGCTTGAGTAGAGGTGCTGATCATGGCATCTCGTAGGGGTGTTGGGGTATCTGACAGTAGCGGTGGGAGATTGTCGCCATGAGGTGTCAGCTCGTAAGCTTCCCGTAACCAGAGCAACTCTAGGAGCAAGCTAGGTCGATCTTCGACAGTGATTATCATGTCGCGTGGCCACGGATTCTTATGTGTCGGTTTGCTCGAGCGCATGCGTCCCCCTGTTCTAGGTCTGTCTTATCCTCGTCGAGAATGGTTCCCAAAGCAACGGTTGGATCAAATGCAGATCGCCCCGATTCGAACCCGCGCTTGATGTCCCGTAGAGCGTTCCCCTCGCGGGCCGGTAGATGTCAGCGCTGTATTGCTTCGTTCAGGCTTCCCGGTCCTCGTCGGGGTTCCTGAAAGGTCGAAGTTGCGTGCCGGTGGAGTCCGCGGCGAAAGAGTAGCGACCCAGCATGTTGATGTGTTCCGAGACCAGCGGCGACAGTCGTTGTACGTCCTCGTCGGCAACGGGGACGCCGCGGTCGCGGAGTTCGGTGAGCGCGGCGTCCAGGTAGCGGGTGTTCCACAAGATGACCGCGTTCAGCACCAGACCGAGTGCGCCAAGTTGGTCTTCCTGGCCCTCCCGGTAGGACTGGCGTATCTGGCCTCTCCTGCCATGAAAGACGAGTCTGGCCAGCGCATGTCTGGATTCCTGCACAGTCAACTGGGTGTGGATTTGCCGACGATAACCCTCGTCGGCATCGATGAAGTCCAGCAGATGCTCGGTCTTGGCTATTCTGCCGTACTCCGCCAACGCCTTTCCGAGCAGAGTTGGTGTCCCACCGCCCTGGGTGACCCGCAGGATTTCCGAGGCGCGCACCGTCCCGGCGGTCAAGGACCCGGCAAGGCGAAGCATGTCCGGCCAGTTCGCCGTAATGAGCTCCATGTTGATTCGGTTGCGGCCGGCCACCGCGTTCAGCTTCCCATAGTCCGCCGTGGCGTCGACGCGCCAGAACCGTTGGTCCGGTAACCCTGCCAGGCGGGGTGAGAACCGGTATCCGAGCAGGGTGAAGAGCCCGAAAACCTGGTCCGAGTAGGAGGCCGTATCGGTGGCGACCATTTCGGGGCGTTGGCCGCCATCAAGATCGAGCAGCCCATCCAAAATATGCAGGGAATCGCGGACCGTTCCCGGGACCACGACGGCACCCAGCCCGGAGACCTGGTCGTTGAGATAGTTCAGCCAAGTCAATCCACGACCGTGGCCAAAGTACCGGGGATTTGCCCCGGAATTGACGGTGGCCACCGGCACCACGAACCGCATTCCGTCGACTGACGCCAACAAGCCTGTGCCCCAGCGTTGCGCGAGTCCCAGACCGGACTGGGCCTGGATTAGACGGGCGTTGGCCGCGCGAAGCGTATCGGCGCGTACATAGTTTTGATCTACGTGCGTCAGGCGTCCCCGAGTCAGTGCGGGGTGGCCTTCCTTGACCACCGGTGTCAGGCCGACGTTGCATGCCTCGGCAACCAGGATGGCGGCGACCGAAACGCTGAGCTGGCCCATCCTTGCGGAGGCCTCCGAGACGTGGCTGAATTCCGAGAGGAACCCCGTCCAGGAATGCACTTCCAGCAGCACATCGGGCAGGTCCACCCGCGGCAGCATCCCGGAGACCAAACTCCGCAACTGCGTCAGTGACTCCGGTATCGTCTTGGCCTCCAAAGGTGAGAGGTGGACTTTGCCGGAATCATCAATGCGTATCGCGGGATTGTCGGCCAGTTGCTCGGCCGCCGCAAGATAACGGGCATCAAGGCGGTGGCGAACATCGGCCAGGTGGTCCGCTGGCTCTTCCGGCAGCTGGAGCGCCCTCAAGGTCTCAGTCTTGGTTTTCTGCCACGCCGGATCGGTGAGCAACCGCGCCCGGGGATCTCCCCAGCGACGCCCACCCACCACGAAAATGTCCCTACGCCGCAGCGCCTTATGGACGGCCTCCATCACCGCCACCGTATAGGCCTTGCGGTCGATCTCCTCCGCAACCGTGACAAGACGCTGCCAAGCCGGCGAGAGCACGGACAGATCAACCTCGGCCGGGTCCTTTTTGCGGCCGTCCAGAACTTCCGGCAGCGCCGTCAGCGCCGCCAACGTTGGCGTCCCGCCCGCGGTGGCCCCGAAGGGTGCCGCCGCGGCCAACGCCGGCAGGAACGAGCGCACGGTGGCGAACCGGCGCATCATCTCGGTTGCAGTGTCCGCCCCGGTTCCGTCGGGATTCACCACTTCGTTCACCACCTCCAGCGCGGCGCGTATCTCGGGCAAGGAAACCTGATCGGCCAGCACCGAGGCGGCCTCTGCGCCGGAATACTCCGTGTTGTCCAACACCTCGACCAGTGTTTTCGCGGCCTTCGCCAATTGCAGTGAGGCCTTGGACAAGCGTGGCAGGGATTTCAACCGGGCGGCACTGGATTCCCTGGCTGCCTTGCGAAGAACGCGTTCGGTGACAATGGCGTCCAAGGCATCACACAAATCATCGGCAACTTCTGACGTCAAGGCGCGCACGGCACAGAGCAGTGTCGCACCCCGCCGCTGGTCTGATAGTTCTCGAAGCGATGAGGTCTTGCCCGCCAACCCGTAGCGGGCTAGGGCATTCATCCGACCCTCGGGGATCATCTCCACATCGATGGACCCGGCACCCAGTGCCCGCAAGCGACCCAGCCGCTCCAACTGCCGCAACAACTCTGGCACCGATACCCTCGAGGGCCCGGTCCGCAATCTTTCCCACGCGGTCAGCCGTGATCCCTCCCCAACGCGAAGCAGGCCTTCCAATTCCAGGATCAAGGCGGGGCCGGCCGCGTCAACCAGCATGGAATGGAGGCGGTCATTTGCTCCGGCACGGACCTCTATAACCAGTCGTGTCAACGTAGAGACGCCGGGGAGAAGGACCTTGCGTTCACGCAGCCAGAGCACCGTCCGTTCAAACAGACGCACCGGTCCCTCCGACGACGTCCAGGCCCGGGCCTCCAGGAACAGCCTCAGCTCCGCGTGGCTGGCCGAATCGGAGAAATCCGCATACCCGTACACGATGGAAATTTCCGCGGCATGCTCATACCCGGTCTGTCCCCGCTGCGCATACAGCTTGAGCACGGAAGCATCCGCAATATCCAACTGCCCGGCCAGGAATTCCACCACCGGCCACGGAACAGCCAATGGATCCGTCAGGAACCGTCCTGCCACCCGCACCGTGATCAGTTGGACAGCAAATCCCAGGCGATTGTGCATTCCCCGACGGCGACCAACTACCGACAGGTCTGCATCGTCCAACCAACAGAAACGTTCCAGGTCCTCCGCCGATACCTCGTCGGGGAATCCGCCGAACCCTGCTGCCTGCTCATCACTTAGAAAATCGACCGCCATGGAACCCATTCAACAGGCCTCAGACTCTTTAGCGTGAATTTCCGTACCGATCTTCCTCAGACCCCAATCTCGCAGAACAATAAAGCAGGAGCGAATGCATGATTTTTGATTCGGTAGTCAGCGCAGGAGAGCTACGGCGCTGAGGGCGGTCGGAAGCAATTAGGCAATGGTGGAACACTCGCCAGAGCCGCTGTACGCGATTCTAAGCCTAGAAATTCTCCGTATAGCGAGGTGTGCGCGTTCCGAGCCGTTGCAGCGGCACAAAGAGCTTGTACCGGTCTGAGCGATACAGCGAGACCGAATAGTCGGCAAGCCGCTCGCCAATGTAGGCATATCGGGTGATCTGCAGAAGTGGGAAGCCAGGTTCAACACCGAGCAGTAGCGCTTGCGCGCTGCTTGCGGCGGTGCTTTCAACCTGGTCTTCGCCCCACTCCAGCAAGATCCCGTAGCGCTCGTGGAGCGCCTGATAGAGCTTGGATGGCGGCGGTCCGTCGGTGAAGCCTGGCACCAGGTCCGCGGGCATGTAGTTCTCATCCAGGCTCATGGGGGTGCCGTCCGCAAGCAGCAGACGCTTGAAGCGGATCACCGCCGTGCCCTCGTCAACCATGAGCTGCGCGCTGAGGTAGGCCGAGGCCTTGAGTTCGTCGAACTCCAGCACGCGTGCGTCGGGCACCATGCCGCGGCGCATCATATCTTCGGAGTACGAGTGCAGCCGTACGCGGAGATCCATTTTTTCCGGGACCACGAAGGTGCCGATGCCGACCACGCGTTTGAGTACCTGCTCATCGACCAAGGCATCAATTGCCTGGCGGATGGTCTTTCGCGCCACGCCAAAGTGAGCGGCCAGCTCACGCTCAGGTGGAAGCTTATAACCTGGCTTGCAGGCCTCCCGGGCATGCGTCTTCAGAATGTCACGGATCTGGCGATACTTGCTCGTCTTGCTCTGTGCATCGAGTGTGGCGGTAACGGCTGGCGTCGGCGAGTAACGCACGAGGATCTCCTTTGACAAGGCGGTGCTGCTTAAAATACTAACGGGGTGACAAGTAAAAACTTGTCACCCCGTTAAGAGAACTACTTAGTGGGCGTGATCGCCGCGGCTGTATTCGTAAACCCAGCCAACAAGTGCGACTACCGATAGGCCTGCTCCAATGTAGAAGACCCACCACCCAACGGCCAAGCCGAGGAAGCCAATTGCTGCGGCACCGGCAAGTACCAGTGGCCACCAGCTCCATGGCGAGAACAGACCGAGGTCTCCGGCGTTCTCGTGGATTTCGCCATCAATGCGGTCCTCTGGACGAGCACCAACACGCTTGGCGGTGAAGAACAGGTAACCGCCGACCATGGCCGACAAACCGGTGAGCATGAGCAGAGCCAGCAGGCCTACCCATTCGTTCCAGTTGGTCATGTAGCCATAGACAATTGCCACTGGGGTGAAGAAGAAGATTCCACCCAGGAAAAGCCAGGATTCAACTTTCATCTTTACAGGTCCTTCTGGTCAGCCGGTCCGAAGATCTTTGCGGCACCAGCAGTAGGAGTGGAACGACCACTCAGTTCTGGGTGGTGCAGATCCAGCGCAGGGCGCTCGGAGCGGATTCGTGGGATCGAGTGGAAGTTGTGACGTGGTGGAGGGCAAGAGGTTGCCCACTCCAGCGATGCGCCGAAGCCCCATGGATCGTCAACTTCAACCTTCTTGCCATTGCGGTGAGTGACCCACACATTCCAGAAGAACGGAATCATCGACATGCCCAGGATGAAGGCGAACACGGTCGAAACCTGGTTCATGGCGGTGAAGCCATCTTCTGGCATGTAGTCAGCGTAACGACGTGGCATACCCATAACGCCCAGCCAGTGCTGGATCAGGAAGGTGCCGTGGAAGCCGATGAACAGCAGCCAGAAGTGGATCTTGCCAAGGCGCTCGTTGAGCATCTTGCCGGTCCACTTTGGCCACCAGAAGTAGAAGCCGGCGAACATTGCGAACACCACGGTGCCGAAGACCACGTAGTGGAAGTGTGCCACCACGAAGTAGGTATCCGAAACGTGGAAGTCCAGCGATGGAGCGGAAAGGATGATACCGGTCAGTCCACCGAACAAGAAGGTGATCAGGAAGCCGATGCTCCACAGCATTGGAGTTTCGAAGGTAATCGAACCTCGCCACAGGGTGCCGATCCAGTTGAAGAACTTCACGCCGGTCGGCACCGCGATCAGCATCGTCATGAAGCCGAAGAACGGCAGCATCACGGAACCGGTCACGTACATGTGGTGAGCCCAAACGGAGACCGAAAGAGCTGCAATGGAGATGGTCGCGAAAACCAGGCCCTTGTAGCCGAAGATCGGCTTGCGGCTGAAGACCGGGAAGATCTCCGAAACGATACCGAAGAACGGCAACGCAATAATGTAAACCTCTGGGTGACCGAAGAACCAGAACAGGTGCTGCCAGAGAACGGCTCCACCATTATCCGGGTCGAAGATATGTGCCCCGAAGCGGCGATCTGCACCCAAGGCGAACAGCGCAGCTGCCAGCGGTGGGAAGGCCATCAGGACCAAGATCGAGGTGATCAAGGTATTCCACGCGAAGATCGACATGCGCCACATGGTCATGCCAGGAGCACGCAAGCAGATGATGGTGGTGATGAAGTTGACGGCGCCAAGGATGGTACCGAAGCCCGACAGTGCAAGGCCGAAGACCCAAAGGTCTCCACCGATGCCTGGCGAGAAGGTGGTGTTCGACAATGGTGCGTAAGCGAACCAACCGAAGCTAGCGGCACCCTGAGGGGTGAGGTAGCCAGCCAGGGCGATAGTCGAGCCCAAGGAGAAGAACCAGAAGGCCAATGCGTTCAGACGTGGGAAGGCCACATCCGGGGAACCGATCTGCAGTGGCATCATCACGTTGGCAAAACCTGCGAAGAGCGGGGTTGCGAACATCAGAAGCATGACGGTGCCGTGCATGGTGAACAGCTGGTTGTACTGTTCCTTGGTCTGCAGGATCTGCATACCTGGCTCGAACAGTTCCGCACGAATCAGCAGCGCCATGACGCCACCGATGCAGAACATGATGAACGAGGTGATCAGGTACATGTACCCGATCTTCTTGTGGTCGGTCGAAGTAATGTAGTCGACAAAGAGTCGACCCTTTGACTTCGGCACGACGGATGGGGCAATCGACTTGACGTCGTCGGTAGCATACTCAAACGTAGTCATAGCGATTACTCTCCTTCCTCTGCGTGACCGTGCTCCACAACGATGGAGTTGACCTTGTTAGGCTGACGGTCGTATTCCTCACCAATGTGGCCATCTTCCAGCTTGGCAAGTTCAGCCTTGAACTCTGCGTCGCTAACGACCGCAACGTTGAAGAGCATCTCCGAGTGGTACTCGCCGCAAAGCTCGGCGCACTTGCCATCGAAGTTACCCTCAACCTGTGGGGTCAGGTAGATGTAGTTGGTCTTGCCTGGAATCATGTCCAGCTTCTGAAGGAATGCTGGAACCCAGAACGAGTGGATAACATCGCGGCTGTTAAGCTCGAGCGTTACCGACTTACCTGCAGGCAGGTACAAGGTAGGCAGTGATTCCTTCACGCCAGCCGAGCCGTCCTTGTTCAGGTGAGCCTGTTCGCCAGCGAAGTACTTCTCCTGGCCCTGGTAGCTGTAGTTGAAGTCCCACGACCACTGCTTCGCGCGGACGTCTACGACGACCTCGGAATCCACAGGTGCGTTGATTGACTTCTCAACAGTGTTATTGAAGCTAAAGAAGACCAAAACAAGGACCAAAGGAATGGCCGTGTAGAAGATCTCCAATGGCAGGTTGTAGCTCAGCTGACGTGGGTAACCAGTATCGGTCTTACGGCGACGGTAAGCCACGACGCACCAAAGCATCAGACCCCAGGTCAGAATTCCGATAATGATCACGGCGATCCAAGAGTGAACCCATAGATCCTGGATTGCTCCAGTGTGGTTCGTGGTATCGCGCTCCACATTTGGGAGCCAACCGCGTTTAGCCTCCGCTGTACATCCCGTCAGCAGCAATGCGCCGGCGCCAACCAAGGCAATAACTTTTGCCTTGGCGGATCCGAGACTGCCGGTTCGGTGTTGCGAACTCACAGACGGCCCTTCCTCTTTGTTGGTGCAGAATGTGGTCTTCATAAGTCACCTCGCGGCTAAACGAGTTGCACGGTGAGGTGGCTCACGAAGGGAAACATAGTTTTACTACTTAATGTAGAGCTTACCCTCTTCGACCCCAGAATACCGAAAAACGCCGCCGTTCTAACGAGAAATTTCTTCAACGTTTGAACGGCGGCGTTAGTTCCCTAAGGCCTAGTGGAAGGAATCTCCACAGGCGCAGGAGCCGGAGGCTGCAGGGTTATCAATGGTGAAGCCCTGCTTTGAAATTGTGTCTTCGAAATCGATCGAAGCGCCGGAGAGATACGGCACGCTCATCTTGTCGACGATGACCTCTACGCCGTCGAAGTCACGCAGTGCGTCACCTTCGAGCATGCGCTCGTCAAAGTAGAGCTGGTAAATCAGGCCCGAGCAGCCGCCAGGCTGAACGGCGATACGCAAACGAAGGTCGTCACGGCCTTCCTGCTCCAGAAGTGAACGCACCTTCTGCGCAGCCACGTCGGAAATTTCTACCTCGTGGGTTGGTAGCTCGGTTGAGTCACCCTTGGTCTGGTCAACTGCTGCAGTCATGATTTTCCTCCCATACTGCTTGGTGTGACACCGTCGGCCCGAATATCTTCAGGTTATATGGCGCCTTTTCTTGATTCAATACTACGTCGCGGTCGCTGAAAATGCTCTCAGAACTTCTCCTTGTATGACGCGGTTCACAGGCCTTCGGAATTAATCCGCGCCAACAGCAGGGCTTCTGCGACAATCGCCTTCTGGAAGTCCCCAATGTGAAGCGACTCATTAGCCGAGTGCGCCCGCGAGTCGGGGTCTTCCACGCCGGTCACCAGGATCTGGGCCTGCGGGAATACGTCGAGCAGATCTGCAATGAACGGAATCGATCCACCCAGGCCCATGCTGACCGGCTCAACTCCCCACGACTGCTCCAGGGCCCAGCGTGCGGTGCCATTAGCCGAAGCTTCAAGATCCGCCTGATAGGCGCTACCTGCTTCGGTAGCCACAAACTGCACCTCGGCACCACGCAGGTCCACGGAGTTCACATGAGCTTCCAGCGAGGCCAAGGCCTGGCTTGGTTCCTGTCCTGGAGCCAAACGCATCGATACCTTGAAGCGCGTTTGCGGGATCAGGGTATTGGACGAGCGATCAACACTGGGCATATCCATTCCAATGACACTGAGCGCTGGTTTATTCCACAAGCGGTCCGTGATCTTGCCCGTGCCTGCCAGTTGAACGGATTCAAGCACCGAGCTGTCGCGGCGGAACTCGGACTCATCGAAGTCAACCTCGGCGATATCGTTCGCCACCAAACCGGGCACGGCAACCGAACCATTTTCATCATGGAATGACGCAATGAGTTTCGCTGCAAGAACCGGTGCGTCGAGCACCGGGCCGCCAAACATGCCCGAGTGAACTGCGTGCCCCAGCGAGCGCACGGTGATTTCCGCGGCCGCCATGCCGCGCAGCGAGCTGGTCAGGGCGGGAGTTCCCACGGCCCAGTTAGAGGAGTCGGCCACTACGATAACGTCGGCCGCGAGCTTGTCCTGATGCGCCTCCAGGAAGTTCCTGAAGGATGGCGAACCAGCCTCTTCTTCACCCTCGAAGAAGTAGGTGACGCCGACACCAAAATCCGCCACGGAATCCAGCACCGCGCACAGGGAAGCAATGTGCACCATGATGCCCGCTTTATCGTCCGCGGCACCGCGGCCATAGAGCCGCTCCCCCACCTTCGTGGCTTCAAAGGCCGGAGTGTTCCAGTCTTCTTCGTTGCCAGGAGGCTGGACATCGTGATGCGCGTAGAGCAGGACGGTTGGCTTGCCAGGCTGGGCCATGCGGCGAGCCACCACCGCCGGTGCGCCCATGACGCCATCCTCGGCTGGCTCGCGCAGAATCTCAACGCTCTCCATGCCAGCGTCACGCGCCAGCGCGGCCACGGCCTGAGCGCTTTCTTCCAGATTGGCCGGATCGAAGGATTCCCAAGCGACGCCAGGGATGGCTACCAGCGAACCGAGCTCTTTGAGGATCTTCTCAAAGTTCTTCTCGATATGACTTTTCAGGGCAGTGACATCGACGCCATGGTTCGAGGCGACGACTGAAGAATTATTTGTCATGACTTCAGCCTAGCAATGACCTAGGTTGCTAATGTCACTGTGCCGCAAACAACCCGGTAGGATAGGGGCGTGTTTGGACGTAAAAAAGATGACTCTCAATCCCCCGCAAATGAGGAGCCGACTGCACTGGCTCCCGAATCAACTGACGGCCGCAAGACTGGCCCGACCCCTAAGCGCAGCGCGCAGCAAGCCAGCCGCCAGCGCCCACTAGTGCCTACCGATCGCAAGGCAGCCAAGGAAGCCGATCGTCAACGACGCATCGAAGCCCAGAACCGCTTGCGCATCGCCAATGAGACCGGTGACGAACGCTACCTGATGCCTCGCGACAAGGGTCCGCAGAAGCGCTATGCCCGTAACTTCATCGACTCGCGCTGGATGTTCAGCGAATTCATGATGTTCGTAATCTTCGCATTCCTGATCTTGTCGTTGACGTTCAATCAGAACCTCTCGGTACAGATGTACGTGCAGGGTGCCCTGTGGGTTGTCATCGCCCTGGTGATCATCGAATTGATCGTCACTACGGTGCTGCTCAAGCGCCGCTTGGTCGCTAAATTCGGCTCCATGGATCGTGGAATCCGCATGTACGCGGCGATGCGCGGCATGCAGTTCCGCAAGCTGCGCCTGCCGAAGCCGCAGATTAAGCGCGGCGCCGACATCGACTAGTTTCATTGTCCAAATCTTCTAGGGCGGATTCCTTATGGAATCCGCCCTTCTTTTATGTCGTTCAGCCCCGCATAAAGCGAGGCCATTCACAACGTAGAAACCTTGTGAATCGCTTTACAAGGTTATAAAACTCAAAAGCCTGTGCCGCCACTGCTGCATCACATTTGCCCTTGTAAACGGGTTTACCAGCTCTTTGCGAGTATCCACAAGGTTTGGATTTGGTAACAGATGGTGCCGATGAGCACGGCCGCATTGGGCTGGCCAGCTTCTCCCCCAGCGTTGGGCGGTTTTTCACGCGGGAAATGGCACCCAGAGACAGCGAAGCTCCCGAAACGGTATTTCGGGAGCTTCAGACCGATCCTTCGACAGCAGATTACCGGCGGCTAGCTAGTTCCTTGTTGATGGCGCGTGCCCAGAACGGACCCTCATAGAGGAACGCGGTGTACCCCTGAACGAGATCGGCGCCCGCAGCGAGCCGTGTCTCGACGTCGGCGACGTTCTCCACGCCGCCGACGGAAATGATGGCCATCTTCGAGGGGACCAATTCACGTAGCTGGCGAAGCACTTCCAGCGAGCGTTCTTTCAACGGAGCACCGGACAAACCGCCGGCGCCGATTTCTTCGACCTTGGCGGCATCGCTGGACAAGTCTTCGCGTCCAATCGTCGTATTGGTGGCGATAATCCCATCCAGGCCTAGCTCGGTAGCCAACGTCGCGACATCGGCGAGATCTTCATCGCTCAAATCCGGTGCGATCTTCACCAATAGCGGGATGTGGCGGCCGGAGACCTGATCGGCCAACTGCCCGACTTCGCTGAGCAGCGGTCGCAGCGACTCAACGCTTTGCAACAGGCGCAGGCCCGGAGTGTTCGGGCTGGAAACATTGACCACCAAATAATCCGCATGGTTGGCCAGCTGACGCGTGGACTGCAGGTAATCGCCCACCGCATCGTCTAGTTCGACCAACTTGGTCTTGCCAATGTTCACTCCGATGACCGGGCGGGTGCCGGCATAGTCGGACTTGAGCCGCTGGCGTGCGGTGGCGACGCGGGCGGCGACGACCTCGGCTCCTTCATTGTTGAAGCCCATGCGGTTGATCACCGCACGGTCATCAACAAGACGGAAAAGCCGTGGCAAGGGGTTGCCCGGCTGCGCCTGACCGGTCACGGTACCGATTTCGACATGGCCGAAACCGATGTCGCTCAACGCCAAAATACCGGTGGCCCCCTTATCAAACCCGGCTGCCAGGCCGAATGGTGATGGAAAATCTATCCCCATCACGGTTCGCTGGAGTTTCGGATCGGGGGCAAAAAACTTTCGGGCTGCCTTGGTCAATCCCACACGTTGCATGAGCTTGATGGCGTCAAAGGCGAAGTAATGGGCCTTTTCAGGATCCATCTTGGTGAAAACATGCTTGAAGACCAGGGGATAAATGCGCATGGTTACTAGTTTCTCGTGAAGTTCCCGATTCCGACAACTTGCGGTCGGTATGCTTCAACATATGAAGGTCTCATCGAATTTACCTAGCGGGCAGTGGCCGGACTTCACCACCACGACCAACCCAGGGCAATGGGTGGCAGATCCGCTAGGCGAAGGCTTCGAATATACGACCTTGGACTTCGGTACCGATTCCGAGGGGCCGGCAGTGGGCACGCTCGTGCGCTACAAGCCCGCCGGTTGGCGCAACCGCCTACTGAGAAAGTTCAACGGGGTGGTGCTCAGCGTCCACGGGTGGAGCGACTACTTCTTCAACCGCGAACTTGCCGAATTCTGGCATCAGCGTGGATACCATTTCTACGCTTTGGATCTGCGGCGCTACGGGCGCAGTCTTCGGGCAGAACACGAAATTCCAGGCTACGTCGATGACCTCGCGGTATATGACCAGGAACTAGAAGCCGCCATGGACCTGCTCGGCACGGCCCATCCCGACCTGCCGATCATCGGGCAGGGGCACTCGCAAGGCGGACTGATCCTTAGCCTGTGGGTGGCACGCACCGGCCCGCGCATCCAGGCCCTGGTGCTCAATGCGCCGTGGCTCGAATTTCAAGGCACCGCATTTTTGCGCGTTCCGATGCATGGAATTCTCGAAGCGATCGGCCGCACCAATGGCCGGCGTAAATTGGCACTGCCGGAATTTGACCACTATTGGAATTCTTTGAGCGATCAAGGCGTCGGGGAATGGGACATCCATCGGCTATGGCGGCCGCGGCTGGCATTCCAGCCGACTACCGCTTGGATGAAAACCATTCTCGACGGACACGCCACCGTCGCCAAGGGACTGAACCTGACGCAACCTATTTTTGTGATCAGTTCTGACGCTTCGCATTTCAGCACCAGCTATTCGCCGGCAATGCAGAGCACCGACTCGGTGATTGACATACACCAGATCCGATTGCGTGCCTTGAAGTTGGGAAGTTTCGTGACGCTCGCGCAAATCCACGGGGCCATGCATGACGTCTTCACCTCAGCAGAACCTGCCAGGGCCGCCGCCTACCGGGATCTGGCGCTGTGGCTTCGGCTCCTCGACCGGCCGCGCTAATTCTTCGGCTTATCCACTGCCCCGCCGTAACGTCGATCGCGTTGCGCAAATTGCTCGACGGCGGTGAATAACGTCCTGCGGTCCACATCTGGCCAAAGCTGATCGAGGAAGACCATTTCCGCGTAGGCCGACTGCCACAACAGGAAGTTGCTGGTGCGCTGCTCGCCGCTGGTACGCAGGAAAAGATCAACGTCCGGAAGCTCTGGGGCGTAGAGGTATTTGCCGAGAGTTTTCTCCCCCACCGCCGAGGCCTTCAGCTTCCCGGCTGCGACGTCCTTGGCAATCGCGGACAGCGCGTCGCCAATTTCGGCGCGGCCGCCGTAGTTCACGCACATGGTCAGCTGGCAACCGAGATTAGCTTCGGTTAGCTCCTCGGCCGCACGAAGCTCGTTGACCACAGACTTCCACAGGCGCGGTTCACGTCCGGACCAGCGGATCCGCACACCCCAAGAATTCAAGGTATCGCGCTGGCGGCGCAGCACATCGCGGGAGAACCCCATGAGGAAGCGCACCTCTTCCGGGCTGCGTTTCCAGTTTTCCGTGGAGAACGCGTAGACGGAGACGTGCTTGATGCCCAGCTGCACGGCGCCGGCCATGACATCGAGCAACGCGGCCTCCCCGGCCCGGTGCCCTTCGGTACGCGGCAGGCCGCGCTGGTTCGCCCAGCGCCCGTTGCCGTCCATGACGATCGCGATATGCTCGGGGATCAGCGCCGCCGGAATGCTGGGCATCACCGGGTTATCCGGGTGCGGGTATGGCGTGACCGGACCTGGACGGCCGGTGATGGGGCGAAGCTTGCTCATGTTCTCTCCACGTGTCTTAATGACTTCACGGCACGTTCCAGGTGCCATTGCAGGTAACTGGCAACGATGTCCGCTGCCTGCTTTTTCGCTCGAGGTCCCCCCTGGGCGACCGTGTCCCAGTCGCCGGTCAGCAGGGCTTGCAGGTACCCGATGGTGATCGGATGCGGGGCGAGCGATCCCGCTGGCCGGCAGGCGGGGCAAACCACCCCGCCCAGGTGCACATTCAGTGCCTCATGCGGCCCCGCTGCACCGCAGCGCACGCAATCGGTGAACGAGGGGGCCCAGCCGGCAATGGACAGAGCGCGAAGAATATAGGAATCCAGCACGGCTCCGTCATCAACCCGATGCTTGGAGAGCAACGCGATCGCACCATGCAATAACAGATACTGCTTATTGGTCGAATCGGCATCTGCTTCAAGCAGCTTCTCGGCAATTTCAACCATGGCGGTGGCTACCGTGTAGCTCGCATAGTCGGTGACCAGCTGCTGGCCGTAGGGGGTGCGCAGCTGTGCCTGGGAGACGACGTCGAGATTTCGTCCCATCACGATCAGCGCATCAACCTCCATAAACGGCTCGAGCGTGGCGCCGAGGCGCGAAGAGGTGCGCCGTACGCCTTTGGCGACGGCGCGGGCCAAGCCCGTGGGGGTGATCAGCGTAATGATGCGGTCCGCTTCGCCAAGTTTATGGGTGCGCAACACCAGACCGCGGGTGCGGTAGCTGCGCGAGGCGAATCCGGAACGTGACACATCCCCAATTCTCCCACCTCAACCGCGCAAGACTAAAAACGCCACGGGGCGCAACCGAAGTTGTGCCCCGTGGCGTTCAGCATCTTCCAGCGGTTAGGCGGCGTCGCGGATTGCCCGGTTGACTGCCGAAATGACCGCCTTCAGCGCGGCGATGTTGGTGTTGGTGTCCAAACCGATCCCCCAGAGGATGCGATCTCCCACCGCGCATTCGACGAATGCCGCGGCGCGGGCGTTGCCGCCTTCGCTCATGGCGTGTTCGCTGTAGTCCAGCACGCGCAGGTCCACTCCGTCGTCGTTGAGCAGCTTCACCAAGGCCGACAGCGGACCGTTGCCCTGGGCGCTGCGCTCGTGGGCCACGCCGTCGACGATCAGCTTGACGTCCAGCTGGAAGCTGCCGTCTTCGGCGGAGGCCGCGGTCGCCGAGGCGATCTCGTAGTAGCCCCAGGCATTCAGCCCGGAGTCCTCGCTGACCGGCAGGTACTCATCCTGGAATACGTTCCAGATGGTGGACGAGGAAACCTCGCCGCCTTCGGTTTCGGTCTTCTTCTGGATAACCCCGGAGAACTCGATCTGCGCACGGCGTGGCAGATCCAAGTTGTAGTCGTTCTTCAGCAGGTAGGCCACTCCGCCCTTGCCGGACTGCGAATTCACGCGGATCACCGCTTCGTAGGAGCGGCCGATGTCCTTCGGATCGATCGGCAGGTACGGAACCGCCCAAACCATATCGTTCAGTTCCTTGCCGGCAGCCGAGGCCTTGACCTCCATGGCTTCCAGGCCCTTCTTGATCGCGTCCTGGTGCGATCCGGAGAAGGCGGTGAAGACCAGGTCGCCGCCGTACGGGCTGCGTTCTGCCACTGGCAGCTGGTTGCAGTACTCGACGGTGCGGCGGATGTGGTCCATGTCCGAGAAGTCGATCTGCGGGTCGATGCCCTGGCCGAACATGTTCATGCCCAAGGTCACCAGGTCGACGTTGCCGGTGCGTTCGCCATTGCCGAACAGGCAGCCTTCGATGCGGTCCGCGCCGGCCAGGTAGCCCAGCTCGGCAGCGGCTACTCCGGTGCCGCGGTCGTTGTGCGGGTGCAGCGAGAGGATGATCGAATCGCGGTTTGCCAGGTTGCGGTGCATCCACTCGATGGAGTCCGCATAGACGTTGGGGGTGGCCATTTCGACGGTGGCCGGCAGGTTCAAGATCATCTTGTTTTCCGGAGTCGCCTCCAGCACCTCGGCCACGGCCTCGGAAATGCGCTTGGCGAAGGCCAGCTCGGTGCCGGTGTAGGACTCTGGCGAGTACTCGTAGGTGATCTTGGTGCCGGTCAGCTGTTCTTCGTACTTCTTGCACATCCGCGCGCCCTGCACCGCGATGTCCACGATGCCGTCCTCGTCCTGGCGGAAGACGACTTCGCGCTGCAGCACCGAGGTGGAGTTGTACAGGTGGACGATGGCCTGCTTGGCGCCTTCCAGCGCTTCATAGGTGCGCTCGATCAGGTGCTCGCGGGACTGCGTGAGCACCTGGATGGTCACGTCATCGGGGATGCCGCGCTCGATGAGCTGGCGGACGAAGTCGAAGTCGGTCTGCGAGGCGGAAGGGAAGCCCACCTCGATTTCCTTGAAGCCCATTTCCACCAGCAGGTCGAACATCTTGTGCTTGCGCTCGGGGCTCATCGGGTCGATCAGTGCCTGGTTGCCATCACGCAGGTCAACCGCGCACCAGCGCGGGGCGGTGGTGATGTACTTATCTGGCCAGGTGCGATCGGGCAGGTTGACTTCGATCTGGTCCTGGAAGGGAACATACTTGTGGATTGGCATGTTCGAAGATTTTTGCATGTTCTGCATTTCGGTGTATCCCCTAGACAATGTTGGTGCTTAGTTGTGTGGGGCCAGACAAGAGCTACTCCGCGGCGAGAAGGTCGGCCGAATAGACCACTAACGGTCTCTTGGATCCTCGCAGCGGCAGATTAGAAGTAGAAGCTCGAAATGCACTTTTTGAGCATAACACCGCTTTGAACTGCGACGGGATTTGCTACTCAATTGTGTCAAATAGTGGACATCGGCCGGGGAAGCGATCTTCGGGATCGGCTCGATGGCCATGGACAGCTCGGGGCAAACGTGCGAACAATGGGATTTCTGGCCCGGTTGCACGCGGGCCCGGGCGGTGGAGCTGAGGGAAGGGCTACGGATGAAGGCGATCATCATCGGAGCGGGAATTGCCGGGCTTGTGGCGGCGCGCCAGCTCGGGTTGGCCGGCTGGCAGGTGCTGGTGCTTGAACGCTCTAAGAAGCCGCGCCCAGATGGCTACATGATGGACTTCTTCGGCCCCGGCCTGCGCGCCGCCGAACGCATCGGGCTCTACCCCTATCTGGCAGAGGTTGCCTACCGGGTGCAGGCCGCCGAATACGTTGACGCGAAGGGCCGGCGCACCGCAAGCCTGGATTACCAGAAGTTCTCGGACCTGGCAGGCGGGCGAGTGCTTACGCTCTTGCGCCCGGATATGGAAGGTGCGGCGCGCAAGGCCTTGCAGGATGTTCCCCCGGGCCGAGTTGGCATCCGCTACGGCGCGCGGGTTGAGCGGATCGAAACGACGGATGCTCGGGTACAGGTGCAGCTAGCGGGCCAGGAGCATCCGGAAATCGGGGAGCTCTTGGTGGGCGCCGACGGGATCCATTCAATGGTCCGGGCCGCGGTCTTCGGACCCGAAGAAGACTACCTGCGGCCCTTGGGGATGCGGGCGGCGGCCTTCATCGTTGAAGAGCCACAGCTGAATCGGGAGTTCAAGAACCGTTTGGTGCTCAGCGATACGGTCAACCGCACCGCCGGGATCTATGGTCTGCGTTCCACCGAGGTTGCCGCCTTCCTGGTGTATCGCCAACCGGAAGACACGACGCCCAGCGATCCCCGGCAGCGGCTGCGCAAGGCCTTCGCCGGAGTTGATGGACGGGTGGATCGGCTGCTTCGGCTATGCCCGGAGCATCCCTACGACGATGCCGTAGCGCAGGTGGTCATGCCCGGCTGGCACCGCGGTCCGGTGGTGCTGCTCGGAGATGCGGCGGCCGCGGTATCGCTGCTTGCCGGCCAGGGCGGCTCCATGGCCATTGCCGGCGCCGCAGCCCTCGGCGAGGCCTTGGCCGCAGTCACCGAGCCGGCGCAGCTGCCGAACGCGCTGGCCGGCTATGAACGGGCCATGCGTCCGGTCATCGCCACCGCGCAGGCCTCGGGGCGGCGTGCGGCGAATACCTTCCTGCCGAAGAACAAGCTGCAGCTGCTGGTGCGCCGTTGGATCGTTCGGGCAACCCATCTGCCCGGAGCAGACCGGCTGGTGGCCAAGCAGATCCTCAAGCGCATCGCCACATAGCGTGGGCACGTAGCCGGCCACGGCGCAGGCGGTATGATGCTGAACAACCGCGGAAGGCTAGCCGATTCCTGAAAGCACCCGGAAGGAGATCCATGGAACACGATACGAACGGTGGGCACGCCGGGCACGGCGCCGGGCATGACATGTCGTCGATGGCGGTGGGCGCAACGCTGCACTGCCTGACCGGTTGCGCCATCGGGGAAATCATCGGGCTGCTGGTGGGCACCGCGGCCGGATGGGCAAACCTGCCGACGGTGGCGCTGTCCATCTCGTTGGCCTTCCTCTTCGGCTACGCACTGTCGGCCATCCCGCTGGTGCGCGGCGGCATCGCCCTGTCCGCCGCCCTGGGCCTGGTGCTCGCCGCCGACACCCTGTCCATCCTGACGATGGAGATCGTGGACAACCTCGTCATGCTGCTCATTCCCGGAGCCATGGACTCCGGGGTCCTCAACCCCGTTTTCTGGGTTGCCATGGCCCTCGCCCTGACCGTCGCCTTCTTCGTCGCCTGGCCGGTGAACCGGGCCCAGCTGCGCCGCGGCAAAGGACACGCGGTAACCCACCAGGCACTGGGCGGAGGCGCGGGCATGGACAACCGGCCGCTGGCCATCGGCGTCGGCGCTTTTCTGCTCGGCGGCTTCGTCGCCTCGCTCGGCACGCTGCTGCACTGAACCCTTTTGCGCCGCGGGCGGAGGTGGCATGCTGGTGGTGTGAAGCTCACCCTAGATGATCCGCCCCGCACCGCGCTCAGCTGGAAATTGCTGCCGGCGGTACTGCTCTCGCTCTCCGGCGTGCTGCTCTTCGCCGTAGGAAATGACCCGGCGGGCTACACCACGCTCGTGCTCAGCGTGCTCACGGCAGCATTTATCGATCGCCAGCTCGCCCGCCACCTGGGACTGATCGCGGCGGGGCTGGCGATCATCAGCTTCGTTCCGCTCAATGCCGATTTGAGCATCGGGCACATGCTCCAGATGGGTGGTGCGCTCGGCATGGCCGTGCTGGTGCCCTGGCTGGTCTCACGGTTTGCCTACCGCGAGCAGATCATCAAATTTCCGGTGAACACCGGACGTAAATGGCCGTTGGCCGCCAAACTGTATCTGCTCGGCGTGGTAGCGCTGGGCTTCCTCATTTTACCGGTGTACCTGATCAGCACGGGGGTCTTCCAGAACTGGCCGGACGCCTCGGATCCCACCATCTTCTGGCGGCTCTTCCTCGGAGTGAACGCCGTGGGCATCTGGGATGAGCTGTTCTTCATCTGCACCACCTTCACGCTGCTGCGACGCCACTTCCCCGACTGGCTCGCCAATATCCTGCAGGCGGTGATCTTCTCTTCCTTCCTCTGGGAGATCGGCTACCAGGCTTGGGGTCCGCTTCTCACGTTCCCCTTCGCCCTGCTGCAGGGCTATACCTTCAAGCTGACCAAGTCGCTGACCTACGTCGTCTCGGTGCATTTGATCTTCGACTTCGTACTGTTCCTCGCGCTGGTGCACGCGCACAACCGTGACTGGCTGCCGATTTTCTTCTACTAGGTTCCGGGGCGCACGTGCAGTTTCAGGGCAGCGGGCCGGCCATAATCCGTGCCCTCGTCTTTGGCTGATGGCCGCCTTCGGCCAATTGCCCGATCCGCGCATGAGCGCTGCACTGCGGCATCGCGGCCGAATCGCTGGCCAACCTGGGATCCCGTATCCCGGGCAGCTAGTTGCCGGCTGGTGCCGCCGAGGCAGGTGGTGCGGTGTTGGCCTCCACCAATAGCGCCGCGGAGATAGCGTCGAAGGCGCGCAGCGTGCGGGAGAGCTTGGCAGGTCCCTGCGGGGTCGGCCAGCTGGAGAGCTTCACCGCCACCACCTCGGCGGGCCGGTTGATGTAGACCATCTGCCCGTGTATGCCCAGGCAGAGCACCACATCATTGCCGGGGTACGGGAACCACATCTGGTTCCGGTACATCCCGCCGGGCATGAGGTTGTCCACCGGGCCGTCGGCAAAGGCGTCGCGGGAGTCCGGGGCGCCGGCCAGCGTTTGGGCGATCCATTCTTTTGAGAGCACCCGTTCGCCGCTCGGCGCGAGTCCGTCGTTCAGGAAGAGCGAGCCGAAACGGGCCATATCGCGCATCGTGGCGTTGATCCCGCCGTCGAATATTCCGGTGCCGAACTGGTCGACGCCGATGGTGGCATCCGATTCGGCGCCGAGTTTGCTCCAGAGCAGCTCGCTCAGCAAGGTGGCCATGGGCTTCTTGGCCGCGGACTCGCAGATCCAGCCGAGCATGTCGGTCTCGCAAGATCGGTACTCGAAGACCCCGCCGTGGGCGGTCTTGCGCACCAGGGTTCTCAGGTACGGGTACATGCCGGTGGGCCCCGGGGCCTTGAGCGCAGACCATCCGATGGCCTGTCCGAGCATCCGCACCCCGGCGCTGGGGTCCAGGTAGTTCTCGGAGAAATCGATGCCGGAACGCATATCCAGCAACTGGCGCACCCTGGCCCCGGCATAGCCGTTCTCGGCTACCTCCGGCAGGTAATCGGTCAAGCGCGCGTCGGAGTCAAGCACTCCGGAATCGATCAGCGCTCCGGCCACCGCGCCGATCAGCGACTTGCTCATGGACATCAGCAGGTGCGGGGTGTCGGCCTTCATCTGGCCAAAGTACTGCTCGGCCAGCACCGTGCCGCGGTGCATGAACATCCACCCGTCGGTTTCGGTGGCGGCCATCACCGAGCCCACGCTCAGCGGCGCTTCTGAAGGGAATGCCGGGGCCAGCCTCACCGAGTCCAAGTCACGGTGTGCCGCGGGAAGCGGCGCCACCGTTCCTTCGCCCCGGGAGATCAGTGCCGTGGGCAAGAAGTCGGCCATATGTTGGAAGGACCAGCGCAAGTTCTTGGGAAGCCGCCAGTTGTTCATGTTCACTCCGGCGGGGGTGTGCTCCTGCTGTGTGCCGTCCATATGCGTTCCCTATCGATTGCTGCGCCATTGATTATCTGGACATTACCATCGAGTAATCTTTCCTCCCCCGTTCATTTTCGCGCCGTGCCGAGAACTACGGAATATGAAGCCGGGCCATGTGCCTCATTTCGAGCTCGGGTCTCGACCCGGTGCATCCAACTCGTGTCGCGGAGCGCCGAACCCGCTATCCCGCAGGGTCAGATCACTGGGGCCGGTTAAAAGCCAACCCCCGGACCGCCTCTCGAGGAGAGGCAATCCGGGGGTTGGGTAATCTACCGGGCTGAGCTTAGAAGCCCAAGCGGCCGAGCTGCTTCGGGTCACGCTGCCAGTCCTTGGCAACCTTCACGTGCAGGTCCAGGAAGACCTTGGTGCCCAGCAGCTTCTCGATGCCCTGACGGGCATTGGACCCTACCTCGCGCAGGCGTGAGCCGCCCTTGCCGATGATGATGGCCTTCTGGCTCGAGCGCTCCACGAAGAGCGAGACGTGGATGTCCACCAGCTGGTTGCCTTCGCTGCGGCCCTCGCGTGGGATCATCTCCTCGACGACCACCGCCAGGGAGTGCGGCAGCTCATCGTGCACGCCTTCCAAGGCGGCCTCGCGGATCAGTTCGGCGACCATCTTCAGCTCGGGTTCGTCGGTGAGCTCGCCATCCGGGTAGAGCGGCGGCCCCTTGGGCAGGTGCTGGACCAGTACGTTGGCAACCTCTTCGACCTGGAATTCCTTCACCGCGGACACCGGAATGATCGCTGCGAAGCCGTCTTCGCCGAAGCTCTCCACACCCAGTTCAGCGACGGACATCAATTGCGCGGCGAGCTGTTCGCGGTCGACCAGATCGGCCTTGGTCACCAGGGCGACGATCGGCTTGCGCTGCAGCTGGGCCAGCTGGGAGGCGATGAAACGGTCGCCGGGGCCGATCTTCTCATTGGCCGGCAAGCAGAAACCGATGGCATCGACCTCGGAAAGGGTCTGCGCGACGAGGTCGTTCAACCGCTGCCCCAAGAGGGTGCGCGGGCGGTGCAGGCCCGGGGTGTCGACCAGGATCAGCTGCGCGTCATCACGGTGCACGATCCCGCGGATGGTGTGCCGGGTGGTCTGCGGCTTGGCCGAGGTGATGGCCACCTTCTGGCCCACCAGCGCGTTGGTCAGCGTGGATTTGCCAGCATTCGGGCGCCCCACGAAGGAAGTGAAACCCGAACGGTAGTTCTCGGGCCAGCCGCTGGTGGCCAGCAATTTGTCTTTATCGCTCATCTGAGGATTCCTCGTCGTTCTCTTTATGATCGGATGCGTCCGTTTCCAGACGCTCTACATGGATTTTGCCGATGCGGTTGCGGCGGCCGGCCAGGGCCACCACGGTCAGGCGCAGACCGTAGACATCGGCGGTGGATCCGAGCACGGGCACGGATTCCAACGCCTTGGAGAGCAGGCCACCAACGGTGTCTACATCTTCATCATCGATGAACACATCAAAATGATCTGCGACGTCATCGATGGATACCGAGGCCATTGCGAAGAGCGAGCCATCGGGGTTTTCGATCAGCTCGGTGCGCGAGCGGTCATACTCGTCGTCGATCTCGCCGACGATCTCCTCGAGCAGGTCCTCCAGGGTGATCAGGCCCGCGGTGCCACCGTACTCGTCGATGACCACCGCCAGGTGAATTGCCTCTTGCTGCAGTTCCTGCAGGAGTTCTGCAGCGTTTTTCGACTCGGGGACGAAACGCACCGGACGGGAGAGATCCTCGAGGCGCTCGGCCTGCTGCAGGCCGTGGATCTCGGAGATCACATCCTTGAGGTAGATGATGCCCTGGATGTCATCGGTGTCTTCGCCGATCAGCGGGATCCTCGAATAGCCCGAAGCCATGAACAGTTCCAGCGCGCCGTTGATCGTATGTTCGCCGGTGAGCACCACCATGTCTGTGCGCGGCACCATGACCGCACGGACGTTGGTTTCCTCCAGATCCATCACCGAGGAGATCAATTCCGCGGACTCTTCGTCCAGGTCCTCTCCCTCGCTGGCACGGTCCACTATGTCGCGCAGGCGCTCCTTGCCGAGGTAGCCGTCTTCATCGTTTCCGGGCCCCGGGCTCATCGCGGTGCCGATGCTCGCCAGCCAGTTGGTGATCGGGCCGAGCAGCACCCGCAAGAGCCGGACCATCGGTGCGGTTGCGCGCACGACATTGCGCGCATTGGAGCGGCCATAGCGCCGCGGGGAGACACTGACCAGGACGAATCCGAGGGCCGCCATAACCATGGTCGCCACCAAGCCGACCATCCAGATATTATCAATCCAACGGGCCACCAGCAGCGCGACGGCCACCGCGGAGGCCGTCTCGAACCAGATACGCCAGAAGCGGATCGCCTGGGCGTGCGATTCGCTGTCGTCCAGGATATGGCTTATCGCTTTGGAATTCGACTCGATCCGCAACCGTTCGGCCGCATTGCGGGACAAGGCGTAAAAGGCGGAATCGGCGGCGGTGAGAATTGCGGCACTGGCCATGAAGGCCAACGCCACGACTAATAGGACTATGCCCACCGGCTATTCCACCGTTTCCTTCGGCGCCGGGCGCCCGGTGTAGCTCTCGAGCAGACGGCGCTGCAGACCGAACATTTCGGCCTTTTCGGCAGGCTCATCGTGGTCGAAGCCCATCAAATGCAGCATGCCGTGGGTGGTGAGCAGCAAGATCTCATCGTGGACCGGGTGCCCACCGGCCTTGGCCTGGGCCTCGGCGACGGTGGGGCAGATCACGATATCCCCGAGGATGCCGCTTTCCGACGGGGCCTTCTCCGACCCCGGACGCAACTCGTCCATCGGGAAGCTCATCACATCGGTGGGACCTTCCAGGTCCATCCACTCCACATGCAATTCGCTCATGGCCTCTTCGTCGATGAAGACGACGGAAACTTCCGTTTCCGGGTGAATGAACATCGCCTGGGTGATCGAGTCAGCGAGTTTCTGCACGTCCTGCAGATCCACTTCGTAGTCTGTTTCGTTATTTACTTCGACGCTCATGACTTGTGCCGTCCCCGGGATTGTGCTTTGCGCTGTTGGGTGTCCCAGCGATCGTACGCCGTGACGATATCTGCAATGAGGCGGTGGCGCACCACGTCGCCGGCATCCAGCCGGCACAGGGCGATGTCGTCGATACCCGCCAACACGTCGATCACCATGCGAAGCCCGGAGACCGAGTTACCGGGCAGATCCACCTGAGTGACATCGCCGGTGATGACCATCTTGGAGCCGAAGCCCAAACGAGTGAGGAACATTTTCATTTGTTCGCTGGTGGTGTTCTGCGCTTCGTCGAGAATCACGAAGGCATCGTTCAAGGTGCGCCCGCGCATGTACGCCAAGGGAGCGACCTCGATGGTGCCTGCCTCCAGCAACCGTGGAATGGTCTCCGGGTCGATCATGTCGTGCAGCGCATCATAGAGCGGACGCAGATAGGGATCGATTTTCTCCGTGAGGCTTCCGGGCAAAAAGCCCAGTTTCTCCCCGGCTTCTACGGCGGGACGAGTCAAGATGATGCGGCTGACTTCTTTCGCCTGCAAGGCTGCCACGGCCATAGCCATGGCCAGGAAAGTTTTGCCGGTACCGGCAGGACCCACGCCGAAGGTCACCGTGTTGTCTTCGATGGCGTCGACATAGCTTTTCTGATTCAGCGTTTTCGGCCGGATCGCGCGTCCCCGTCCGGAGAGAATCTTCAGCCCGAGGACGTCGGTGGGCGCATCGGCACCACCGGCGGAGAGCATCTTGATGATCTGCTCAATGGTGTCTGCGCTCATCCGGGAGCCGCGGCTGGCAAGTGCACGGGCCTCTTCGGTCACACGCTGAGCCTTGCGCACCTGCACGGGCTCGCCAACCAGGGTCAAGGAAGCGCCATTGGGGCGAAACTGCACCAGCGGGTAGGCGCCGGTCAGAATGCGCAACAATTCATCGCTTGGACCCAGCGTGGCAACCATGAGTTCGGGAGTGTCGAAGGTGATCGTCAATGACGCGGGGCCGGATTCGACCGGCATCTTGTTCTGTTCAACCTGCATGCAGTGCTTAGTGCCCCTTTGCTGAGCTTGGCAATGATTATTGTTCTTGTCCCCTACAGTCTATCTAGTTCAGCACGCTTAGGGGATAATTTCGCAGGTAGCTAGAGCACAAAAATCTGAAGTGATTCTAAAGCATCTGTGGTGGTAAAGGTATAGATTTGGTTACGAATCCTTCGTTAGACTCCTTTTTGGCGATCCCGGGCGCCATCATGTGCCAAACTATTTGAGCGCCAGAGCTGGTTTACAGCAAGGTGTCAAGTGAATAATCAACGGATTGGTAAGTAGTGCAAGGAAGAATTACGAGGTTGATCTCCAAGCGGGTAACCGTCACCGGAGTCTGTTTAACTCTCGTCGTAGCAGCTGGCTGCGGTCTTGCCTCGCGCGAAGAATCCCACGAAATGCCGATCAGTACTGCCGCGGGTACCGTGGGACTGCCTCCTGCCAACGATTCGGTGGAGCACCATTCCCCGATCGACAGGCTCCCGATCTACTGGCTTGAAAATATGGACCTCGGGGTTTTCCTCTACCGCGAGTACGCCACAAAAAACGCCACTGGCGAGCCGATCGGCGATTCAATCTCCTACCTGCTCAACGAAAAGCCGGCCAATGCCGAGTGGTACACGCATCTGAAGCCTTCGGGTGAAGTTGGCGTGTCCATGAACCAGGACAATGTGATCACCCTGGACCTACCGGAGAAGGTCTTCGGTGCAAAGCTTGATCGTGGCCTTTCCGAACGCACAATTCAGCAGCTGGTGTTCACCGCCACCGCCGCCGCGTCCAATGCAGGCCTCCTCGTTGGCTCGCTGCCACCGAAAGTGAGAATTCTGGTTGACGGCCGGGCCAACGCCACGGTCTTCGGCGACTTGCGACTGGCGGACTCCTACGACCGCGATGCCACATTCATGGCCCCGATTTGGATTATCGATCCGCAATACGGGTCGACCCGCAAGGCCGGTCAGATCCAGTTCAATGCTCGCGCCTCGAAGTTCAGCGACGGTATCTATTACAGCTTGGAGAGCAAGGACAAGTCGGGAAAGCTCACCGTGCTCACCGCCGAGGAGCCAATCCCGGAAGATACGGTCAATCCCGATGGCTCCTTTGATTTCACCAAGCAGCTGAGCGTAGGCGCCTACAAACTCACCTTCTGGGGCAGGGAATCCGGATCAGAAGAAAAGATCGCCTCGGTATCCAGCGAGTTCACCATTAAATAGGCTGCGAATATTCGCTACCAATTAAAAAGTTCCGCAGGCCGTCGGCCTGCGGAACTTCTTAATTTCTGAACCTTTCGGCGGCTACAGTTCTCCGAGCAGATGCCGAACCAGAACGAGGGCTGCCGGCCCGGCCGTCGAAGCGCGTAGCACGTGCTCGCCTAAGAGCGCGGCCTTGGCTCCAGCGCCGACAAACTGATCGAGCTCCGCGTCGCTGATCCCGCCTTCGGGGCCCACTACCAACGTCACCCCCGCATGTGCCGGGGCCGAATCGAGCCACGACCGGGTTTCCTCGGCCACCGAGCATTTAGCTGATTCATGCAGGATCAGAACCAGCTCGCCCTGGGCAGCAAGCTGCGCGATCTGTCCGGCCAGAGCCTTGGACCCGAGCGGTTCCAAGACCCTTGGTTCGAAGGCGCGGCGTGACTGCTTCTGTGCCGAACGCACCTGCGAACGCCATTTAGCTAAGGCCTTTTCGGTCTTCGGCCCATTCCAACGCACAATCGATCGATCGGCCTGCCAGGGGCGGACCGTGAAAATTCCCAGTTCCACCGCCGATTCCACGGCCTGTAGATCCCGGTCGCCCTTGGCCAGCGCCTGCACTAGGCCGACCGGGTGGACCGGCGGCGCTTCTTCGATGCGTTCCACCACGGTCACGCTGAGCAGGTCCTTGGCCGCGGCACTGACCTTGACTCGCAACCGGAGCCCGGTGCCGTCGAGCAAGTCCAGCTCTTCGCCGGGAGCCACACGCTTGACCGCAACCGCATGGTGGGCCTCGGGCCCGGTGAGCTCCAAACTGTCCCCCACCATGGCCTCAGCTGCTTGCTGAGCGTCGATCACGAAGCTGTGATTGCTCATGCTCAGCGTTGGTTCAACTTGTCACGCAGTCGCGAGAACATTCCACCGGACTGTTCGACGCGGCCGGCGGTCATCTCTTCGCCACGCAATGCCGCCAGCTGCTCGAGCAGCTCACGCTGTGCGGCGTCCAGCTTCGTCGGAGTCTCCACCTGCAGGTGCACCACGATGTCGCCACGCTTGCCACCGCGCAGGCGCGGCACACCCAGCCCTGGCAGAGTGATGGTGTCCCCGTCCTGGGCGCCCGATTCCACGGTGATCTGCTGTTCACCATCGAAGGTTTCCAGCTTCAGCTCGCAACCGAGGGCGGCGCCGGTCATTGGGATGGCCATCTTCGCGTGCAAGTCGGTCTGCGCGCGTTCGAAGACCTTGTGGCGGCGTACGTCGATTTCGACGAAGAGGTTTCCGTTCGGGCCGCCGCCGGGACCGGCTTCGCCCTGTCCGCGCAGCTGGATACGAGTGCCGGCGTCGACACCGGCCGGAATGTTCAGCGACTTCGAGACGTGCTCGCGCACGCGTCCCTCGCCATTGCATTCATTGCATGGATCCGGAATGGTCGTGCCAAAGCCACGGCAGGCCGGGCAAGTTTCCACGGTCATCATCTGGCCGAGGAAGGAACGCACCGGACGCTGGATCTGGCCCGCACCGCGGCAGGTTTCGCAGGTAACCGGGCTGGTGCCGGGCCGGCAGCAAGAGCCTTCACAGACCTTGCAGGTGACGGCCGTTTCCATCTCGAGCGGGTATACGGTGCCCTTGACCGCGTCGACCAAATCGATGGTGATGGTGATCAGCGCGTCGCGGCCGGCCTGCGTGCGCGAGGCCGGCCCTTGGGCTTGCCCGCCGCCGAAGAACTGTTCGAAGATGTCGCCGAAGCCACCGAAGTTCTGGCCTCCGCCGCCGAATCCCTGCTGGCCGTTGCCGTTCAGGTCGCCGGTGGCGTCGAAGTTGGCGCGCTTCTTTTCGTCGGAAAGGACTTCATAGGCTCGTGTGACGAGCTTGAACTGCTCGGCTGCCCCCTCGCCTGGGTTGACATCGGGGTGCAGCTTGCGCGCCAGCTTGCGGTAGGCGCTCTTGATTTCCTGCGGGGTCGCGTCCTGGGCAACACCCAGCGTCTCGTAATGCGAGCTCACGATATTCGCCGTGTCCTTTCGTAAAAATATAAAACGTTGTTGCTGACGAAACTAGTTCGTCAAAATCTTTGACAGGTAACGGGCAACCGCCCGGACCGAAGACATGGAGGTTGGATAATTCATCCGCGTCGGACCGAGCACTCCAAGCTTGTTCCTGGTGTCCGAGCCATAGGTTGTCGCGATGACCGTTGCGTCGGAAAGCTGCCCGTAATGGTGCTCGGTGCCAATGGCTACCGCCACGCCCCGAGAGTCCGCTTCCAACTCGGAGAACAGCTTCAGCAGCACCACCTGCTCTTCAAGCGCTTCGAGCACCGGGGTGAGCGTCAGCGGGAAATCTCCCACCGAACGGGCAAGGTTCGCGGTCCCCGCCATCACGATGCGCTGGGTGTTGGCCGCACGTGCCATCTCCTGCAAGGAACCGAGCACCGTCATGAACAGCGTATCTTCCAGAAGCTGGAGCGGAATTGATTCGGTGGCCAGCGAACCTACGAGATCTGCCAACTGCCGACCGCCAAAGGCCTTGAGCACGCCTTGCTTCATACCCTGCAGTTCGTCGTCGCTATACGCCCTGGAAGTGCCGATCATCCGCTGGTCGACGGTGCCATTGGAGGCAATCATGACCATCAATACCTGGGATGAGCCAAGTCCGACTAGGTCCAGATTGCGCAGCGATGCGGTGTCATAGTGCGGCACCTGGATCAACGCCACCTGATTCGTCAAACGTGCCAGCAAGCGCACGGTGCTATGCAAGACCTCATCTAAATCCTGGGAATTATCCAAGATTTTGTTGATGGCCTCGCGCTCCGCCCGAGACAACGGCTTAAGCTCGCCGATTTGGTCAACGAATCGGCGATAGCCCTTTTCCGTGGGTATTCTCCCCGAGGAGGTGTGCGGGGCAGCGATGAGCCCCTCCTCTTCCAGCAAGGCCATATCATTGCGAATCGTGGCAGCAGAAACTCCCAGGTTATGCCGATCAAGCAAAGCCTTTGAACCTACCGGTTCATGCGACTGGACGTAGTCCTCCACAATGGCGCGTAAAACGTCCAGACGTCGAAACTCGCTCACGTCAACACCTCCTATGAACTCCGGCAAGGATTTGGCACTCTAACCTATCAAGTGCCAAGTCTAATACCTACATCGGTTGCTAGCATTGGATTTCGAGCGTATTCGATCACAGCGAAAGGCAGTACGTGACCAATTACTCCTGGGGAGCCCACGACCTCAGTGCACCTGCACCGAAAAAACTGCGTCAAGTTCCGATATCAATGGGCCTACTACTCGAAGACGTGGACAGCGGTTGGGTCGGCGAAGTGGTGCGTACCGAGAAGTCCGGAGGAATGCGGGTGATCGTTTTAGAAGACCGGCGGGGCAAGACCCGCTCTTTCCAAGCGGGCTTCGGCTTCCTGCTCGAAGGCGAGCCGGTGGAGATCGTTGAGCCACAAGCCAAGGCATTGGCGCCAAAGACCATGGTTTCAGCTTCCGGTTCCCGGGCGGTCACCGGTTTGAAGGCCCGCGAGGCACGCGCCAGCCGGATCTGGGTCGAAGGCAAGCACGATGCCGAACTAGTGGAGAAAGTCTGGGGCCATGACCTGCGCGTGGAAGGCATCGTCGTTGAGCCTCTGCATGGCGTCGACGATCTTGCCGGCGCCATTCGCGCTTTCAATCCCTCGCCCGAACGGCGTCTGGGGATCTTGGTTGACCACCTGATTGCGGGCACCAAGGAAGAACGTATCGTGAAGGAAGCGATGGCGGTTCCCGGTGCGGCGAATCATGTCCTGATTCTTGGTCATCCGTATGTCGACGTGTGGCAGGCGGTGAAACCGGCAGCACTTAATATTGAGAAGTGGCCGGTGATCCCCCGTGGAACGGATTGGAAAACCGGAATATTACGCGCGTTCGGCTGGCCGCATTCAACTGCCGAGGACATCGGGCTGGGTTGGCAGCGCATCCTTTCCCGAGTTGACCACTACGCACAGCTTGAACCGCAGCTGCTGGGTAAGGTCGAGGAGCTCATCGATTTTCTAACCAGCGAAGATTACGGTTTCCTAACGATTGACTAATAGTTGGATTTTTAGGGCGGGTTGTACTCTGCGTCGCTAGATCCTCGATAGAATCAGATCGACCACCCACTGCTAAACAAGGAAGCGCCACGTGACTGCACGCAAGACCGTACCGCCGGAAAATTCACGTTTCGAAGGTTCCAAGGTCTCGGCTTTGCCCTTGACTCCTTCCGAGGATCGCCAATGGGCCATGATGTCGCATTTCGGCGCGGTACTGGGATGCATTCCCGCGGCCATCATCTTCGCCGTGTACCGCGACCGTGGACCTTTTACCTCGCAGGAGTCGAAAGAAGCCTTCAACTTCACGTTTCCGCTGACCATTTTGGCCATCGTGCTGAACGTGCTCACCCTGGTTCCCGGGTTTGGCTGGGCGTTCGCGGTAGCCACCGTGGCGCTTTGGGTCTATATGACGCTGATGGGCGCCCGTGCAGCCATCCAGGCTAACAAGGGACGCCCATACCGCTACGCATTCAACCTGCGGCTAATGAAGTAACAATCCTTGCTGAAACTTTAGAAGTCCAACAGTTCCCGCACTACAAGGTCGGCCAGGAGCCGACCTCGTTGCGTTAACACGATCGTTCCGGCAAAGGCCGACTGCGGTTCGATCAGCTCGTCGGCAATGAGTCCGGCAACTGCCCGACGGCCATGCTCATCCAATTCGGCGATCGGCATGCCGCTGCCCAACCGGGTCAGCAGCATCGTGCGCTCCAGTTTGACTGCCTCGGCATCGGGGAACTCGCGGCCGTGGCCCGGGGAAATCCCGCCGTCGATCCGCTGCTGGTAGGCCGAAGGATGCTTCACATTCCACCAGCGCAGGCCACCAACATGCGAATGGGCACCCGGTCCGGCGCCCCACCAGTCTCCGCCTTGCCAGTAGGCAACGTTATGCCGGCAAGCATGCCCTTCGCCCTTGGCCCAGTTGCTAACTTCATACCAGCGGAAGCCCGCGGCCGCGAACATTTCATCGGCCAGCTGATACTTTTCGGCATGATCGTCATCGTCGATGTTCGGTACCTGTCCGCGGCGAATCTGCGCCGCAAGCTTGGTGCCCTCTTCAATAATCAGCGCGTAGGCCGAAATGTGATCCGGTTCATAGCTCAAAGCCGCTTCCACGCTGGTGCGCCAATCCTCCAAGGACTCCCCCGGAGTCCCATAGATCAGATCGACGCTCACCTGGAGACCCACTTCGCGAGCCCAGCGGACCACCTGCGGCACGCCCTTGGGATCGTGGGTTCGCTCCAGCACCGCCAGCACATGTGGCACCGCCGACTGCATGCCAAAGGACACGCGGGTGAACCCGCCGTCCTTGAGCTCTTGCAGGCTTTCACGGGTCACCGAATCCGGGTTCGCCTCGGTAGTGACCTCGGCGCCGGGCTTCAGCCCGAATTCGCTGTTGATGCGTGCCAAAACCGACACCAGGTCGCTGGCTGGCAGTAGGGTCGGGGTGCCGCCACCGAAGAACACGGTCTCGATTTCACGATGCGGCAAGCCAGATTTGTCCATCACTTGCCGAGCGAAGCTGATTTCCTGGCTGACGGTGGCCGCATAGCTGGCTTGGCTCGCCCCGGAACCAAGTTCCTTTGCGGTGTAGGTGTTGAAGTCGCAGTATCCGCAGCGCACCGTGCAGAACGGAATATGTACATAAAAGGACATGGTCCGCTCCTGCGCATTGTGTGAACACAATGCGGGGAGCAGACCATCGGCCGGAGCCGGATCGCCATCAGGCAAAACTGAGGGCATTTACTTCTTTTTCTCTTCGCCGGTGGACAACGCGGCGATGAAGGCTTCCTGGGGAACCTCCACGCGGCCGACCATCTTCATTCGCTTCTTACCGGCCTTCTGCTTTTCCAGCAGCTTGCGCTTGCGGCTGATATCGCCGCCATAGCACTTGGCCAGCACATCCTTGCGGATGGCGCGAATGGACTCGCGGGCGATGATGCGCGAACCGATGGCAGCCTGAATCGGCACCTCGAACTGCTGGCGTGGAATCAGTTCACGCAGCTTGCCGGTCATCATCACGCCGTATGAGTACGCCTTGTCGCGGTGGGTGATCGCGCTAAACGCGTCCACCTGCTCCCCCTGCAGAAGAATATCGACCTTGACCAGGTCTGCAATCTGGCTTCCGTCGGCCTTCCAGTCCAAGGATGCGTAACCACGCGTACGTGACTTCAGATGGTCGAAGAAATCGAAAACGATCTCGGCCAGCGGCAGCGTGTAGCGCATTTCTACGCGTTCTTCGCTGAGGTAATCCATACCGCGCAAGGTGCCGCGACGTCCCTGGCACAATTCCATGACCGATCCGATGAATTCGGATGGAGCGAGAATAGTTGCCGAGACCAGTGGTTCGTGAACCTCGAGGATCTTGCCTTCGGGGAACTCCGAGGGGTTGGTCACGGTGGTCAACTGCTTGTCTTCGCCCATGACCTCATAGACCACGTTCGGCGCGGTAGAAATCAGGTCGAGGTTGAACTCGGCCTCCAAACGCTCACGGGTGATTTCCAGGTGCAAGAGCCCCAAGAAGCCAACGCGGAATCCGAAGCCCAAAGCGACGGAAGTCTCCGGCTCGTACACCAGGGCGGCGTCGTTGAGCTGAAGCTTATCCAAAGCATCGCGCAGCGCCGGGTAATCAGTACCGTCCATCGGGTAAAGTCCCGAGAACACCATAGGCTTCGGATCTTCGTATCCGCCGAGGGACTCAGCGGCAGGCTTCAGGCTATTGGTGACAGTGTCTCCGACCTTGGACTGGCGTACATCCTTCACACCGGTGATCAGGTAGCCGACCTCACCCACGCCCAGTCCCTTGCTTGGAACCGGGTTAGGGGCGGAGACGCCAATTTCGAGCAGTTCGTGCGTGCTGCCGGTGGACATCATCTGGACGCGTTCGCGCGGACGCAACATGCCGTCGACGACACGAACGTAGGTGACCACACCGCGGTAGGTGTCATAGACGGAGTCGAAGATCATGGCCCGTGCAGGAGCATCGGCCACGCCAACGGGCGGCGGAAGCTGCTTGATGACCTCATCCAGGAGAGCCTCAACGCCCTGGCCGGTCTTACCTGAAACCTTCAAGACGTCATCGGGATCGCAACCGATGAGGTTTGCCAGCTCTTCGGCATACTTCTCCGGCTGCGCGTTTGGCAGATCGATCTTGTTGAGCACCGGAATGATGTTCAGATCGCTCTCGATGGCCAGGTAGAGGTTCGCCAGGGTCTGTGCTTCGATGCCCTGTGCTGCGTCAACGAGCAGGACCGCGCCTTCACAGGCCGCCAGGGAACGGGAAACCTCATAGGTGAAGTCGACGTGGCCAGGCGTGTCGATCATGTTCAGCGCGTAGGTCACGCCATCGACTTCCCAAGGCATACGGACAGCCTGGGACTTGATGGTGATACCGCGTTCACGTTCGATATCCATGCGGTCCAGGTACTGGGCCTTCATGTCGCGTGCGGAGACCACGCCGGTGGATTGCAGCATGCGGTCGGCCAAGGTGGATTTACCGTGGTCGATATGGGCAATGATGCAGAAGTTACGGATGAGCGACGGATCGGTCGCGGCTGGCACCTGGGCGGTGCGGGCCAATGGAGACACCTAAACAGACCTCATTTGCAAACTAAGAATAGACGCGGAATTAGGCTCCATTCTGTCATGATTTACGCGTCACTACCTATTTGGTACCGCGCGCCCTGATAGTTTGTCGATCATGGCTTTGAATGTGCAGAAGATTCTTTCCCTCGTTGTGCGTGCAGTTAAGGTTTTCAACTCCACTCGCGCCAATGGGTCAAACACCTCCCCCACTACCCGCCGGCCGAGCAATGCTCCGAGCCGGGCTCAGCAGCGGCATGGCAGCAGCAATGGCGGGAATAACCTCCGCGAATCGGCCTACCCGGGCGATTTCCGCGGCACCGTCCACTATGAATACAACCCGAGCCTCGACGGCGAGGCCGATCCCGGCGAAGTGGTTTGGGGCTGGGTTCCCTACGAGGAAGACCACAGCCAGGGAAAGGACCGCCCGGTGCTGATTATCGGCCGCGATGACAGCTGGTTGCTTGGCCTGATGCTGACGAGCAAAGACAAGAACAATGGCGGTCACAGCAATCCGGACTACATGGACATCGGAACCGGCGCCTGGGACCGCGAGCGCCGTCCCAGCGAGGTCAAGCTCGACCGAATCATCCGCCTGTCGCAAAGTGCAGTACGTCGCGAAGGGGCCATTCTCGACGAGCAGCGTTTCGGCAATGTGGTGAACGCCCTAAATAACGGCCGCTAGGCGTTGGTCGTTGCCGCGGCGTTCTGCTAGAGTTAATTCTTGTGTGTCACGCAGGTTGGGTGACACGCCCCCTTTGGGTCGCCATAGGTGCCCCACACCGCTCAGTCGATGGCCCGAAGGATGAACCCTCTACCGACCGTATTTCGCAATAAACGAGAGAGTTTATTAAAGTGGCAAACATCAAGTCCCAGAAGAAGCGTAACCTTACCAACGAAAAGGCTCGTCTGCGTAACGTAGCAGTCCGCTCGGAAGTTAAGACCGTGGTCCGTAACGTCAACGACGCAATTGCCGCCGGTGACAAGGATAAGGCAACTGACGCATTGCGTCTGGCTGGCAAGAAGCTCGACAAGGCTGTTAGCAAGGGTGTTCTTCACAAGAAGAATGCTGCTAACCGTAAGTCGGCCATTGCCAAGAAGGTTAACGCCCTCTAAGCAACGCTAAACTTCAGCAAGATCCTCGAAGCCCTTGGGTTTCGGGGATCTTGTGCTTTAAGCACCGCTTCTCTGCCCTGCGGCACTGCGCTAGTGTTCAGCTATGCCATTAGTCGGTAGATCAGTAAATATTTTCGCAGGACGTGTCCTGCACCATTGGGAAATGCCAGCCACGGCAGACCAGGTGTGGCACGCGCTGACCGAGTCCGCGCCGTTATCGGGGTGGCTCGGGACGCTGGTCTCTGGGACCTTTCGCTCCGGTGAAGTAGTCACGGTCGAACACGCACCGAATTACCCCTGCACCTCACAGGTGCGAGGAATTGATCCGCTCAAGCTCTTGGCCATGTCCTGGAAGTTCCCCGACGAAGAGCCCTCGGAGTTGCGGATCGAACTTACCGGGCGAGAATCCAGCACCGGGTTGCACCTCGAACACCGGGGGTTAGCGGATAAGGCCGCCGACTACCTGATCGGTTGGCATACTCATCTGCGGTATCTGGAAGATCTGCTCGCCGGCAAGCCGCGCGCCATGGTGGATTTTTGGACGCTCTACGAAGAACTGGCCCGTTCCACCGATCCCAAGCGGAACGAAAGCTAGGTGCCAGGCAAGCCGAGCTATCGCTGCGGTGCTTTGGAAGCAATAAATAAGATCGCACGTTCCAAGGCATAGCCTGGTGACCGCCCGCCGCCTTTGACCATGCGATCTGTTTGGGCGATGTTCTCAATGCATTGCGCGACATCAGCGCGTTTCCAACCGCGTGCTTGCTGCTGCGCTGCCTGAACCTGCCACGGCGCCATGCCCAGCTCGGAGGCCAAGGACGCCGCCGGCTCGTTGACTCCGAGCACCTTCGCCAACTGACGGATCTTCATCGCCAAGGTCGCGACGATGGGAATTGGATCTGTTCCGGTATCCAGGGAGTGGCGCAACGTGGTCAAGGCCAATTGCGCATTTCCGGCCAAGGCGGCGTCCGCCACTTTGAAGGCCGTCGCTTCGATACGGCCACCATAGTACCGATCGACCACCTCTTGATCGATGGTTCCGGTGGTGTCCTGAATCAGCTGGTGACAGCTGGATCCAAGCTCTGCCAAGGAATTGCCAACCGCGGCGACTAGTGACTTCACCGCGTCATTGGTGATCCGGCGCTTGGCTGACTTGAATTCGGCCTGCACAAAGTCGATTTTCTCGGCGTCGCGTTTAATCGGCTGGCAATTGACGAGCAACGCGCCGGCGGCCTTTATGGCATCCAGTAATTTCTTGCCGCGGGTACCCCCGGAGTGGTGCATGATCAGCACATTCTCCGGTGCCTGATCCTTCAGATAATTCAAGGCATCTTTGAGGAAGTACTCGTTCATTGATGCCAGGTCGTGTACCTCGACGAGGTTCGCGCTGGAAAACAACGAGGAGCTCGTGGCCAGCAACAGTTCGCCTGGCTCGTAGCTGGCCGCGTTGAGCCGAGTATGCTGGATGTCCTCGCGCGTAGCAGCTTGGCTGCGCAACAGCTCGAAGGCGCGCGAAGCCAGATATTGTTCGGATCCGGTCAGCAGAATCAAGGGTTGGGGTGTTAAATCCCGCCAAGAAATTCCCGGAGATGCTTGCGCGCGTGCCATCGAGCTCCTTCATGCGTCGTGCGTTAACTCGATCCTACCGAACTGCAGGCCCGATCGCTGTGGCGAGCACCTTGTCCGGTTCGAATGTGAGCAGAACCGTACCCTCGAGGTCGGATCTGATCACGCGCGCGCCGGTGGCTCGCGCGGCATCGAGTATTTCTTGATGCGGATGACCATAGGAATTGTCTTTTCCGGCAGATATCAAAAGGACCTGCGGCCGCAGGGTTTCAATGATTTCCGTGCCGCCATTGCGCGCGCCGTGATGCGAAGCCTTGAGCACCTGGACCGGAGGTTGCGGCAGCTCGACCAGCAGCTGATGCATCGCTGCTTCCTCCAGGTCTCCGGCGGTAAAGAAGCTCAGCACCTGCCCTTGGACAAGAAAGTCGAAAACGATCACCAAGGAGGTGTCATTGGGTTCGGCATAACGCGCACGGATGTCATTTGGCCCGATCACCCGGTAGTGCACGGCGTCCGTGCCACCGCTATCCCCCGGTTTGAGCACTGTGGTCTCGGCCCAGCGGCTAGGGTCGAAGCCGGTCGAAACCAGACGCTGATCGATTTGTAATCCCGTCCCTTCCACCGCGGCGATCCCGCCAAGATGATCGGCGTGTTCATGCGTGATGAAAACCTTGGATAACTTTTTGATTCCCAGCTGATTCACGCAGTCAGCCACGCCCCCATCCGTGGGTCCGGCGTCCAAGAGCCACCCCTCAGCGGGACCACTACGAATCACGAACGCGTCACCCTGTCCGACATCGCACATCGCGATATTCCAGGTCACCGGGATCGCCGGACGGTAGAACAGGGTCGCCGGGAGCACCAGCGACACGAGGAGCACCACGAGCACCGCCAATCCGGCGCCGGCCAGCCGATGAATACTCGCGTGCTCGCTTTCATAGGTGCTCAGCAGCAGGACGGCGAACACCACCGAGAATCCCACTGCGAGAGAGATGCCGGCAATCCCAGGAGGCCATGAACGTGCGGCACCGGGCAGCTCGACTACCCAGAGCGCGAGCTTTCCAATCCATCCCGCCGGAAGGCCAGGCACCCATAACAAGATGTCGGTGACCGCCGGCAATGGAGTACAGCACAGCAGGCTGATCACCCCCATGCTGGTGATCAGGGGCAGCAATGGTGCGACCAAGAGGTTGGCCGGCAGCGAGTACAGGCTGAAATTTGAGTTCAAGGCGATGATCACCGGCAGACAGGTGAATTGCGCGGCGCAGCAAATTGCCGTCAATTGCGCAAACCACGACGGGAAGAGGCGTGAAAGGATGTCGGTGAGGGCCGGTGTCAGTACGATGATGCCCAAGGTGGCCAGTACGGATAAGGCGAAGGCCGGTTCCACTGCTAGCGACGGATCGATCAGCAGCAAAATGGTCCCCGACAGGCTCAAGATGCCCAAGGACCCGCGCCCGCGGCCCAGCATGAGCGAGATTGTTGCGATGATTCCCATTAATCCGGCGCGGAGCACACTCGGGTCAGGGCCCACGAACCAGATGAATAAGGCCAGGAAGCCGATGCCCAGCAGCGCGGCCAGCACCCTGGGCACGGCGCAAAGCCTGAGGATCACCAGCACCATGGCACCGAGCAACGCCACGTTTGACCCGCTGACGGCGGTGAGGTGGCTCAGCCCGCTGTCTTTCATTGCCGCGGAGAGTTCTTCGCCCTGCCCCGAGCGGTCCCCGTAGAGCATGCCCGGAAGGAGCCCGCGGGCCTCGTCGGGTAGTTCTTTCAGGCTCGACGCGAATCTGGTTTTCAAGTGATCTGCCGGTGTCGGTTCCTGCCAGGTCTTCACCACCGGTTCGCTCTGTGCCCGAGCCCACCAGTGGAATGCACCTTTTGCCCCGGTAGATTGCAGGTCCAGAATTGTTTCGAAACTATCCGCGCCGGTTTCCAGCGGGTAGGGCATGCTCAGATATATCGGAATGGGGCAAGCAACCCACTGCTCCTGGTGCCAATATTCTCCGATCTGCGCAATGCCCTTGTTCGTTCCGTCTTCGCCGAGGCGCGGCGGATCGTTAAAGGCCACGATGACCCGCCGCTGCTGTTCTGCTCCCTCGGGCAGCTGGCAGTCGTTCTGCCCCAGGGCGGCGAAGCTGATGCTGATCGAGGCCAGGAGCAGCAGCAGCGGTCCGCTGAACCAGGGAGCCGAGGAGGGAGCATCGTGGCGCCGGCGCAGCAGCAGCGCGAAGCCCCCGAGGAAGAGCAGCAGCACGATGATGGTGCCCAGCAGCGGCGGTTGCAGGTATGCGGTCACCCAGGCCCCGGCCAAGATCCAAAGCCCGCGGAAGTCCGTCTTCATGGGATCACCAATTCCGAGAGCTCCCCCAAGAGCACCGGGCCTATTCCAGAGACAGCGTCGAGTTCCGCGACGCTGGTGAACGGGCCATTTTTGTCCCGGAAGTCGATAATGCGTTTGGCTAGTGCTGGGCCGATGCCCGGCAGGGTCTGCAGGGTCTGCGCATCGGCCTGGTTCAGCGAGATCTTCGCGTTTGGTCCTTGGGCTTGCGGTGCGCCCGGAGTTGCCGAGGCATCACTAGTTCCGGGCAGGATGATCTGCTGCCCGTCGGCGAGTTTGGCCGCCAAATTCAATAGCTCCGGGCGGGCTTTTTTGCTCATCCCGCCGGCTGCTTCGATCGCATCGGTGATCCGCGAACCATCGGGAAGCTCGTAGACGCCGGGCTTTTTCACGGCCCCGACCACATGCACGGTGAGCGTAGCCAGCGGTTCGGTGGCGGCCGGGTGTTCGGGGTCGGCCACCAGCGGAATGGAATCCAGCTCTTCGGCCGCCGGCGGAGGCGAGAAGATGATCGAGAAGGCCACCCAGGCCAGGACCACGAGGACCAGCACGAGGGCAGCGACCCGCGACACGGCGAAGCGCAACCTGGTCGGCCGTGGCGCAAATTTACTGAAGAAGTCGTGGCGCCCCATGGCCGATAGTTTGCGCCACTACTACGAAGGGAGGGTGTCCTCCGGCTCGGATTGTGGATTCAGCGGTCCCACGGCCACGGCGAGCACCCCGATGCCGGTATGCGCCGCGAGCACCGCCGGCAGGGATTCGATCAGCACCTGCTGCGCGCTGAGCGGCGCGAGCTCGTTGGCGATCTCGGTGGCAAGTTCGGCCGCGCCGAAGTGCATGACGCCGATGCGTACCGGCCCTTGGGCCGCGGTAGCAGCCTGGGCGCCAAGCGCCACCAGCCGCGCCTGGGCCCGGGCGAAGGAGCGCGGCTTTTCGATGGGCTGGATCACACCCGCGTCGATGCTCAGGATCGGTTTGACGTTCAGCAGGTTGCCCAGCACCGAAGAGATGGTGCTGATCCGTCCCCCGCGGCGCAGCTGCTCCAGGCTCGGCACGGCGAAGTAGACGGAATTCCGCGCCGCGCCGCGGGCGATCTGCTCGAGCATTTCCAGCGGGGCTCCGGCATCGCGCGCGGCCAGCACGTCGGTGACCGCAAAGCCCTGGGGCATCGCGACGGTGCGCGAATCGATGACCTGCACCGGGATTTTGATGTCGGCGGCGGCCAGGCGCGCGGCCTCCACCGTCCCGGAAAGCTGCCCGGAGAGGTGAATGGAGATGATCGACTCGCAACCGGCGGCGGCCAGCTCCCGGTAGGCCCGGGCGAATTCTCCGGGCGCCGGACGCGAGGTCTTGACTGATTTTCCCATGGCCAGGCCCATCATCAGGGCGTTCAGATCTTCGCCGTGCACGTGGTTGTCCACGATGATCGGGATTCCCAGGCAGGCGAAGTCTTCGCTGTCCAGCAATTGTGCTGGCAGGCAGGCGGCGGAGTCGGTGACCACGCCGATTCGGGTACGCGCAAGCCCACGCGGGGCCAGCCATTTAGGCAGCCAGCCCGCGCGTGGGCCCTTGGTGCGTTCGTTCATGCCTTGAGCTTACGGTGCCGGAACCACATTCACGAGCTTCGGCGCACGGACGATGACCTTCAACGGCTCCTTGCCGTCGAGCATGCGAATCACCGTCTCATGGGCCAAGGCCTGCTCGCGCAGGTCATCCTCGGAAATGTCGATCGGAACTTCCAGGCGTGCGCGGACCTTGCCCTTGATCTGGACCACGGCGGTGACGGTATCGTCAACCAGCAGCGACTCATCGACCTCCGGCCAGGCGCTGTTCACGACGCTCGGGGCGTAGCCGAGCTCGGCCCACATGTCCTCGGCGGTGTAGGGGGCGAACATGCTCAGCAGCTGGGCGGTGACGGTGGCCGCCTCGCGGACGGCCGGGTCGGCGGCGCCGGCTCCCGAATCGATGGTCTTGCGGGCCGCGTTGACCAATTCCATGGTCTTGGCGATCACCACGTTGAACTTGCCCGAATCCAGCAGCTGGGCTGCCTCGTGCACGGTGCGGTGGGTGACCTGGCGCAGCGCCTTCTCACCGGTGGTGTAGTTCACGTCCTGTGCGCTGGTGACGTCCTGGGCGATGCGCCAGGCGCGGGCCAGGAACTTCTGCGAACCGCTTGGGGACACATCGGCCCAGTCCACGTCGTCCTCCGGAGGGGAGGCGAAGATCATGGTCAGCCGCACCGCGTCGACGCCGAACTTGTCCAGCTGCTCGCCGAGGTCCACGCCGTTGCCCAGGGACTTGCTCATGGCCTTGCCGCCGTTGAGCACCTGGCCCTGGTTCAGCAGCGCGCTGAACGGCTCGGTCGCGTCGATCAGGCCCAGGTCGTGGATGACCTTGGTGAAGAAGCGCGAGTAGAGCAGGTGCAGGATCGCGTGCTCGACGCCGCCGACATACTGGCCTACCGGCATCCAGTCGCGGACCGCCTGCGGGTCGAAGGGGCCCTCGGTGTAGTTCGGGGAGACGAAGCGCAGGAAGTACCAGGAGGAGTCCACAAAGGTGTCCATGGTGTCGGTGTCGCGCTTGGCGTCCGCCCCGCACTTCGGGCAGGGCACGTTGACCCACTCCGCCACGGCGGCCAGCGGGCTGGTGCCCTTCGGCGCCAGCTGCTCACCGCGCAGGTTATCGGGCAGGCGCACCGGCAGCTGGTCATCGGGTACCGGGACCTCGCCGCATTCGGCACAGTGGATGATCGGGATCGGGGTGCCCCAGAAGCGCTGGCGGCTCAGCAGCCAGTCGCGCAGCCGGTAGTTGACCGTGTGTTCGCCGGTGCCGGCGGCTTCCACGATTTCGATCGCCTTGGCGACCGCTTCGGTCTTGTCCAGCCCGGTCAGCTCACCGGAGTTGACCAGCTTGCCCTCGCCGGCGGTGGCGGTTCCCGACACGGCCGGGTCCTCTTCGCCGGTCTCCACGACCACGCGCACCGGCAGGTCGAAGGTGCGGGCGAAGTCCAGGTCGCGCTGGTCGTGCGCGGGCACGGCCATGATCGCGCCGGTGCCGTAGTCGGCCAGCACGTAGTCCGCCGCCCAGACCGGGAGCTTCTCGCCCGAGAGCGGGTTGATCGCGTAGCGGCCGGTGAACACGCCGGTCTTCTCGCGCTCGCTGGACTGGCGTTCGATTTCCGAGAGCGTCTTGACCTGCTCCTGGTAGGCTTCCAGCGCTTCGCGGTGCTGCTCGGTGACCAGCTCGTTGGCCAGCGCGGCATCCGCGGCGACCACCATGAAGGTCGCCCCGTAGAGGGTGTCCGGGCGGGTGGTGAAGACCGGGATCTGCACCTCGGCCAGTTGCTCGTGGGCTTCGATCTGGAAGGTGACCTGGGCGCCTTCGGAACGGCCGATCCAGTTCTTCTGCATCAGCAGCACGCGCTCGGGCCAGTGGCCCTTGAGCGCATCCATGTCCTCGAGCAGGCGGTCGGCGTACTCGGTGATCTTGAAGTACCACTGGTTCAGCGACTTCTTGGTCACGGCGGTGCCGCAGCGTTCGCAGGCGCCGTTGACTACCTGCTCGTTGGCCAGCACGGTCTGGTCCTTCGGGCACCAGTTGACCGGGTGGTCCTTGCGGTAGGCCAGGCCCTTTTCGTAGAACTTGTTGAACAGCCACTGCGTCCAGCGGTAGTACTCCGGATCCGAGGTGTGCAGCCGGCGATCCCAATCCGCGGAGATGGCGTAGCGCTTGAAGCTCTCGGCCTGGGTGTCGATGTTCTTATAGGTCCACTCGGCCGGGTGCGCATTGCGCTTGATCGCGGCGTTCTCCGCCGGCAGGCCGAAGGAATCCCAGCCGATGGGGTGCATGACGTCAAAGCCACGCAGGCGCCAGTAGCGTGCGACGACATCGCCCATGGCAAAGGCCTCCGCGTGGCCCATGTGCAGGTCACCGGAGGGGTAGGGGAACATATCCAGCACGTAGCGACGTTCACGGGTGCCATCGTCGGCCGGCTTGAACACTTCTAGTTCATCCCAAACCGGTAGCCACTTGGACTCGAGGTCCTTGAAGTCGTAGGTTCTGGTCTCGTTCGTCGATGATGTCACTGAGCTCGTCTCACAAACTTGCGGAAAAATTTCCTGACGGAAAAACTTGGTATTGTCTCCAGACACAACAAAAGCCCCCAAATATCCACTCGGGGGTACGGCCGCAGGCCGCTCTTAGACTAGGTCGCGCTGAAAATGCATACAGCGATTCTATCGCAGTTCCCGCCGCAGAGGTGCATCGATGAAGTGCGCGCTGCGCCACGGCAAAAACGGCATGCCCACGATCGCTTCCCCGGCCGCCGGCTGGCACCGCAGCCCAATGAACCCCCTACCCGTCGGCAAACATGGATCCCTACGCTTCGACGCCGCGGATACTCGGCGAATCCAGCAGCCCGTGCATGGGGCCGATCCGTTCGATCATGGCGGGCAGCGGCCTGGTAGCCGTCGAGGAACGCGCTGAGATCCGCCGGGTCATTGCCCGAAAAGCCTGCGCGGCATAGGCCAAGTCCCCCAATCTGGTACTCGGCTCGCTAGCATCCCAGTCGATGAACACCCAGCGCTCCCCTGGCCAGATTCCACGGGGCCAGATCGGGCTGTCGAAGTCCTCGCCCAACGCGGACCATTCTGCCGCATGCATCCAGCCCAGGGGCTCCCCGCTGGATACGAAATGCCGGGGGTTTCCATCGCGCCCAAGGCCGGCGCAAGAAATATTCCGCCACGCTATCCACAACCCGCGGACGAAGCCGCGGCGCAGGGCCGCCCCGGCGTAATCATGGAGGCATGAACACGCCAGCACTCATCTCAGCGCTGCACACCCTGTGCAGGGCCCCGCTTCAGCTCGGGGCGCACCTCACCGGTGCCATGCTCGTGCGCCTGGGGATCCTCTGTCTGGCCTTGTTCACCGCCATCGGCCAGCTGGTCCACCAGACCCGCGACCCGCGCCTGGTCCTGGCCCATGCGGATCTGGTCGAGAAGTTCTCCCAACAGGTCCACCTCGCCCAGCTCACCACCGCACTGGATGCAGAGGCCAGCGGCGCGCACGCGCTCAGTCTGGAAACCTACGACGGGCTGCGCGACGGCACCTGCAGCTTCGAGGCGCAGCCCGAACTAGCCGCCGGCCGCACCTGCTATCAGAGCACCGGCGATCTGCTCGCCGCCTGGCTTGGACTGAATTACTTCGAGGCCCAACGCCGTATCGACGATGCCCACCTGCTCATCGGCCGCCGTACGCCGCAAGGCACGATCTGCGAGCCGCGCTTCGCCCAGCTGGCCGAGGTCTATGCCAAGGGCGGCGCCGACCGCCGCAGCATCGCAGCCACCGCACGTCGCCTGGAGAAGCTCGAAGCCACCGACACCACCTTCGACGGCGTGCCCACCGAGCTGAAGGCGCGCGACACCGACGGCCGCTTCCTGGAGGAGCATGCCGCCGAGTCACTGCGGAGCCTGGGGCCAGATGAAGCACGCAAAGACATCAGCTCCCGGATCAGTCTCTACAAGCAGCTCAAAGGCGACAAGCTCCCACCGAAGCTCGGGCTGTTCATCGGCCCGGTGGTCCAAGGCGTGCACGAATTCACCCTTCGCACCCTAGCCACGCAGGCCCAGCTGATCCGTTCGATCGCCGTGCAGGCCAGCGCCCCGCGCACCAAGGCCGGCCAGGCAGCCCGGACCCCCGTGCAGCCCGATGGCAGCACCGAAGCAGCCGATCAGCCCGCCACCGAGCCAACGGCTGCCCGGGCGGCGGAATCCGCCGAATCTATCGACCGGTCCGGCACCGCCGAGGAACCAACAGCCGGAGCACCAACATGGCTGCGCACCGAAAATCCCATGCCCGACTGGGCCCGCGCAGCGGAAGAACCCTCCGGAGCCAAACCCGAGCTGCCAGCGGACGATGCTGAAGCAACGCCCGGGAAGAGCATCCCGGCCAACGCAGAAGTTGCCTCGGACCGCGAGGAGGTCAGCGTCGCACTGCGCAGGCTCAACGCGCTCATGGCGATTCTCGCCACCCCCGCAGGAGGCAAGGCCAAGGCGGTCATCCCGCGATTCATTGTCTACATGTGGCTCAGCGATCTGCAGAATCTGGACCGCGCTTATGGGACTACTTCCAACGGCGTTCGGCTCCCGCCCGGCGAGCTCAGACGGGCTCTTGCCAAAGCCAATGTGATCCCCGTGGTGCTCGGCGGCAACAGCCAACCCCTGGACATGGGAAGATCCAGACGCTACCACGAGGGCTACGTGCGGGCGGGTGTGCTGGCGCGTGATCGCGGATGCATTGTGCCCGGCTGCACCACGGCTCCCGATCACGTGGAGATCGATCACTATAAGCTGCCCTGGGCCGAGGGTGGCACCACAAGTGTTAAATCCGGGGCGGCGGTCTGCCCCGATGGCCACCATAGCCGCCATCTCGGACAGCTTAAGATCGTGGACGTCAACGGCCTGCCGCACGTCATCCTGCCTCCGCATCTGGACCCGGAGCAGAAACCGCGGCGCAACACCTATTGGGATGCGCTGCAGCTCGGTGATGCTCCCGACCCCGATGTAGCTGGTCCGGAGCCACCGGAGAACGACGAGTGATGTCCCGGCGTTGAGGGTTAACGACAGCGGGACCCCGAATCAACGATTATCAGTTGATTCGGGGTCCGCTGCTATCGGCTCATCGACAAGGTCGAGGGCGGCGAGGCCGAGTTAGGCCTTCGTGTCCTCATCCACCCAATCGAAGGTGCGAGTCACTGCCTTCTTCCAAAGGCGCAGGCTGCGCTCGCGCTCTTCTTCACCCATGGCCGGTTCCCAACGCTTGTCCTCGGACCAGTTGGTTTCCAGCTCGCCCAGGCCCTTCCAGAAGCCCACGGCCAGGCCTGCGGCATATGCGGCGCCCAATGCAGTGGTTTCGGTAACCTTTGGACGGACCACCGGGACACCTAGGATGTCCGCCTGGAACTGCATCAGGCTCTCGTTGGCAACCATGCCACCGTCAACCTTCAGCTCGGTCAGAGGCACCTCGGCGTCGGCGTTGACCGCATCAAGCACCTCGCGGGTCTGGAAGGCGGTGGCCTCCAGCGCCGCGCGGGCAATATGGTTCTTGTTCGCGAAGCGGGTCAGGCCCACAATGGCGCCACGAGCCTCGGCACGCCAATACGGGGCGAACAGGCCCGAGAACGCCGGGACGATGTAGACCCCGCCGTTGTCCTCCACCTTGGCCGCCAGCTCTTCAATCTCGGGAGCCGTGGCGATCATGCCGATATTGTCACGCAACCACTGCACCAGCGAACCGGCCACGGCGATCGAGCCTTCCAAGGCATAGACCGGAGCGGCATCGCCCAGCTTGTAGGCCATGGTGGTGAGCAAACCGTTAGAGGAATGCACGATCTCGGTGCCGGTGTTGAAGATCAAGAAGCAACCGGTGCCGTAAGTGTTCTTCGCGGTACCGGCGGTGAAAGCGGCCTGGCCGAAGGTGGCTGCCTGCTGGTCGCCCAGGATGCCGGCCACGGGTACTTCGCGCAGCAGCTGATTGCCGGCCACGGTGCCATACACCTCTGAGGAAGAGCGAATCTCGGGCATCATCGAAGCTGGCACACCGAAGTCCGCCAGGATCTGCTCATCCCAGGTCAGCGTCTTCAGATCCATGAACAGGGTGCGCGAAGCGTTGGTCACGTCGGTGACGTGCACGCCGCCGTCCACGCCGCCGGTCAGGTTCCACAGCACCCACGTATCAGTGGTGCCGAAGATCAGGTCGCCGGCTTCGGCACGCTCCCGAGCGCCTTCGACGTTGTCCAGGATCCACTTGATCTTGGTTCCGGAGAAATACGTGGCCAGTGGCAGGCCGACGCGGTCCTTGTAGCGGTCGACTCCCCCGTCCTTGGCCAACTCGTCGACGATGTCCTGGGTGCGGGTGTCTTGCCAGACGATCGCGTTGTACACCGGCTTGCCGGTGTTCTTGTCCCAGACCACGGCGGTTTCGCGCTGGTTGGTGATGCCGACAACTTCGATGTCGTGGCGGGTCAGGTTTTGCTTGGACAGGGCTTGGCCGATGACTTCTCGGGTGTTGTTCCAGATTTCCGCTGCGTCGTGCTCAACCCAACCAGCGGCCGGGAAAATCTGTTCGTGCTCCAGCTGGCCTACCGAGACAACCTCGCCTGCATGATCGAAGACGATGGCTCGGGAACTGGTCGTTCCCTGGTCAATGGCGATGACATATTTTTCACTCATGATTCACATCTCTCTTTCTAGAACAGGAAGCCGGCAGCGACGCCGCCAAGTAGACCACCAATGACCGGACCGGTGATGGGCACCCAGGAGTAGGCCCAGTCGGAAGAACCCTTGCCCTTGATAGGAAGGATAGCGTGTGCCAGTCGCGGACCGAGGTCACGGGTCGGGTTGATGGCGTAGCCGGTAGCTCCGCCGAGGGACAGGCCGATGGCCACCACGAGCAGTGCGACCGCTAGCGGGCCGAGCTGGTGCGGGGTCTTTCCCAGACCGGCGATGACGAAGACGAGCACAAACGTGCCGAATACCTCGGTGACGACGTTCCAGCCATAGGAGCGGATCGCCGGACCGGTGGCGAAGACGCCAAGCTGGCTGCCGGCGTTCTGCTTGTCATCGAGGTGCTTTTTGTAGGCCAGCCAGACGCCAACGGCGCCAAGGAAGGCACCAACGAGCTGCGCCAGGAAATAGAGCATGGTGTTGGCGAAGGTGATGGCGACGCCCGGTGCGTATTCGGTGATATCTGGGTTGATCATCAAGCCCAGGGTCACCGCAGGGTTCAGGTGAGCACCTGAAATACCGGCGATCCAGACACCGCAATAGACGCCTAGACCCCAGCCGAAGCTGATGGCAAGCCATCCGGCGGCGCTACCGAGGGTGCCTTTCAACGCGACGTTGGCGCAGACACCGCCGCCCATGAGTAGGAGAATGAATGTGCCGGCTAATTCGGCAAGAAACACGTGAGTGGACAACATTGACCTCTTAGTGATTTCGTAGGCCGACGGCAACCTGCCGCCGGCCGGTGCAGGTTACGCGAGGATGACCCCATGGCTATCTGCAAGTACCGAGAGCGAATGGTCGATCTCGGCTTCGGTCTGGGACTGATCCCAGCCCATTGGCGTCACGAGGTGCGAGGCGACCTCGATGACCAAACTTTTGGTGACCAGCCCGCGGAAGGCGAGGTTGGTGCGCCGGATGAACACGTCAATCAGGCGACCGACCTGCTCATGCTCGGCTAAGTAGGCAAGTTCTTCAACGGACAGTTCGCTGCTGTGCTCCAGGAGCTGCTCGTGCTGGCCGAGCTGCTCCAGCACGCTGTCGGCCCCGGTGCCGTAGCGCTCGAGCAACACGCGCAGGCGTGAATGCGGCGCACGCTGCTCGCGGGCGGCATACCAGGCGGCAAGTTCGCCGTCGTTCTTCGGGAAGTTCTTGCCTCCGCCGATGGCCACACCTTCGGTGCTGACCTTCGCGCTTTCGCCCAGGAAATCCAACGCCTTGCCCCCGAGGTTCTCGGCCAGCGCGCGGAAGGTGGTCCATTTGCCGCCGATCAGCGAAAGCATCGTAGTGCTATCGGTCAGGCGGGTTTCCTTCACCTGGTAATCGCGCGAAACGAAGCCCGGAGCGGTATCGTCGTGGTTTGGCAGCGGACGCACGCCGGAGAACTTGTAGACGATATCTTCCTTGGCCACCTCGATCCGCGGGAAGACCTGTTGGATCAGGTCGAAGAAGTAGTCCACTTCCGCCTCGGTGCACACCGCAGGATCACGCATATCGTGTTCCAGGTCGGTGGTGCCCACCAGGACGCGGCCGAGCATCGGGTAAATCAGCACGATGCGGCCGTCTTCGTTTTCGAAGAAGATCTCACGCCCGCCGGTGGCGGCAAGCAGTTCCGGGTGGTCCAGCACGATGTGCGAGCCCTTGGTGCCGCCGGTCCATTTGGTTTCCTTGCCAAGCTCCGCGTTGGTCAGGTCAACCCAGGCGCCGGTGGCATTGATGATGACCTCGGCGTCGAAATCAAATTCCGCGCCGCTGAGCACATCGCGCAATTTCGCGGTTCCCGATTCAACGCCGGCAAGCTCCACGTAGTTCGAGGCGCGCGCTTGGTCGCTGGCCTTCAGTCCGTCGCGCAAGACGTCCAGGGTGAGCCGCTCGGGGTTATGCACCGAGGCGTCGAAGTAGGTGGCGGTGTACTTCACATCGTCGCGCAATGCGGGCAGGTCCTTGCGGGCGGCCTTGGCTCCCTTGAAGTTATGCCATGGGGTATTGCGTCCGCCGATGCCGGCGAAGACGTCATACATGATCAGGCCGGCCTTGATCAGCGCCGCACCTCGTTCGGTGGGCTTTCCCGACTTGTGGCTCAAGAAGCGCATTGGAGCGCTGAGCATGCCGGAGAAGGTGGAGAAGATCGGAATCGTGGTCTGCAGCGGTTTCACATAGTGCGGGGCGATCTCCAACAGGGAGTTGCGTTCCTGGACCGATTCGTGGACCAGACGGAACTCTCCGTTCTCCAGGTAGCGGATGCCACCGTGGATCATATGCGAGCTGGCACCCGAGGCGCCTTGGCAGTAGTCCCCGCGTTCCACCAGCGCCACATCGATTCCCTGCATCGCCAGGTAGCGGAAAGTTGCTACGCCATTGATGCCGCCGCCGACAACGAGCACGCGCGCCTTTGGCCGTGCACGAAGTTGCTCTAGCTGGTCCCGATTCACGATTACATGCCCCTTTATTGACGATTGGTACGTGTCAACAGTTAGTCTGGTCACCATGGAACGAAACGGTCAAACGAAATGCACAAACGTGCAGAAAAGGTCCCATTGATGCAGATATCCCCCAGCTCCGGTCCGTACAAACTGCCAAATCCTGGCACATCCGTGCAAGCCAGCCCCAAAGCGAAGGATGCGTTGCGGGCGGCCCAGCTGTATTACCTGCAGGACATCAAGATGGAGGTAATCGCCCGTGAACTCGGGGTTTCACGCTCCACGGTCTCCCGCCTGCTCGCTCATGCCAAACGCACCGGTATGGTGTCGGTGAAGATCAACCCTTCCGCAAATATGTCCGCGCTGCTCGGCAACCAGCTCGCCGAGCAATACGGGATCAGCGTGCATTTGGTGCCTACCGACGGCTCGATGGACGATACCGAACTCCTCCAACGCGTGTCGGCGCATGCCGCCTACCACTTGGGCACCATGGTCTCCTCATCGATGACCATTGGCGTGGCATGGGGGCAAACCATGCAAGCGGTTTCCGCCGCCTTGAACAGCCATCCCACCCATGATTCGGTGGTCGTCCAATTGAATGGGGCCGCCAACCCGGTATCCAGCGGTGTGCGCTATGCAAGCGAAATCCTCACCCGCTTCGGCCAGGCCTTCACCGCGCGCACCGAACAGTTCCCGGTCCCGGCCTTCTTCGACAAGGCCAGCACGCGGGAAGCGATGTGGCAGGAAACTTCCGTGCGACGCGTGCTGAATATTCAGGAGGAAATGAACCTGGCGGTCTTCTCGCTCGGCGCGGCCGACTCAAAACTCGCCTCCCAGGTGTACCGCGGTGGCTACCTGAGCGAGGCCGAAACACGGCAATTGCGAGAGAAGGGTGTGGTGGGCGACGTGGCCACCGTGTTCTTCGACAAGCATGGAAATGACGCAAAAATCGAGATCAATGCCCGCGCTACCGGCCCCACCCTCGCCGCGCTGCGCCAGGTGCCACGGCGCTTCTGCGTGGTGGCCGGCCGAGGCAAGATCAACGCCGTTCGCGGCGCACTCAATGGCGGGCTGATCACCGAACTGGTCATAGACGAGGGCACCGCGATGGCCCTCTTGGACGGGTAGGCTTTAAGCTATGAGCCCACGCACCGAATTGGTTACCACCCACGCCCTGCACGGCTCGAGCACCAGGGTCTTCAGCTATCCGGCCAGCACCGCAAGCAGCGCCGGGGTCATCTTTGCGATCCATGGATTCCGCGGGGATCATCACGGACTGACCCGGATCATCGAGCAGCTGCCGCAATATACGATCATCGTGCCGGACCTGCCGGGGTTCGGCGCATCCACCTCGATGCAGCTGGCTCACGACGTCGACGGCTATGCCCTGGCGCTCAACGACCTGGCCGACGAACTTCACCTGCCGGCGCACAGCATCTTGCTCGGGCATTCCTTCGGCTCGCTGGTCGCCGCCAAACTCGCCACGCAGCGCGGCTTCTCCGCCCTGCTGCTGCTCAATCCCATTTCCGAGTTGGCCCTCGAATCCTCCCAAGCCTTCATCGCCAAGCTCACCGGCTGCTACTACACGCTGTGCGCCAAACTCCCCGCGGCCCTTGGCGAGGCGGTGCTCCGCTCGAAGCTCTTCTCCGACGCGATGAGCCTGGTCATGACCAAAAGCAAGGATCCGGCAATGCGTGCGTACGTGCGCGAGCAACACCGCGCCTACTTCGGCGGTTTCCATTCACGCGACACCCTGGCCCAGTCCTACCAAGCATCGATCAGCTGCACGGTGGGCGGGTACGCCGGGACAATCGGCATCCCGGCCTTGCTGGTTGGCGGCATGCTCGATGAGCTGGGCACCGCGCAAACCCAGGAAACCCTGCGGGCGAGCTTCGCGCACGCCGAACTGGTGATGCTCGAAGACGTCGGCCACCTGATCCACTACGAAAAAGCACCCGAGACCGCCGCGGCGATCACCACATTCCTGGATCGGATCGACGCCTAAACGGGGATCAGAGCACCTCGTCGGGATCCACAGCGATATTGACCACCGGGTCCTTGGCCGCGGACATCCGCGCGCGCAGGGCGCGCAGCGCCGAGGTCACTGCCGCTCCCTCGGCGTAGGAGTAGAAGACCACATAACGGTGTTCGATCGGTGGCCCGTCGATAATGGTCGGCCCATGGATTTGAAGCCGTTCGCGCATTGCCGGGTCCAGTGCGGCGATCAACCGTTCGGCCCCGGGGCCGGAGATCACGGCGCTGCGCACCGCTGGGGGCAGGCCAAGTTCACGCCGCTCCCCCAGCTCCCGTTCGGCAAAGCTCGCCGGGTCGTACCTGACCAGCGCGGCCCCGGCCGGGCTGGGCGTTCCGGTGAGCACCACGACCCCGGAGCTGCTGGCCAGAGAGGCTGCGGTGAACCACCGGCTGAGCACCTCTTCGGTGTTGCGCAAGGAGTCATGGGCCATCATCTTGTCGGCGTCCAAGAGGAGCACCGCACGGTATCCGGCTTCCGCGAAGGGTTCGACCCCCGGAGTGGCGACGACAAGCGCCGGCTTGCCGCTGAGCCGGCGCACCGGCTTCGCACCGGTGGAGGAAATCACCGGCACCTTCGGGAAGGCGAGGCCCAACTCGTCGGCGGTGCGGTCGGCGCCGATGCTGGCGGCGCGGATGCGCGGAGAGCTGCACTCTGCGCACCGGTACTCGCGATACTGCTCTCCGCACCATTTGCAGGCCACATGATGACCGGAGCCGCCCAGCTGCAGCGGACCTTGGCATTGCGGGCAGCGCGCGAGCGTGCGGCAGTCCTGGCAGGCCAGGGCGGGCATGAACCCGGTGCGGGCCACCTGGACCAGCACCGGGCCGGTTTCCAGGGCCTTGGTGGCCTCCCGCCAGGCAAGGGACGGGATTCGGGCCCGGGCCAGCACCGGATCTCGTTCCAGTTCAAAATCGTTGGTGGTCGCCACCACGCGGGCGGTGTGTGCGCGTAAAATCTCACGCGGCGTCTTCAACTCGATGGCCCAGCCGGTAGCGACCAGGCGTTGGGCCTCCACCGAACGTGATGGCGAGGCGATCAGCAACGAGCAGTTTCCGTGTGTGCTGCGCAGCAGCGCCACCTCGCGCGCATGCTGGTAGGGCGCGCGTTGCTCGCGATGGGATTGGTCCGAATCCTGCCACAGCACGATCAGCCCAAGATCCGGCACGTGGCATTGGGCCGCCGAACGCGTGCCGATCACGATGTGCACGTGGCCGCCGATGGCGCGCAAGAAATTCCGGTAGCGCGGAGTCGGCCCGTCATCGGCCTGCAAGCGCGCATAGCAATCCTTGCCATAGTGCTCGTCCAGATGCTCGGCTAGGCGTTCCAGATCGCTGGCATCGGGCACCAGGAGCAGGACCCGTTCCTTGCGCGACAGCACCGGGCGGCAGGCATCCAGCAGGAATCCTGGCCAGGAGCCAAAGAAGTTCGGCACCCAGGTGGCCACCGCCCGCAACGTGTCCCCATTGGCCCAGGCTTGCAGCGCTTGGGCGCCCTGCTCGTAGTGCTCTAGCTGATTCGGTGATTCGGGCAGGGTGGGCAGCTGGTCGAGCAGCTCTTCTTTCTCCACCTTCGCCGCGCGCGGCGGCACCGCAAGGCGCACCACATCCCACACGGTGCCGGCATAGCGGTTGGCCACCAGCTCGGCGACCTCGAAGACCGGACGGTGCAATACAACCTGGTCGCTGACTAGTTTCGCCAGCGCCTTCAGCTTGATCGGCGAGGGATGGTCTTCGAGGATTTCGGTGATGAACCCAGGCAGCTGCTGCGGGCCGAAGGGCACCTTGACGCGCGCACCCACTCTCGCGCCTTGAACCATCGAGGGCGGCACCTCATAGTCGAAGAGCCGGTCCAGGTGCGGGACCGAAGAATCAATCAGCACCCGGGCAACCCGTTTGATACGGGCCGGCTCGGGTGCTGAGATCAGGGCATCCTGCTGCACCTGGTTCCTAGGCGTTGAACCAGTTGCGCAACGCGTCCACGCGGTCCAGACGCTCCCAGGTGAAATCGTTGTCGTCGCGGCCGAAGTGGCCGTGCGCGGCGGTCTTGCGGTAGATCGGACGCAAGAGGTCCAGGTCTTCGATAATGCCCAGCGGGCGCAGGTCGAAGATCTCGTTGATGGCGTGGGTTATCTTGGCCGGGTCAACCGTTTCGCTGCCGAAGGTCTCCACATAGAGTCCCACCGGACGCGCCACGCCGATGGCGTAGGCCACCTGCACCTCGGCGCGGCGGGCCAGGCCTGCTGCGACGACGTTCTTGGCTACCCAGCGCATCGCGTAGGCCGCCGAACGGTCAACCTTCGAAGGGTCCTTGCCGGAGAACGCGCCACCGCCGTGGCGGGCGAAACCACCGTAGGTGTCCACGATGATCTTGCGGCCGGTCAACCCGGCATCACCCACCGGACCGCCGATGACGAACGGGCCCGAAGGGTTCAGAATGATTTTCACGTTCGAGGTATCCAGGTCCACGCGCTCCAGAATCGGCGCAACCACCTCTTCGGCGAGATCGGCCTTCAGCGTCTCCAGCTCGTACTCGGCGGCGTGCTGGCTGGAAACCACCACGGTATCCACCGAGACCGGGGTGTCCCCGTCGTAGCCGATGGTCACCTGGGTTTTGCCGTCCGGGCGCAGCAACGGCATGCGTCCGTTCTTGCGCACCTGGGTCAACCGCTCGGAGAGGCGGTGAGCGAGGAAGATCGGGGTGGGCATCAGCGAATCGGTTTCATCCGAGGCGTAGCCGAACATCAGGCCCTGGTCGCCGGCGCCCTGCAGGTCGCGCGGCCCCTCGGCGGTACCCTCGCGGGATTCCAGCGAGTTGAACACGCCGTCGTGGATTTCCTGGGACTGCTGGCCGATGGAGACCGACACGCCGCAGCGGGCGCCGTCGAAGCCGTTGGCCGAGGAGTCATAGCCGATATCCAGGATGGTGCTGCGCACGATCTCGGGGATCTCGACATAACCGTTGGTGGTTACCTCACCGGCCACATGCACCAGTCCGGTGGTGGTCAGCGTTTCGACCGCAACCTTGGAGTTCGGATCCTGCGCCAGCATGGCGTCGAGGATTGCATCCGAGATCTGGTCGCAAATCTTGTCCGGGTGTCCCTCGGTGACGGATTCCGAGGTGAAAAGACGAAGTTCGGGGCTAGTTGAAGTCACCTTTTTACTCTATCTGGTCTGACCGACCGATTGCTTTTAGTTGCGACGTTACGTGACCAAGCGCTATATGGCGCGGCTCACTTTGTGACGCGTGAATGTCCGATTATTGCGTCGGCGATCTGCTCTATGACGACCCGTGCCACGTCCAGCTTGCTTCCCTGGGCCTGCACGCTGGGCGCCTGCGAGGCGAAAAGCACCTGAACGCTATTGGTGTCCTCCCCGAAGGTCAGCTGCGCGCCGACCTCGTTGACCACCAGCATTTCGCAGCCCTTGCGTTCGAGCTTGGAACGGCCGTAGTCCAGCACGCTGCCGTGCTCATCGCCCGTCTCGGCGGCGAAGCCAACGATCAACCCGGGCAGGGTGGCGTCCGCCGAACGCGCCTGGACCACCTCGGCCAGGATGTCCGGATTGCGCACCAGGGTGATCACCGGGGCGGAGTGCTCGTCGCGTTTCTTGATCTTCGAATTCTCGATGGAAGCCGGTCGGAAGTCGGCGACGGCCGCGTTCATGATCAGCACATCGTTTCCCGGCGCTTCGGCAAAAACGGCCGCACGCAGTTCCAGTGCGCTGGAGGCGTGGACCAGGCGGACCCCATGCGGGGCCGGAACCTCAAGGTGCGTCGCGAGCAGCGTCACCTGCGCACCGGCATCACGGGCGGCCTGCGCCAGAGCGACGCCTTGGCGTCCCGAGGAACGGTTGCCCAGGAAGCGCACCGGGTCCAGCGGCTCGCGGGTGCCCCCGGCGGTGATCAGGACGCGCTGTCCGGCCAGCATGGGGGTGCTCAGCAATGGCGCGATCTCGGCGAAGATCTCTTCGGGCTCCGGAAGCCTTCCGGGGCCGGTGTCCTTGCCGGTCAGGCGCCCGCTGGCCGGTTCGATAACCTTCACTCCGCGGCCGCGCAGCGTGTCGACATTTGCGCGTGTGGCCTGGTGCTGCCACATTTCGGTATGCATGGCCGGGGCCATCACCACCGGGGCACGCGTGGCAAGCAGCGTGCCGGTCAACAGATCATCGGCGATCCCGGCGGCGGCCTTGGCCATGATATCGGCGGTAGCCGGGACGACGAGCACCAGATCTGCCTGCTGGCCCAAGCGCACGTGGTTCACCGATTCGACGGCGTCGAAGACATTGGAGGTCACCGGATTGCCGGACAGGGCCTCCCAGGTGGCGTTGCCTACGAAGTTAGCCACATTCTCGGTGGGAATTACGTCCACGTGATGTCCGGCCTCGCGCAGCAGGCGAAGCAACAACACTGACTTATAGGCGGCGATCCCGGCCGAGACGCCCAAAACGATACGCTTCACGCAGTTCATCCTTGGTGATTTATAACCTGGTGGTTAAAGAAAAAGATGGCGTCCGCTCGGGACGCCATCTTTGCTATTAGTCTTCGGTGGCCTCGGCCCGCGAGACCTTGAGCAGCTGATTGTCCAGTTCGCGAAGTGCGATGGTCAATGGCTTCTCATTCAACTTGGTCTCAACCAATGGACCAACATACTCGAACAGGCCTTCGTTCAGCTGTGCGTAGTAAGCGTTGATCTGGCGTGCGCGCTTGGCCGAATTCAGCACCAGCGCGTACTTCGAGTCGTTGGTCTCAAGCAACGAGTCGATCGATGGGTTAATGATTCCCTCTAGATTGGACACAGGACTCCCTTTAGTCATTCTTCAGCCCCATGAGGGCAACAAGCTCTTCGGCGGCACGTGGAACATCGTCATTAACGATGGTTACATCGAATTCCGATTCGGCCGCAAGTTCCAGTTTAGCGGTTTCTAGCCGGCGCTGCTGCTCTTCGGCGGTTTCGGTACCGCGCCCGATCAGCCGGCGCACCAATTCGTCCCAGGATGGCGGGGCCAAAAAGACGAACTTCGCATCGGGCAGCGTCTCTTTAACCTGCCTCGCGCCCTGCAAATCTATTTCCAGCAGTACTTTCTTGCCGTTGGCCACCGCGTCATTAACCGTTGAGCGAATGGTGCCGTAGCTATTGCGCCCGTGCACCACCGCCCATTCCAGCATGTCGTCGTTGTCCACCAGCTGATGGAACTTTTCCGGGCCCACAAAGAAGTAGTGGACTCCATCTTGTTCCCCCGGCCGAGGCTCCCGTGTCGTTGCCGACACCGAGAGCCAGACATCAGGATAATTGTCACGGATGTAGGTAGAGACGGTGCCCTTGCCTACGGCCGTAGGGCCGGCTAGAACGGTTACCGACGCAGCGGTCATTGACTACACTTTCGTTTTTGGCGGAGATTGTTTGAAGTGTTCGGTGATTGCCGTGCGCTGCTTGCGTCCCAATCCGCGCAAGCGACGCGAAGGGGAAATGCCAAGACGCTCCAGCAGATTCGCTGCGCGCACTTCGCCGACACCCGGCACCGACTCCAAGAGGTCCATGACACGCATGCGTCCCACAGCCTCATCTTCGTATACCAAGTCTAGTACCTCCGTGATGGAGATTTTGCCGGCACTGAACTGGGCTTTAATTTCCGCACGGCGGGTGCGGGCGGCCAATGCCTTGGCGCGAGCCCGGATGCGGTCTTCGTCTGAGAGTTCTCGCAGTACCATCGTTCAGCCATCCTTAATGTGTAGTGGACTATGGCTATGTTGTGAACATAGCGATCAAACGCGGTTTTTGCAAGAGTAATCGCGTTGTGGCTACCAGAAACTGTAATAGCCACAACGCGATTCTGCTATTTATTTAGCCGGCGGCCAATAATTCATCGCGTACTTGCAACGCTTTTGCGCGCAATGCGTTTACACTAGGCCCCGCCTGGAGGATGTCGCGGCTGCTCGTGCCTAGCACCTGGCGGTAGCTGCCGGCGAAAGCGGTGGCGATATCCTGTGCTGTAGCCCCTTGGGCGCCGAGACCCGGGGTGAGCAAGGGAGCCTTGGTCAGACTCAGGTCGATGCCCAATTTCTTGGGGGCATCTCCGATCGTTGCGCCGACCACCAGGCCCACATGGCCCATATCTTCAGCATCCGCATTTTCGGCACTGACTTGGTCAATAATCGATTTTGCAACCGACTTTTCCCCGCCTACATGCTGCACGGAGGGCCCCTCCGGGTTCGAAGTCAGCCCCAAGACGAACACTCCGCGACCGGTCTGCGCGGCCAGGTCTATGGCCGGGCGCAGGGACTCGTAGCCCAGGTATGGGCTCAGCGTCACCGCGTCGCTGGCCAGTGGCGAGGCATCGTCCAACCACGCGGTCGCATAGGCTGCCATGGTCGATCCGATGTCGCCACGCTTGGCATCCGCGAGGGTTAAAATTCCCGCGGATTTTGCTGCGCGCAGAGTTTCTTCCAGGGCGGCGAATCCGGCCGAGCCAAATCGCTCATATAAAGCGACCTGCGGCTTGAGAATTGCGGCCGCCCCGGCCATGGCTTCCACCACGGTCAGTGAGAAAGATCGCACTCCGGCGGCGCTGTCCTCCAGCCCCCACGCCCGGAGCAGCCCCGGGTGCGGGTCGATGCCCACACACAGGGGCCCCGAGGCCTCCATCGCCGCCCGAAGGCGGGTTCCGAAGTTAGGCATTGCGGGCCCCGCGCAGGTTCTTGTCGTGCTCCTGCAAGCTGGTGACGTCCCACTCGTATTCGCGCAGCGCGTCGATGGCCTGCACGCAGGCGCCGAACTCGGCCACGGTGGTGATGATCGGGGTGCCCACCGAAACGGCGGCGGCACGGATCTCGTAGCCGTCCCCGCGGGCTTCGGAGCCCGTCGGAGTATTCAGGATCAGGCCGATCTGGCCGGCGTTGATCAAGTCCACGATCGACTCGCCGCCTTCGTGGACCTTGCCCACCACCTGGGTCGGGATGCCGTTGCGGCGCAGCACCTCGGCGGTGCCGCCGGTGGACAGGATCTCGAACCCGATGTCGGCCAGGTGCTTGACCGGGATCACGATGGAGCGCTTGTCGCGGTTGGCGACCGAGACGAAGACCTTGCCGCCGGTAGGCAGCGGGTTGTTCGCCGCCGCCTGGGACTTGGCGAAGGCGGTGTCGAAGTACTTGTCGATGCCCATCACCTCGCCGGTGGAGCGCATCTCAGGGCCCAGCAGCGAGTCGACGACCTTGCCCTCCGGGGTGCGGAAGCGAGCGAACGGAAGCACCGCTTCCTTCACCGCGATCGGTGCCGAATCCGGCAGGTGGGTGCCGTCGCCGGTGGCCGGCAGCGAAGTGCCGCGCATTTCGGCGATGCTGTGCCCGACGCCGATCAGGGCGGCGACCTTGGCCAGCTGCACGCCGGTGGCCTTCGAGGTGAACGGCACGGTGCGCGAGGCACGCGGGTTCGCCTCGATCACGTAGAGGATGTCGCTTGCCAGCGCGAACTGGATGTTGATCAGCCCGCGCACGCCCACGCCCTCGGCGATGGCCCGGGTGGCTGCCGCCACGCGGTCGCGCACATCCGGGCCCAAGGTGATCGGAGGCAGGGTGCACGAAGAGTCGCCGGAGTGGATGCCGGCCTCTTCGATGTGCTCCATGATGCCGCCGATGTACAGATCGGTGCCGTCGAACAGGGCGTCCACGTCGATCTCGATGGCGTCTTCCAGGAAGCGGTCCACCAGCACCGGGTGGTCCACGGTGATCTCGGTGGCGTTGGCGATGTAGCGCTCCAGATGCGCCTCGTCATACACGATTTCCATGCCGCGTCCGCCGAGCACGTAGCTCGGGCGCACCAGCACCGGGTAGCCGATGGAGTCCGCGATGGTCTTCGCATCGGAGAAGGACACCGCGGTGCCGTTCTTCGGGGCGATCAGCCCGGCGTTGTCCAGCACCTGCTGGAAGGCGCCGCGGTGCTCGGCCAGGTCGATGGCCTCCGGGGAGGTGCCCAGGATCGGCACGCCGGCGGCCTTCAGCTCGGCGGCGAGCTTCAGCGGGGTCTGCCCGCCCAGCTGCACGAAGACGCCGAGTACCCCGCCGGACTGCTCCTCGGCGTGGATGATTTCCAGCACGTCTTCCAGGGTCAGCGGCTCGAAGTACAGGCGGTCGGAGATGTCGTAGTCGGTGGACACGGTTTCCGGGTTGCAGTTGATCATCACGGTGTCGTGCCCGGCGGCGCGCAATGCCATCACCGCGTGCACGCAGGAGTAGTCGAATTCGATGCCCTGGCCGATGCGGTTCGGCCCGGAGCCGAGGATGATCACCGAAGGCTTCTGATGCGCGAGCACCTCGGTTTCCTCGTCATAGGTCGAGTACATGTACGGGGTGAACGCCTCGAACTCGGCCGCGCAGGTGTCCACGGTCTTGTAGACCGGGCGCACGCCCAGCGCGTGGCGGATCCCGCGGATGACCGCCTCGGACTTGCCGGTCAAGGCCGCGATCTGCGCGTCGGAGAAGCCGTGGCGCTTGGCCTCGCGCAGCAGCTCCTCGGACAGGTCCTTGTTCGCGGCGATCAGCTGCGCGGTCTCGTTGATCAGCGCCAGCTGATCCAGGTACCACGGATCGATGGCGGTGGTTTCGAACAGGCGCTCGATGGATACCCCGGAGAACAGCAGGCGCTGGACCAGCGACAGGCGCTCGGTCGAGCCCTTGACGATCGAGGCCAGCACGGCCTCGTGCTCCGCTTCCGGGATCGGCTCGAAGGACAGCTCGGAGCCCTTCTGCTCCAGCGAGCGCAGGGCCTTCTGCAGCGCCTCGGTGAAGTTGCGGCCCAGGGCCATCGCCTCGCCGACGGACTTCATCGTGGTGGTCAGCGTCTTGTCGGCGGCCGGGAACTTCTCGAAGGCGAAGCGCGGGACCTTGACGACCACGTAGTCCAGGGCCGGCTCGAAGGAGGCCGGGGTCTTCTTCGTGATGTCGTTCGGGATCTCATCCAGGGTGTAGCCCACGGCCAGCTTGGTGGCGATCTTGGCGATCGCGAAGCCGGTGGCCTTGGAGGCCAGCGCGGAGGAACGCGAGACGCGCGGGTTCATCTCGATGACCACCACGCGGCCGGTGTCCGGCTCGATGGCGAACTGGATGTTGCAGCCGCCGGTGTCCACGCCCACCTCGCGGATGACCGCGATGGAGATGTCGCGCAGGTTCTGGTATTCGCGGTCGGTCAGCGTCATCGCCGGGGCGACGGTGATCGAGTCGCCGGTGTGCACGCCGACCGGATCGAAGTTCTCGATGGAGCAGACGACCACGACGTTGTCGTTCTTGTCGCGCATCATCTCCAGCTCGTATTCCTTCCAGCCCAGGATGGACTCCTCCAGGAGCACCTCGGTGGTCGGCGAGTACTGCAGCCCGGCGCCGGCGATGCGGCGCAGGTCCTCGGCGTTGTAGGCCATGCCCGAGCCCAGCCCGCCCATGGTGAACGAAGGGCGCACCACCACCGGGTAGTTCAGGATCTCGACGGCGGCGAAGGCCTCCTCCAGGGTGTGCACGATGACCGACTTGGCGGACTCGGCGCCGCAGCGCTCGACAACGCCCTTGAACTTCTCGCGGTCCTCGCCCAGCTCGATGGCTTCGATATTCGCGCCGATCAGCTCGACGTTGTACTTCTCCAAGGCACCGGACTTGTCCAGCGCGATGGCGGTGTTCAGCGCGGTCTGGCCGCCCAGGGTGGGAAGGATCGCGTCCGGGCGCTCCTTGGCGATGATCTTCTCCACGACCTCCGGGGTGATCGGCTCCACGTAGGTGGCGTCGGCGAATTCCGGGTCGGTCATGATGGTGGCCGGGTTGGAGTTGACCAGGATGACCCGCAGGCCCTCCTCCTTGAGCACGCGCAGGGCCTGGGTGCCGGAGTAGTCGAATTCGGCCGCCTGGCCGATGACGATCGGACCCGAACCGATGACGAGTACTGAGTTGAGATCGGTGCGCTTAGGCATTACTTGCTGTCCTTATCTGCGGCGGAATTCATCGCGGAAACGAAACGGTCGAATAGGTAGGCGGCATCGTGGGGGCCGGATGCTGCCTCCGGGTGGTACTGCACGGAGAACGCCGGGATGTCCAGGCAGGACAGGCCCTCGACCACGCGGTCGTTCAGCGAGAAGTGCGAGACCTCCACCTGGCCGAAGCGGGCCACCGGTGCGGTGACGGCTCCCTCCAGCGGCGCGTCGACGGCGAAGCCGTGGTTCTGGCTGGTGATCTCCACCCGCCCGGTGGCTTTGTCCATCACCGGCTGGTTGATCCCGCGGTGCCCGAAGCGCAGCTTGTAGGTGTCGAAGCCCAGCGCGCGGCCCAGGATCTGGTTGCCGAAGCAGATGCCGAAGTACGGCATGCCGGCGTCCAGCACGGAGCGGACCAATTCCACCTGCTTGGTGGCGGTGGCCGGGTCGCCGGGGCCGTTGGAGAAGAACACGCCGGTGGCGCCGGTGGCCTTGATATCCTCCAAGGTCGCATCGTGCGGCAGCACGTGCACGCGCAGTCCGCGCTCGGCCAGGCGGCGCGGGGTCATCGACTTCATGCCCAGGTCCACGGCGGCGACGGTGTGCAGCGGTTCGCCGGTGAAGCCGTGCTCGGCAGGTTCCACGGTGTAGGCCTTGTCCACGGAGACCTCCGCGGAGATGTTCCGCCCGGCCATTGCCGGCTGCGCCTTGACCAGCGCGACGAGCTCCGCGTCGGAGCGGTTGGCCTCCTCGCCGGAGAAGATGCCGGACTTCATGGCGCCCGCGTCGCGCAGGTGGCGGGTCAGCGCCCGGGTGTCCACGTTGCGGATGCCCACGATGCCGTAGCCGACCAGGTCCTCGTCCAGGGTGCGCTCGCTGCGCCAGTTGCTCGGACGGCGGGCCGCGTCGCGGACCACATAGCCCGAGGGCCACATGCGCTTGGACTCCGGGTCTTCGCTGTTCACGCCGGTGTTGCCCACGTGCGGGAAGGTCTGGACGACGATCTGGTGCGCGTAGGACGGGTCGGTCAGGGTTTCCTGGTACCCGGTCATTCCGGTGGTGAACACTGCTTCGCCGAGGGTCGTGCCCACGGCGCCGTAGCTGCGTCCACGGAAGATGCGGCCATCTTCGAGTACCAACACTGCTGGTAGGTTGCTCAGGGAATTCACTTAGTTTGTCTCCTGCTCGGCCGCGTCGGCTTGGTGCGACGCCAGCAACTGATAAATCTTGGCGGTGTCCTCGTGGTAGCGAGGACGGAATCCGGTGTCGAAGGTGAAATCATCCTTCACCCATGTGATCACGATCAGCCCGTCTTTTTCGACGAACTTTCCTACCATGCCCGAGGAGCGGGTCACCTTCACGTAGGCGGTCCAGGGAATGTGCACATCGCTGGTGCCCGGGCGCATCAGGTGGATGCCGGCCTCGCCGAGCTCCAGGCTGGCGTTGGCGCGGACCCCGAGCTGGTGCACGGCGATCCGGTCAAGCCAGTCCTCGAACCGGGTGGTGGCCACGTACATGCCCTCGAAGCTGTGCTCGCGCCGGTCCGCGAACCCGGCGTAGGGCGCCGGAATGCCGGACTGCCGGCGTTTCATATTGCGCCAGCCGATCAGGATCAGCGCACAGAACAGTACGACGATCCCGATGGTGACCAGCGCCGAGGTGAGTTCGCCGCTAGTCATTGGCAACCCGCGGACTGGCCAGCGCGCCATCGAGCACCGTGGCGTGGCCGTGGTAGAAGGTGGCGTTCACGGCCCCGGGCAGTTCCATGCCGGCGAACGGCGAGTTGCGCCCCTTGGTGGCCATTGCATAAGGGTCGACGATCCAGCGCGCTGCCGGATCGACCAGGGTCAGGTTGGCCGGCTCCCCCACGGCGATCGGACGGCCCTGATCGCTCAGGCTGCCGATCTTCGCCGGGGTCTCGGAAGTGATCCGGGCGACGTCGGCCCAGGAAAGCTGTCCGGTCTCCACCAGCGTATGCTGCACGATCGACAGGGCGGTTTCCAGCCCTGTCATGCCCATCGCGGCGGCTCCCCATTCGCAGTCCTTGGCCTCGGAGGGGTGCGGTGCGTGGTCGGTGCCGATCACGTCGATGGTGCCGTCGGCGACGCCGGCGCGCAGCGCCAGCACGTCCTCTTCGCGGCGCAGCGGCGGGTTGACCTTGAACACCGGGTCGAAGGTCTTGACCTTCTCATCGGTCAGCAGCAGGTGGTGCGGGGTGACCTCGGCGGTGACCTGGATGCCGCGGGCCTTGGCCCAGCGGATGATCTCCACCGAGCCGGCGGTGGAGATGTGGCATACGTGCAGGCGCGCGCCGACATGCTCGGCCAGCAGCACGTCGCGGGCGATGATCGACTCTTCGGCCACCGCCGGCCAGCCGGCCATGCCGAGCACCGCGGAGACCTCGCCCTCGTTCATCTGCGCACCCTCGGTGAGCCGTGGCTCCTGGGCGTGCTGGGCGATCACCCCGTCGAAGGCCTTCACGTATTCCAGCGCGCGGCGCATCAGCAGCGGGTCCGAGACGCAGATGCCGTCATCGGAGAACATGCGCACCTTGGCGCGCGAGTCGGCCATCGCGCCGATTTCGCTCAGCTGCGCGCCGCCGAGGCCCACGGTGACCGCACCTACCGGGCGGACGTCCACCCAGCCGGCCTTGCGGCCCAGTTCGTAGACCTGCTCCACGACGCCGGCGGTATCGGCCACCGGGGTGGAGTTGGCCATCGCGTGCACCGCGGTGTAGCCGCCCTTGGCGGCGGCCTTCGATCCGGTCTCCACCGTTTCGGCGTCTTCGCGGCCCGGTTCGCGCAGGTGGGTGTGCGGGTCCACGAGGCCCGGCAGCAGCACCATGCCGGCGGCGTCGATCACCGTGGCGCCTTCGGCCGCGGTGATGGTGCCGATCTCGGCGATCTTGCCGTCACTGATCAGCACGTCGGCGCGTTCGCCACCGAGCACGGAGGCCTGTCGAATCAAATACGTCATAATCAGTTCCTTAGATCAGGTCGCCGGAGAGGAGCATATACAGGCTTGCCATGCGCACCGCGACGCCGTTGGTGACCTGTTCCAGGACCATCGAACGCGGCGAGTCGGCGGCAGCCGAAGAAATTTCCAGGCCGCGGTTCATCGGGCCCGGGTGCAGGATGAGGGTTTCGTCCCCGTTGGCTTCCAGGGCCTTCAGCCGGGTGTCGTCCAGTCCCCAGTAGCGCGAGTATTCGCGCGGGTTGGGGAAGAAGGCGTCTCGCATGCGTTCGCCCTGCACGCGCAGCATCATCACCGCGTCCACCCCGGAGGCGATGACCTCGTCGAGGTTGTAGCTGATGGTGCACGGCCAGGCGCTCGCGCCCACCGGCAGCAGGGTCGGCGGGGCGACCATGGTCACCGAGGCGCCCAGGGTGTTCAGCAGCCAGAGGTTCGAACGGGCCACGCGGCTATGCAGGACGTCGCCCACGATCGCGACCTTCAATCCGTCCAGTCCGCGGCCGGCCGGGCTGACTCCCTCGCGCAGGGCCAGCTGGCGGCGCAGGGTGAAGGCGTCGAGCAGCGCCTGGGTGGGGTGCTCGTGGGTGCCGTCTCCGGCGTTCACGATCGGCAGCCCGATCCAGTCGGTGGCCGCCAGCCGGGCCGGCGCCCCGGAGTCCGGGTGGCGGATGACTACCGCGTCGGCGCCGATGGCCAGCAGCGTCTGGGCGGTGTCCTTCAGTGATTCGCCCTTGGACACGCTCGAGCCCTTGGCGGAGAAGTTGATCACGTCCGCGCTCAGCCGCTTGGCGGCGGCCTCGAAGGAGATGCGCGTACGGGTGGAGTCCTCGAAGAACAGGTTCACCACGGTGCGTCCGCGCAAGGCCGGAAGTTTCTTGACCTCGCGGGTGCCGGTTTCGCGCATTTCCTCGGCGATATCAAGGATGGCAATGGCTTCGGCGCGGCTTAGATCCGCGGTGGAGAGCAGGTGCTTCATGCGCTGGCCTCGATGACTACTTCGTTGCTTGAATCGACTTCGGCCAGGTGCACGCGCACCTTTTCGCTTTTTGCCGTGGGCAGGTTCTTGCCCACGTGGTCCGCGCGGATGGGAAGTTCGCGGTGCCCGCGGTCCACCAGGACCGCCAGCCGCACGATGCGCGGGCGTCCCCAATCGGAGAGTGCATCCAGGGCTGCGCGGATGGTGCGTCCGGAGTAGAGCACGTCGTCCACCAGCACGACGACCTTGCCGTCGATGCCGCCTGCCGGCAGGCGGGTTGGCGCCGGGGTGCGGGTGGTGGTGTGCCGCAGGTCGTCGCGGTACATGGTGATGTCCAGCTGTCCGACCAGCGACGCGGGGTCAAGCTGGGTCGGCGCGGAAGCGGCGATGCGCCGTGCGAGGCGTTGGGCCAGCGGATATCCGCGGCTTGGAATGCCTAATAGCACCAGATCTTCGGTGCCCTTGTTGGCTTCGATAATCTCGAAGGCCACACGGGTCAGTACACGTTCGATATCCTCGCCGGTCAATACCGTGCGAGCCACATCGGGCTGTGAATTTTCATTCATCGGTGTGCACCTCTCCCTTCTCCGCCTCACGGGACGGGATTTAAAGGAATATTGCTAGTTCAAATTATCACGATCCGGCCGCCATTCCCTAGCGGAAAGCTATGCATGACACTGAATGGGCGGTGATCTCTCTCACGGCGTCATGCGGGCTCGCGCGGCCAGCCCCGCTATTGGCGGGAAAGTACCGCAGCGCCGAGCTTCGAGGGGCCTGAATTGTTGGCTTCGCCACAGCGGGTCGTCGGAAACGTCGATGAAATAATGTTGAGTTTTTCACGTGGCAACCGCTCGCGGCGCAGAATCGCCTAGGCTTGGGCGGGTGCTGCCTCCGGGGCAACGCGCGGGGCCGGGACCCTGCGGGTTAAATACCGCAAGCCGGAACCCAGCAGGTTCCGGCTTGCGGTAGTTCAGGAGAATCGAGGATTAGTCGACCAGGGTGTCCTTGACGCTTTGAATGCGTCCGAGCACGCCGTTGACGAACTCGGGAGACTCGTCGGTGGACAGCTCGCGCACATTCACGACGGCTTCGGCCACGGCAACCGCGTCCGGAACTTCGTCGTTGTACAGCAGCTCCCACACCCCGATGCGCAGCGCCATGCGGTCCACGGCGGGCATCCGCTCGATGGTCCAGCCCTTGACATAGCTTTCGAGCACCTCGTCGATGCGGTCCAGGTGGGCGGTGACGCCCTCGAGGATCGTCAACGAATACTCGTTGAGCACGATGTCAGAATTTTCGCGGCGCGCGATGGCTACGCTGAGCGCATCGACGTCGCGGGCCTCGGCTTCGAAAAGAAACTCAAGTGCACGACGACGCGCCTTGGCGCGGGCCCTCACTAGGAGACACGTCCCAGGTAATCGCCGGTGCGGGTATCAACCTTCACCTTGGTGTTCTGATCGACGAACAGCGGAACCTGGATTTCCTTGCCGGTTTCCAGGGTTGCCGACTTGGTGCCTGCCGAGGAGCGGTCGCCCTGAAGGCCCGGTTCGGTGTAGGTGATTTCCAGGATGACCGAGGCCGGAAGCTCCAGGTACAGTGGGCTGCCGTCATACATGGCAATGGTCAGTTCCTGATTTTCCAACAGGAATCCGGCCGAGTCGCCCACGGTCTGGCCGGGAACGGTGATCTGGTCGTAGTCTTCCAGGTTCATGAAGACGTAGTCTTCGCCGTCCTGGTAGAGGTACTGGTAGTCGCGGCGGTCAACGTTGGCCAGCTCGATCTTGGTGCCGGCATTGTAGGTCTTGTCCAGAACCTTGCCCGAGAGCACATTGCGCATCTTGGTGCGCACGAATGCGCCGCCCTTGCCCGGCTTGACGTGCTGGAAGTCGATGATGGTCCACAGTTGGCCATCGATCTTAATGACCTGACCATTCTTGATGTCAGTTGTATCCGCCACGGGTCCTCAAATCCTCTATTTTCGCCAGCGTGCACTGGCATTATCAAAAATCCATTTATTACTATAGCAAACCGCGGTGAGAGCTAATTTCGCGCGCGTTCCTCGGCAAGCGCCAGGCATGCGGCCGACGCGTTGACCAGGTGCTCGGCCGAACCCATCTGCTGGCGCTGCTCCAGGGCCGCACGGAAGCGGGTAGCCGCGGCCTTGTAGTCGCCCTTTTCGAAGAAGGACATCGCCAGGTGGTGCTGCATCAGCGGCTCGTAGTAGGTGCCGGAGAATTCGTCCACCAGCTTGCGCAGGCGATTGATCGCGCGATCGAAATCACCTTGCAGGCGGGTCAATTCGGTATCCAGCACGCGCAGGTGCGCGTTGGTCGGGTCGCTTAACCGCGACTCGGCGATCAGGTTGCCGGCCTGGGCCAGTTCCCCGCGGGCCATGTGGATGACCACCTGGTCGGTCGGGGTGCCAGAGCGCATCGAACGGTCCGCGGCTTGTTCATCGGTGATGAATGGCCGCAGGTTGCTCGGGTCGATCAATACTCCGTCGATGGAGGTGCCCACGCCGTCGTGGTTCACCGATGCGACGTCGATGGCGTATGCGGTGAATTCGCTCATGCTTACTCTCCGATTTCTTGGTAGGCGGCGAATAACAGCGAGTTATCCGGCACCTCGTAGATACGCGGCTTGCCGATGGCTTCGAGTACCACGAAGCGCAGCTGGTCGCCACGGGTTTTTTTGTCGCGCTTCATGCCGTCCAGCAAGGCCATCCACTTGTCGTTGCGGTAGCTGGTGGGCAAGCCAAGGGACTTCAGGATGCTGAAGTGCCGATCGGTCACCGCATCGGAGGTGTAGCCCACCGAACGGCCTAGTTCCGCGGCAAAGCACAGCCCGATGGAGACCGCGGCCCCGTGGCGCATCGCATAGCGCTCGGAAAGCTCGATCGCGTGGCCCAGGGTGTGGCCGTAGTTCAAGAATTCGCGCGGACCCGATTCCTTCAGGTCCTTGGAGACCACCTCGACCTTCACCGCGATGGTGCGTTCGATGATTTCGCGCAGCCGTGCGCTGTCGGGGCGGATGGCGTCTTCTGGATCCTCTTCGATCAGTTCCAGAATGCGCTCATCGGCGATGAACCCGCACTTGACCGCTTCGGCCAGCCCGGTGACCAGTTCGTTCTTCGGCAGCGTTGCCAAAGCGTCGAGATCCGCGAGCACGCCGGCCGGTGGGTGGAAGGCACCGACCAGGTTCTTGCCCTCGGCGGTGTTGATGCCGGTCTTGCCGCCCACGGCCGCGTCGACCATGCCCAGCAGCGAGGTGGGAATGTGGATGACCTTGACCCCGCGCAGCCAGGTGGCCGCCACGAAGCCTGCCACGTCGGTGACGGCTCCGCCGCCCACGGCAACCACGGCGTCGGTGCGGGTGAAGTCGTTCTTGCCCAGGACTTCCCAGCAGAACCCGGCAACCTGAATGTGCTTGCCCTCTTCGGCATCCGGGATTTCCGCGGTCAGCGAGGTGAAGCCGGTCTTTTCCAGATCGTCGCGGACCACGTCTCCGGTGGCGCGCAAGGCCCGCGGGTGGATCACCAGGACCTTCTTAACCGCCGAGCCCAGCAGTTCGGGCAGGTGTCCTAATAGTCCGTTGCCGACCAGAACCGGGTAAGACTCCGCGGGGGTGGTTCCGGTGACTTGAAGTGTGGTGGGTGCTAGTGGCATCCGAGAAGATCCTCCTGATGGTGCTGATCTGTAAAGCCTACGCGGGAGCGTACCGGGATTCGCTATCTCGTGCTGTGAATCACATGGCTCTCGATGGCTTCGACAAGCTGCGCAACGCTCAGATTGTCCACCTGTAAGGTCAGATCAGCAAGGGTTTCATAAATATCGTGGCGGGCTTCGTAGAGCCTGGTCCAGGTGGTGAGGCTTTGGTCACCGGCCAGCAGCGGGCGGTTTGTATCCCCTGCCAGGCGGCGTTTGGCCGTGGCGAGGGTCATCGCCAAGTAGATCACGGTCCCGCCGCGCAGCACCGCCTGGTTTTCTTCGCGCAGCACGGCCCCGCCGCCGGTGGCGATCACCCCGGCCCGCAGTTCGGCCAGTGCGGCGACCTCCAGATCACGGAAGTAGGCTTCGTCGTGTTCGGCAAAGATCTGCGGAATCGAACCATGGGCGGCGACGATGTGCGCGTCGGAATCGGCGAAATCGGTGCCCAGCGCCTTGGCCAGCGCCTTGCCCACAGTTGACTTGCCGCTGGCCATCGGCCCAATGAGGTAAATCATCTGCCGGTTAGACTCCGGTCGACCCTAGATTGACGGGAATGCTGGCCAGGTAGCTTTGGATATTGCGCTTGGTTTCGGTGACCGAGTCTCCGCCGAACTTCTCCAGCAGCGACTGGGCCAGGACCAGCGCGACCATCGCCTCGGCGACAACGCCGGCGGCGGGCACCGCGCACACATCCGAACGCTGGTGGTGGGCGGTGGTTTCCTCGCCGGTGGCCGTGTCGATGGTGGCCAGGGCGCGCGGCACGGTGGCGATCGGTTTCATCGCCGCACGCACGCGCAGCACCTCGCCGATGCTCATGCCGCCCTCGATGCCGCCGGCTCGATTGGTTTCGCGCTTGATTCCGCCCGCGGTGGCCGGCACGATCGCGTCGTGGGCGGCCGAACCGCGTCGGGCAGCGGTGAGGAAGCCGTCGCCGACCTCAACACCCTTGATGGCCTGAATGCCCATCAGCGCGCCGGCCAGCCGGGAGTCCAGCCGGCGGTCCCAATGCACGTAGGAGCCGATGCCCGGAGGCAGGTTGTAGGCCAGCACCTCCACGACGCCGCCCAGGGTCTCCCCCGCCTTGTGCGCGTCATCGACCTCGGCGACCATGGCGGCCGAGGTTTCCCCGTGGAAGCAGCGCAGTGGATCCGCGTCCAACGCCGCAACGTCCCCCAGGGTGGGCAGCGGTGCGTCGAGGGGCGCCGCGACGGCGCCGATGGCGGTGGTATGCGAGACGAGTTCGATGCCCAGATCGGCCAGAAAGGCCTGGGCTACCGAGCCGAGGGCCACCCGGGCCGCGGTTTCGCGGGCGCTGGCGCGCTCGAGCACCGGACGGGCATCGTCGAAACCGTACTTCTGCATGCCGGTGAAGTCCGCGTGCCCCGGACGCGGGCGGGTCAGCGGCGCGTTGCGCGCCATCGAGGCCAGTTCGTCCAGGTCAACCGGGTCCGAGTTCATCACGCGTTCCCATTTGGGCCATTCGGTGTTCCCGATTTCGATGGCTACCGGTCCGCCCTGGGTCTTTCCGTGGCGCACGCCACCGAGGAAGGTGACCTGGTCCTTTTCAAACTTCATGCGCGCGCCTCGGCCGTAGCCCAGGCGCCGCCGAGCCAGTGCATCGCGCACCGCTTCGCTGTCCACCGAGACTCCGGCGGGTAGGCCTTCAAGAATTCCAACTAGTGCCGGGCCGTGTGATTCGCCCGCCGTCAACCAACGCAACATGGATTCTATTTTGCCATGACATGGCCTCATTAACCGCGTCGATGAAGCCCCAGTGAGCGATACATCGCATTTGTGACGTTTTCGCGGGTGTGCGTGTCGAAGTCTGCGGCGCTGAAATAACGGGCTTGCTCCACCGCCTGGTGCACCAGCATATGAAGCCCGGAGATCACCGTGCCGGCCCAGGACTCGGCCAGTTTGCTCGGCCACGGGTCATAGGCGACATCCAGCAGCAGCCCCTGGCCGCGGCCCAGATACGGCACCCAGCTGTCGGCGGCGCGCGGCGGCAGCGTGCTGATCACCAGGTGGTCCGCGGCGATGCCGCCGGCACCCAGATCCTGCACCTGCACCAGCTGCACGCGCAGGCCCAGCTGGCCGGCCAGTGCGGTGGCCCGCTGCGCACGGGTGGCGTCGCGCACCACCAGCTTGAGTTCCTTGACGCCAAGTTCCGCGGCCGCTTCGATGGCCGCCAAGGCCGTATTGCCGGCGCCCAGCACGGTGGCCCTCGATGCTTGGCGCAGCCGCGCGTCGGCCAGCGCCAGCACGATCCCGTCCACGTCGGTATTCTGCCCATAGAGGGCGCCGTCGGGGCGCACCACGATGGTGTTCAGCGCGCCCAGGCGCGCCACGCGCGGTGAAACCTCATCCATCAGCGGAACGAAGACATCCTTCAACGGCATGGTCACCGAACATCCGGCCCACCCGCCGGCACGCATTTTGGCCGCCTGCTCCGGGGCCTGGGACGGGTCCAGCTCGATGGCCCGATAGTCGATGTCGGCGCCGAGCAGCTCATAGGCCGCTCGATGCAGCACCGGGGATTTGGAATGCTTGATGGGTTGGCCCAAGACGGCGGCGCGCATTACTTGCAGACCTCCGCATTCGCGGCGCACCAGGCGCGGAATTCGTTCTGGTTCACCTGGTGCTCGGCATAGTTCGAGGCGAATTTCGTCTCGCCGCTCTGCGTATTGACCGTCACCCAGTAGTAGAAGCCGTTATCCGCCGGGTTGACCGCCGCATCGATCGCGGAGGTTGCCGGGGAGCCGATCGGGGTCGGCGGCAGCCCGGTGTGCACATAGGTGTTGTACTGGTTGCCTGCGTCCCTTTTCTCGGTCGCGGTGAACTGCAAGGAGTACCGGTCAAGCCCGTAGATCACCGTGGAGTCGGTCTGCAGCAGGCCATGGGTCTCCACGTTGTTCGGGTTCAACCGGTTTTCGATGGCTCCGGCCACCGTGGCATAGTCCTTCGGGGTGGCTTCGGCCTGCAGAATCGAGGCGACCTTCAACGCCCGGTAGCCTTCGCCCAGGTCATTGACTCCGGCATCTTGCAAGGCGGTCTTGGTCGAATCCACCAATTCGGTGAGCACCTTCTCGGCGCTGGTATCCAGGGCAAAACGGTATTCGCCCGGGTGCAGCCAGCCTTCGAGGTTCTTCACCGACTCGGGCAGCCCGAACTTCTCGGGCTGGTTCGCCAGCTCGCCCAATTTCTTCTCGTCGAGCCCGGAGCCCTTGGCGATCTCGGCCAGCGAGGCCTGCAGCCGCAGATTCGCCTTCAACCCGATGTAGAAGACCTTGTCCGGACGATTATCGACCAGCACCTCGGTCGCGTCCGCGGCTGGCATCTGCAGCTTCAGCGGATAGGTTCCGGGGTGAATGACCACATTGTCCGCCTTCGAGTCCTCCAGCGCGTCCATGAACAGCTTGTCGCTGGCCACCACGTCGAGTTCCTCGAGCTTGCGCGAGATCAGCGCCGGACCCCAGCCGTCCTCCACGGTGAATTCGACCGCTTGGCCGCCCGGGCCCGGGTAGTCATCCGGGTTGAACTGCTTGACCAGCGAACGGATGAAATAGAAGGACCCGGCGACCACGACGGCGAAGATCAAGAAGGTTGCGAGCATCACCAGGTTGCGGCGGCGTTTGCTGCGCTTCTTGCGCGCCTTCGCCGCGCCGCTGGCCGGCACCGTGCCGAGCAAGGATTCGGGCGCCGGCTGCGGCTCGGCGTCTGCCATGGCCGGTTCCGGCTCGCGGTGCAGCTCGGCCGCGGCCGAATCTGCACCGCCGTAGAGCTGCTCACCGGTCAGTTCCGGGGTAGTTGGTGTTGCGAGGCCTTTCGGCTCGCCGGCTGCAAAACGCGCGTAAAGCTCGGAAAAGGTTTCACGCTGCCGTTCGCGGCGGGCTTCTTCTCGCATCAATTCTCCCTGTGGATTCTCGCGGCGCGCTGTTACTTCAGCACGATGCGGCTGGCTTGAACGCGCACACCATTACGTCGCATTTCAAGCACCTGTTGCAGGATTTCAATGGCGGCCGCCTGGTCAACGACCTGACGATGGTCTTGCATGCGGCGCCCCGAGGCGTGCAACGAGCGGTGCGCGCTGACCGTGCTCAAACGCTCGTCAACCAAGAAAATCTCAACCTCGATGCTAGCCGCATTTGCCTCCTCGGCCAAGGCTATCGCGTAGTCACGAGCCATTTTCGTGGATTCCGTGGAATTCCCGGCCAGGGATTTCGGTTCCCCGATGAACACCTCGGAGACCTCACGGTCAACGATCATGCGCAAGAGCAGGCGGCGATCGGAGTTCTTCTTCACATCGCGGCGCAGGGTCATCACCGGGGTGGCGAGGATTCCCGACGGATCGGAGACGGCGACGCCGACGCGGGCCAGGCCCACGTCGACGCCGAACGCTAGCTTAGCCATTGGCAAGGGCCGCCCGGATTGCGGCCAGCGCGTCGTCGATCTTCGAGACGTCCGCGCCGCCGCCCTGGGCCATATCGTCCTTGCCGCCGCCGCCGCCGCCGAGCACCCCGGTTGCGGTGCGCACCAGCGCGCCGGCCTTGAAGCCGTTGGCGCGCGCCTCGTCGTTGGTCACCGCGAGCACCAGCGGACGGGAGTTCGACACGCCGATCAGCACGATCACCGCGGCCTGCGCGCCGAGCTTGCCGCGCAGGTCAAGGGCCATGGTGCGCAGCGCGTCGGCCGAATCGATCTGCCCGGCGTTGTGCGCCAGCAGCCGGGTGTTGCCGATGGTCTGCACCTGCTCCAGCAGGCTGGCCGACTGGGCGAGCATCGCGGCGCTCTTGAGCTCCGCGATCTGCTTCTCGGCGGCCTTCAGCTTCGCCACCGTGTCGTTCACGCGCTCGGAAACCTGGTTGGACGGCACGCGGAACAGGCCCGAGAGCTCGGAAACCAGCGCACGCTCGGCGGCCCCGTGGCGGAACGCCTCCATGCCCACCAGCGCTTCGACGCGGCGGTTGCCCGAACCCACCGAAGCCTCGGAGAGCAGGGTCAGCTGCCCGATGCGGGAGGTGGACGGCACGTGGGTGCCACCGCACAGCTCGCGCGACCAGGCCCCGTTCATCTCCACCACGCGCACGGCGTTGCCGTACTTTTCGCCGAAGAGGCTCATCGCGCCCAGCTTCTGCGCCTCGGCCATGGCCATCTCGTTGGTGATCACCTGGTGGTTCGAGGCGATCGCCAGGTTCACCACCTCTTCGACCTCGGTGCGGGCCTGTGCGGAAAGCGCCTCGGCCCAGGAGAAGTCAAAGCGCAGGTATCCGGCCTTGTTGAAGGAACCGGCCTGAGTGGCGGTGTCCCCGAGCAGCTCGCGCAGGGCCGCGTGCACCAGGTGCGTGGCCGAGTGGGCCTGCTCCCCGGAGTGGCGGCGCGCCGCGTCAACCTGGGTGCGCACCAGCGCCTCGGCGGGAAGTTCGCCTTCGCGCACGATCACCTTGTGCACGTTCAGCCCCTTGATTGGGGCCTGCACGTCGGTGACCTCCAGCACGAAGCCGTCGCCGGTGATCAGGCCGATGTCGCCGGCCTGGCCGCCGGCCTCGGCGTAGAACGGGGTCTCGTCGAGCACCAGCTCGATTTCCTGGCCCTGTTCGGCGAAGTTCACCACCTGGCCGTCGGCGACGATGCCGCGGATCTTCGATTCGCCCACCAGCGTGTCGTAGCCGGTGAACTCCACCTTGCCCGCCTCGGCGAGCTTGGTGAACACCGACAGGTCCGCATGCCCGGCCTTCTTGGACTTCGCGTCCTTCTGCGCCCGGGTGCGCTGTTCGGTCATCAGTTCGCGGAAGCGCTTTTCGTCCACCGCCAGGCCCGCCTCGGCGGCGATCTCCAGGGTCAGGTCGATCGGGAAGCCGAAGGTGTCGTGCAGCGCGAAGGCGTCGTCGCCGGTCAGCTCGCGGCCCGCGGTTTTGGCCTGCTTCAGCGCGTCGTCCAGCCGGGTGGTGCCCGAGGCGATGGTGCGGCGGAAGGCGCGCTCCTCGGCGTAGGCGATGCGCCCGATGCGGGCGAAGTCCTCTTCGACGATCGGGTAGACGCCCTTCATCGCGTCACGCGAGACCGGCAGCAGCTCGGGGAGCACCTCGGAGTCCACGCCCATCAGGCGCATGGCGCGCACCGCGCGGCGGATCAGCCGGCGCAGCACGTAGCCGCGGCCCTCGTTGCCGGGGGTGACGCCATCGGAGATGAGCATCAGCGAGGAGCGGATGTGGTCCGCGATCATGCGCAGGCGCACGTCGTTGGCGTGGTTCGGATCTTCCGGGTCCTCGGTGGAGGTGTAAACGATGCCGGCAAGTTCGGCGGCCTTGTCGAGCACCGGACGCAGCTGGTCGGTCTCGTACATGTTCTCCACGCCCTGCAGGATCATCGCCAGGCGTTCGAGTCCCAGGCCGGTGTCGATATTGCGCTTGGGCAGTTCGCCGGCGACGTCGAAATCGGTTTTGGAACGCACCGCGGAGAGCCGGTACTGCATGAAGACCAGGTTCCAGATTTCGATGAAACGGGTTTCGTCGACCGCCGGCCCCCCGTCCAGGCCGTACTCCGCGCCACGGTCGTAGTAGATCTCCGAGCAGGGACCGCCGGGGCCGGGCTGGCCGGTGTTCCAGTAGTTGTCTTCCTTGCCGGTGCCCACCACGCGTTCGCGCGGGATGCCGATCTGCTCTTCCCAGATGCGCCGGGCTTCTTCGTCCTTCTCCGCGCCGTCTTCGTAGACGGTGACCCAGAGGCGTTCGGGATCCAGGCCGTAGCCGCCGTCCGCAAGCGAACCGGTCAGCAGCTCCCAGGCGAAGTGGATCGCTTCCTTCTTGAAGTAGTCGCCGAAGGAGAAGTTGCCGCACATCTGGAAGAAGGTGCCGTGGCGTACGGTCTTGCCGACCTCTTCGATGTCGCCGGTGCGGATGCACTTCTGCACCGAAGTGGCGCGCGCGTACGGCGCCTCCTCCTGGGCGGTCAGGTAAGGGATGAATGGGACCATGCCGGCCACCGTGAACAACAGCGACGGGTCAGATGAGACCAGCGAGGCGCTGGGTACCGCTGTGTGCCCCTTCGCGACGAAGAAGTCGACCCAGCGGCGTGCAATTTCCTGCGTTTTCATCGTGTTACGGATGATCCCTTCACTTAGCGGTGTCCACGCCCAAGGCGGAACGTAATTCTACTTCGCGGGAGTTCATTCCTTCGCGGAATGCCCCCACTACCTCCGAGATGCGGTCGGCGTACTTGCCGACCTGACGGTTCAGGGCCGCCCCGGAGGATACTTCGGTGTATTTCTTGGTGGCGAGGACTCCGACGCCCACGCCGATAACAACCCACAAAAGCTTTTTCATTCTAGTCTCCCCTAACGGCTGCGGCGGCCCTTGCCGCTGGTGTTCGCATTGATCGCTGCCTGCACACCCGAGGTGAATGCGGCGATCTTGATCAGTGGCTTGCCCACGGTGGCTGCCACCAAGGAGGACAGCGCGGAGACGTTGGCGCTCGCATCGGAGACGTTCGAGGTGATCGCGTCGACCTTCTTGAGCTGGTCATTGGTCGTGGCGACGGTATTGGCAACCTCGCCAATCAGCGGGGTCGTCCCGTCCGAGAGGTCCTTGATCGAGTTGCGAAGCTCATCAAACACCTTGCCCAACTTGATGATCGGCACCGCCAACAGTGCCACCAGGATGGCAAAGACGCCGGCTGCGATGAGCCCTGCAATATCCGAACCCGACATGTGCTTCCTCTTCTGCTTTGGGTGTTTGCTGCCAGTCCAGCTTAGCGAACCGCGAGCTGATATAGGTAGTTAAGCCAATGGCCCGCAACCGAGTCGGTTGCGGGCCATTGAACACGCGCTAGATTTAGCGTGCGTAGTACTCGACCACGAGGTTCTCTTCGCAGGTCACTGGGATCTCTGCACGCTCAGGAGCGCGCAGGTAGGTAGCCTGCAAGGCTTCCAGCTTCACGTCCAGGTAAGCAGGAGCTGCTGGCAGCACCTGTGAGTGCTCACCTGCTGCTGCCATCTGGAATGGAACCATCTTCTCGCTGCGTTCGTGCACGTGGATCAGCTGACCCGGCTGCACCTTGAACGATGGGCGGTCCACGCGCTGGCCGTTAACCAGGATGTGGCGGTGCACAACCAGCTGACGGGCCTGCTGGATGGTGCGGGCGAAGCCTGCACGCAGCACCAGGGCATCCAGGCGGGACTCGAGCAGTGCCAACAGGTTGTCACCGGTCTGGCCGCCGAGGCGCTTGGCTTCCTTGAATGCGTTCAGCATCTGAACTTCGCGGATGCCGTACTGGGCACGCAAACGCTGCTTTTCGCGCAGACGAACCGCGTAATCGCTGTCCTGCTTCTTGCGGGCACGGCCATGCTGGCCGGGACCGTAGGGACGACGCTCCATGTACTTTTCAGCTTTTGGAGTCAGGGCAAGGCCGAGTGCGCGCGAGAGGCGCACGGTACGGCGGGCACGGGCGTTAGCCATATGTGTGTCCTTTTCGATTTAGCGACGGGATCTACTGGCCTCCGGGACGGAGAGTGTTGGGGCGTCGCGGCCCTCGACCACTGCAACCTCGCCTCCCGAACGATGACTCGCACGGGCGGCATGGCTTGCCAGCCAAAGATCAAGTCTACACGATGCACCCCGGCCAGCAGGTGAGCTGTAACGAAGCTCGCTAACGTTTCTTCTTGTCCTTGCGCCGAATGATCTCGCGCAGCCGCGCCAGCCGATCGCTCAGCGAGCGTTCGGTCCCGTTGGCGTTGGGGCGGTAGTAGTCGGTGCCGATCAGGTCATCGGGCAGGTACTGCTGGCTGGCGATCGAATGCGGGGCATCGTGGGAGTAGATGTAGCCCACCCCGTGGCCCAGCGCCTTGGCCCCCGGGTAGTGCGCGTCGCGCAGATGGTCCGGGACCAGCGCGCCCTTGCCGGCGGCCACGTCGGCCAACGCCTCGTTGATCGCGTTATAGGCGGCGTTGGACTTCGGCGCCGTGGCCAGGTGCACGGTGGCGTGCCCGAGCATGATCCGCGCCTCCGGCATCCCGGTCAGCGCCACCGACTGCGCGGCGGCCACCGCCAGCGGCAGCGCGGTGGGATCGGCCATGCCGATATCCTCCGAGGCGCTGATCATCAGCCGGCGGGCGATGAACCGCGGGTCCTCCCCGGCCGAAAGCATGCGCGCCAGATAGTGCAGGGCCGCATCCACATCCGAGCCGCGGATCGACTTGATGAACGCGGAGATGATGTCGTAGTGCTGGTCCCCGTCCTTGTCGTAGCGCTGCACCGCCTGGTCCATGGCCAGCTGCACATGCTCGTCCGCAATTTGTATCGGCGGCTGCGCCGCGGTTCCGGCGGCGTTCCAGGCCACCGCGCCGGCGGCTTCCAGCACGGTGAGCGAACGGCGGGCGTCGCCCTGGGCCAGGCGCACGATCGCGTCGCGCTGCTCGGCCGGCAGGATCACCTGCGCATCGAAGCCGCGCTCATCGTCAACCGCCCGCTCCAGCAGCTCCGCCACATCCACGTCGGTCAGCGGGCGCAGGGTCAGCAGCAGCGAGCGCGAGAGCAGCGGCGAGATCACCGAGAAGGACGGGTTTTCGGTGGTGGCCGCGACGAGCACCACCACCCGGTTCTCCACCCCGGGCAGCAGCGCATCTTGCTGGGCCTTGTTGAAGCGGTGGATCTCGTCGAGGAACAGCACCGTGGTCATCCCGCGCAGGTCGCGGTCGTCCTTGGCCTGGTCGATCACCCGGCGCACATCCTTCACCCCGGCGGTGATCGCCGAGAGCTCGACGAACTTGCGGTCCGTGGCGCGGGCGATCACATGCGCGATGGTGGTCTTGCCGATGCCCGGCGGGCCGTAGAGAATCACGCTGGCCGGGCCGGCCAACCCGGTTTCCGGGTGCTCGGCGAGCTGCCGCAGCGGGGAACCGGGGCCCAGCAGGTGCTGCTGGCCGACCAGCTCATCGAGCGTCTTGGGGCGCATGCGCACCGCCAGCGGCGGGCGCGGGCGCTTGATCGAACCGTCGTCCAGGGCATCCAGCAAATCGTTCACTCCCCCAGCCTACCGATACTCTGGTAGCTGCGAAGAAAGGATCACATGCGCGCAGTATTACAACGAGCCAGCCGGGCCAGCGTCGAAGTCGACGGTTCGATCGTCGGGCAGCTGCCTGGCCCGGGGCTCGTGGTGCTCTTGGGCATCACGCACGAGGATAACGAGGCTGCCGCCCGCAAGGTGGCGCAGAAGATCTACGGGCTGCGCATCTTGGAGGATGAGGCCAGCTGCGAATCGCTTGGCGCTCCGTTGCTGGTGATCAGCCAGTTCACGCTCTACGCCTCGGTGCGCAAGGGACGGCGCCCCTCCTGGTCGGCGGCGGCGCCCGGCGCGCACAGCGAACCGCTCTACGAATACTTCGTGGACTACCTGCGTGAGCTTGGCGCCCGCGTGGAGACCGGGGTGTTCGGCGCGATGATGGAGGTCAACCTCACAAATTCCGGCCCGTTCACGGTGATCGTGGATTCGGCAGAGCTGGCCTAGCGGCCCGTGCCCCGGACCAAGTGCACGAGCCGGTCGAAGCTGGCGCGCTGTGCCTGCAGTTCGGAGCGGCCGGCGGCGGAGAGCTCGTAGACTTTTCGCCCCGGTCCGCCTTGGCCTTCCTCCCACCGTGTTCCGAGCAATCCGGAGGCTTCCAGCTTGGCCAGTGCGGGATAGAGCGTCGCGCCCTTGATCGGCCCGAATCCGCGTTCCTGCAAGGATTTGGACAGCGCATAGCCATGCGCTTGGCCGCCGGACAGTTCGGCAAGCAATAGCATCGGCAGCATCGCGCGCTGCCAGGAGCCGGGAAATTCGCTACTCATCGCGGCCTTCCTGCAGCGCCTGGGCATGCGCCCGGCGTTCGGCAAGCTTGGCTTGCACGTAGTCCGCCCGATCGGCGCGGCGCAGCTGGTAGAGCGAGATGCCGATGAACACCATGAATGCTATCGCGATGAAAATATTCCAACCGCTGATCCCTGCTTCCAGCAGCTCCGGAATGAGGCTGATGCCATAGACGCATGCGACGGCCAGCGGCAGCAGGCGACGGAGCAGCCAGCGCCGCTTGAGCGCACTTTCGGTGTTCACCGCTAGCCCGATGGCAAAGGTGCTGGGTGACCCGAATTCTTCGAGCATGTCCACGCTGTTGCCTGCCGCACCGAGATCGGAACCATGCTGGCGTGCCGCGGCCAGTGCCTCCCGGGCTTCCTTCGCGTTCATTCCGTAGCGGCCACGCAGCAATCGCGCTACCTCGTCGAACCAGAGGCTCGGATCAAGGGCTTCCGCCGTGCCGGTCGAGGGTTTTTCCTCATCCCTGGTGAAGGGCAGGAACCAGGAGCCGAGCGTTGCCGCCGCCCCAAGGAGCGGCGCCAGCCAATTTGGCACCGGCAGGTGGCCTTCGCCGCCAAGGACGGCGATCCCGATAGCCGCGGCGATGCTTGCCAGGCACCCGGAAATACCGATCAGCCAGGAAGCTTCGAAACGCCCCTTCAAGCGGTAGAACCACCAAAGGTGGGCCGAAGCGGCAATGCCAACCCCTCCGGCCAGGGCCGCCAGCTGCCAGTAGTGCCATGAATAATTCGCCCATCCGTCGCGGAAGCCAATCCATAGGCCGAAGCCCACGCAGATCAGCCCGGCCAGCATGCCAACGACGGTCAGCAGCGCGGTGCCGGTCTGCACCGTGAGCTCTGCGTTGGCCCGCTGCTGGGGCGTAAGCATTGCTTGGGCACGTTGCACGCCGTATTTCCACGGATCGCCAAACAGTTCGTCGGCACCGGTACCGCTATCGTGCACGGCAGCAAGCTGATTGCGCAGCTCGTTGCGGCATTGCTCGTTGGAGAGGTCGTTCCAAGCGATGGAAACCAGGAAAGTTTGGGCCCATGAGCGGTCTGCTTCTGGGTACTCTTCGATGACTCCACTGGGAGATTCCGGGGACATTGGCTGCTCCGAACTGCCTTCAGATAACTAGGTCAAAATTCAACCTAGTTCAAAAATTATCCCGTGTCCAATGACGTTGCGGCTGTTCGAAAACAAGAAAGGAGCAGGATGAAACGAATAATCGCTTCAACCTGCTCCTTGCGGTTAGCGGCCGCGAACTTGAGCTATGAACCTATTTAGCGGCTTCGGCCACCGGGGCCTCGGCCTTCTTCTTCTCCGGCTTGAAGTCGATGCCGGCTTCCTTGCGCTGCGCCGGGGTGATCGGTGCAGGAGCGGCAGTCAGCGGATCGAAACCGCCACCGGTCTTCGGGAAGGCGATGACGTCGCGGATCGACTCGGAACCGGTGAGCAGCTGCAGCACGCGGTCCCAGCCCAGGGCGATGCCGCCATGCGGTGGGGCGCCGAATTTGAAGCCCTCCAGCAGGAAGCCGAACTGGGTCTGCGCCTGCTCGTCGGACACGCCCATCAGCTTGAAGACACGTTCCTGCACGTCGCGCTGGTGGATACGGATCGAGCCGCCGCCGATTTCGTTGCCGTTGCAGACGATGTCGTAGGCGTAGGATAGGGCCGAGCCCGGATCCGTATCGAAGGTGTCCATGAACTCTGGCTTCGGGCTGGTGAAGGCGTGGTGCACTGCGGTCCAGGCGCCGGCGCCCACCGCCACGTCGCCGGAAGCGACGGCCGCGGAGGCTGGCTCGAACATCGGCGCATCAACGATCCACACAAACGCCCAGTCGCCGTCCTTGATCAACCCGGTGCGGTGCCCGATCTCCACGCGCACCGCACCGAGCAGCGCCCGGGACTCGGCCTTGTCGCCGGCGGAGAAGAAGATGCAGTCACCGGGCTTCGCGCCGGTGGCCTCGGCCAGTCCGGCCTTCTCCTCATCGGAGAGGTTCTTCGCCACCGGGCCGGCCAGCTCGCCGTCTTCCTTCAGCAGCACGTAGGCAAGTCCCTTCGCGCCGCGCTGCTTGGCGAATTCCTGCCAGGCATCCAGGGTGCGGCGCGGCTGCGCGGCGCCACCTGGCATGACCACGGAGCCGACGTAGGCGGACTGGAACACCTTGAAGGAAGTGTTCGCGAAGTACTCGGTCATCTCGGTCAGTTCCAGGCCGAAGCGCAGATCCGGCTTGTCCGAACCGTAGTTGGACATCGCGTCGGCGTAGGTCATGCGGCGGATCGGGGTCGGGATCTCAACGTCGATCAACGACCAGATTTCCTTGACCAGCTTCTCGCCGAGCTCGATGATGTCATCTTCCTCGACGAAGGAAGCCTCGATATCCAGCTGGGTGAATTCCGGCTGGCGGTCCGCACGGAAGTCCTCATCGCGGTAGCAGCGCGCGATCTGGTAGTACTTCTCGAAGCCGCCGACCTGCAAGAGCTGCTTGAACAGCTGCGGGGACTGCGGCAGCGCGTACCAGGCGCCCGGGCTCAGGCGGGCGGGCACGACGAAGTCGCGGGCGCCTTCCGGAGTGGAGCGGGTCAGCGTCGGGGTTTCGATCTCGACGAAGCCCTCGTCGTGCAGCAGGTTGCGCGCGGCACGGTTGACCTCGGAACGCAGACGCAGGTTGCGCGACGGGGTCGGACGGCGCAAATCCAGGTAGCGGTGGCGCAGCCGCGCCTCCTCGCCGACCTCGACGTGCTCATCGATCTGGAAAGGCAGCGCCGCGGCGGTGTTCAACACGATGACCTCATCGGCAATCACCTCGATCTCACCGCTTGGCAGGTTCGGGTTCTCGTTGCCTTCCGGGCGACGCTCAACCTTGCCCTTGACCTGCAGCACGAATTCATTGCGCAGCGGGTGGAAGTCCTCTTCGTCGCGCACCACAATCTGGGCGAAGCCGGAGGCGTCGCGCAAATCGAGGAACGCCACACCACCGTGGTCGCGTCGACGCGCGACCCAACCGGTGAGGGTGACCTGCTGTCCAATGTGCTCGGCGCGGAGTTCGCCCAGCTGATGAGTGCGTAGCACTACGATCCTTTCGGTCGGTTGAGACGTGAAATCTCTTCAGTTCTTCTCGATGACGAGTTTAGTGCACCGTTGCTAGTTGACGGTGTTGTGCAGATCTTCGGCCGGCGGCGTCCAGCTGGCGGCATCCGCGCTGAGCTGCTCGCCGGAGCGGATGTCCTTCACCTCGTGGGTGCCGTCCTCCTGGGTGAACCAGACGAACGGAATCCCGCGGCGGTCAGCGTACTTGATCTGCTTGCCGAACTTCTCGGCGCTGGAGGCGACCTCGCAGGCAATGCCGCGGGCACGCAGCGCGGAGGCGACGTCTTGGGCCTGGTGCCAGGAATCGGCGTTGGCCAAGGTGACATATACCACCGAGGGCACGGCGCGCGCGGCGCTGGCCAGCTCCTCGGCGAGGATGCGCGAGATCAGCCGGGTGACGCCGATGGACAGGCCCACCCCCGGGTAGTTCTTCTTGCCCTTCGAGGCCAGCGACTCGTAGCGTCCGCCGGAGCAGATCGAGCCGAGGGACTCGTGCCCGACGAGCACCGTCTCATAGACGGTGCCGGTGTAGTAATCCAGGCCGCGGGCGATGGACAGGTCCGCCAGCACCTTGCCCGGGGCACGCTTCGAGGCGGCGTCGATGACCTGGGCGAGCTCATCGAGCCCGGTGTCCAGCAATTCGTGCTCCACGCCCAGCGCGCGCACCTGGGCGACGAAGCCGGTGTCCAGGGTGCGGATCGCCGCCAGCGCCAGCGCGGCACGGGCCTGCTCTTCGCTGGCCCCGACCTCGGTGACCAGGATCTTCGCGACGCCGTCTTCGCCGATCTTCTCCAGCTTGTCGATGGCGCGCAGCACCGCGTCCGGGTCTGCCAGGCCCAGCCCGCGGTAGAAGCCCTCGGCCAGCTTGCGGTTGTTCACGCGCAGCCGGAAGTCGCCGATGGGCAAGGCGGAGAGCGCGTCCGCAATGGTCAGCGCGAGCTCCACATCGTAGCTGAAGGGCAAGCTGCCCTCGCCGACGACGTCGATATCCGCCTGGGTGAATTCGCGGAAGCGCCCGTCCTGCGGACGCTCGCCGCGCCAGACCTTCTGCATCTGGTAGCGGCGGAACGGGAAGGCCAGGTGCCCGGCGTTTTCCACCACGTAGCGGGCGAAGGGCACGGTCAGATCGAAGTGCAGCGCCAGCGCGTTGGGGTCGTTCTTGTCCTCGGCTTCGGCGGCCAGCCGGGAAAGCCCGTAGACTTCCTTGTCGATTTCGCCCTTGCGCAGCAGCTGCCCGCGGGTTTCCACCGCGCGCGTTTCGATATTGGCGAAGCCATGGAGTTCGAAGGTGCGACGCAAGGTGTCCAGCACATGCTGTTCGACGGCCCGCTCGGCCGGAAGCCATTCGGGGAAACCTGATAATGAGGCCTTGCGTGCCATGAAACTCCTTAGTACAAAATGGTTGCCCATCTATCCTACGACGCAACACATTGGAATACTGTGCACGTCGGCTTACTAAGAAACGGAGGTCACAGGTAGAGTTACCTCTAGCAAGCGAACAGTAAAGCGAAAGAGTTTCAGCGGTGACCACCAGTCAGAAATCCGACGACAGCCCGAACATCCCCTTGCCACAGGCCCATAAGCCAGTGGCAAAGCCGGTAGTGGCTCAGCCCGTCGACCACAGCACTCCCCTCGAAGAAGCGGCCAAATTTGCCCGTGTGACCGACGATGGCCACGTGTTTGTCATCATCGACGGCACCGAGCATCCGGTCGGGCAGTACCCGGACGCCAGCGAAGAAGAGGCCTTGGCCTACTTCGTGCGCAAGTACGATGACGTCGTCTCGCAGCTGATGCTGCTCGAACAGCGCGTCGCGGCCAAGGCGCCCAGCGGCGACATGCCCAAAACCCTCGACACCCTCGCAGCGACCGTGGCCGAACGCCACCTGGTCGGCGACATCCGCGCCATCGAGGCCCGCATCGAGTCTTTGCGCGGTGCGGTGAGCACCCTGTCCGCCGCGCAGCGCCAGGCAAATGAGGCCGCTCGCGCCGAGCAGCTCAAGGTCCGCGAAGGACTCGTCGAGCAGGCCGAGGCACTGGCCGGGAAGCGTCCCGAGCAGATCCAGTGGAAGACCGCGTCCTCCGAGATGAACGAGCTGTTCGACACGTGGAAGGAAACCCAGCGTTCTTCCGTGCGGTTGCCGCGCGCCACCGAAGATGCCCTGTGGAAGCGTTTCCGCGCCGCCCGCACCACCTTCGACCGGCACCGCCGCGCCTACTTCTCCCAGCTGGACGCGACCAACGCGCAGGCCAAAACCGTTAAGGAAGAGCTGATCGCGCGCGCCGAGGCGCTCGCGAGCTCCACCGACTGGGCGGGAACCGCCGCCGAGTACCGCAAGCTGATGGACGAGTGGAAGAAGTCCCGCCGCGCCTCGCGCAAGGACGACGACGCGCTCTGGAGCCGCTTCCGAGCCGCACAGGATGTGTTCTTCCAGGCCCGCGCCGCCGAAAACGCGAAGGTCGACGCCGAATACGCGCAGAACCTCGTGGTGAAGGAGGCCCTGCTCGAAGAGGCCCGCGCGCTGCTGCCGGTGAAGGATCTGGCCATCACCAAGCAGAAGCTCGACGTCATCCGCGGCCGCTGGGAAGAGGCAGGCAAGGTTCCGCGCGCGGATCTGCAGCGTGTCGAATCGGCGCTGCGCCAGGTCGAAGAGGGCGTCAAGGGCGCCGAAGACGAGCAGTGGCGCCGTTCCAACCCGGAGACCAAGGCCCGCTCGAATTCGATGCTCACCCAGCTGCAGGAGACCATCGCGGCTCTCGAAGCGGATCTTGAAGCGGCGAAGAAGCAGGGCAATGCCAAGCGCATTGCCAAGGCCCAGGAGGCCTTGGACGCCCGCCAGATGTGGTTGAACACCCTGGAGAAGTCGGCAGCCGACCTGGACTAGAATCCACAGTTCGGCAGAACACCCCCTACGCGGCGGCGCTTGCTGGTTCAGTAGCTTCATGGAGAAAGCTACGAGACAGCGCGTCGCCGCGTTGCGTATCCCCGAAGACCTGTTCATCGTCGGCGAACCCTTCACCCGCAATGAGCTCGGCGCCATGGAAACCCATGGGCTGCTGCGCGAATCCATTGGCGGGTGCTTTGTGGAGACCAGGTTCCGTTATGATTCGAGCGCGCGCGCCGCTATCGCCGCGTTCCTCGCCGGCCGCCAACTGGGCAGGACCGACGTGTTCTGCCAGCAGACAGCGGCCTGGATCCATGGGCTGCTGCCCCATGTGAATACGATCTGCATCTCTTCGAATGCCTACCATCGGCCCTACCGCCCCGGAAATTCGCTGAGCTTCGAATTTGTGCAGTTGCCGATCGAGGAGGCTGATCTGGTGAACCGCAAGCGGGTGAAGCTCACCGGATTGCTGCGCACCGTGTGCGATGTGGCCTGCTTCGACCCGTTGCCGATCGCGACGAGCGTGTTCAACCAGATTCAGCGGCTCGAGGATCCGTTCTTGAACCTGGCCGCCGTGGGCGAACGGCTCTCCCGGCTCGATTCCGCCCCTGCGGTGGAACGCGCGTTGCGGCTGGTGCAGTCCTACCAGGCGCGCGCGGCATAAAGCGAACCCCGCCACCGCTGACGTCGCGTCGCGGTGGCGGGGTTCGCTTTATGCTGCTTACCGGCGGCTGCCGGCGGTGGTGCGGTAGACGTCGTACACGCCATCGATGCGGCGGACCTGGTTGAGCACGTGGCTCAGGAACTTCGGATCGCCCATCTCGAAGGAGAAGCGCGAGATCGCCACGCGTTCGCGGCTGGTCTGCACGCTGGCCGAGAGGATATTCAGGTGGCTTTCGGACAGGATCCGGGTGACATCCGAAAGCAGCTGCTTGCGGTCCAGCGCCTCCACCTGGATTTCGACAACGAACACCCCATGGTGCTTCTCCGCCCAGGCGACCGAAACCAGCCGGTCCGGTTGCTGGGCCAGCTGAGCCAGGTTCAGGCAGTCGGTGCGGTGCACCGAGACGCCGGCACCTCGGGTGACGAAGCCTTCGATGTCATCCGGAGGCACCGGGGTGCAGCAACGGGCCAGCTTGACCAGCACGTCGCCCACGCCCTGGACGATGACGCCCGCGTCGTTGCCCGTGGTGGGCTTGGCGAGGCTCGGAGTGACCGTGGCTTCCTCGTCGACCTGTTCGCCCGCTGGCGGGCCGGTGAGCGCCACCAGATGCTCGATGACGTTCTGCGCACTGGTATGCCCGTCGCCCACTGACTGGTAGAGCGCCGAGATGTCCACGTGGTGCAGGTTCGTGGCCACCGTGGTCAGCAGCTCGTGGGTCATCAGCCGCTGCAGCGGCAGCTGATTGCGGCGCAGCTCCTTGGTGAGCAGCTCCTTGCCCTTTTCGATCGCCTCTTCGCGGCGCTCCTTGCTGAAGTAGGCGCGGATCTTCGCCTTGGCGCGCGGGGACTTCACGAAGTGCTGCCAGTCCTGCGAAGGACCGGCATCCTCGGCCTTGGAGGTGAAGACCTCCACCACGTCGCCCTGCTTCAATTCGGTATGCAGCGGAACGAGCTTGCCATTGACCCGCGAGCCGATGGTGCGGTGGCCGACATCGGTGTGGATGGAGTAGGCGAAGTCGATCGGCGTGGCCCCGACCGGCAGCGACATGATGTCGCCCTTCGGGGTGAACACGTACACCTCGGCGGAGTTGATGGTGTAGCGCAACCCGTCGAGGAATTCCTCGGAGTCGGTGGTGTCTTCCTGCCACTCCATCAACGAGCGCAGCCATTCCATGTTCTTCTCCGCGGAGAGCATCGAATCGCCGCGTTCGCCGTGCTTGTACTGGAAGTGCGCGGCCACCCCGTTTTCGGCGTGCAGATGCATCTCGTGGGTGCGGATCTGGATCTCTACCGGCTTGCCCTCGGGACCCATCACCGTGGTGTGTAGCGACTGGTAGAGGTTCAGCTTCGGCAGCGCGATGTAGTCCTTGAACCGTCCAGGCAGCGGATTCCATTCGGCGTGCACCACGCCCAGCGCCCCGTAGCAGTCCTTCACCGAGTCGACGGTGATGCGCACGCCCATCAGGTCATGGATGTCGTCGAAATCCTTGCCGCGCACGATCATCTTCTGGTAGATCGAGTAGTAGTGCTTCGGGCGCCCGCTCACCGCGGCGTGCACGTTCAGCTCGCCGAGTTTGCTGTTCAGCCGTTCGCGGAGGCTGGCCAGGTACTTTTCGCGCTCCGGGGTGCGGTCCCCCACCATGCGCACGATCTCCTGGTACACCTTGGGATGCAAGGCGGCGAAGGAGAGGTCTTCCAGCTCCCATTTCACCGCGTTCATGCCCAGGCGATGCGCCAGCGGCGCGAAGATCTCCAGCGTTTCCTTCGCCTTGCGGGAGCTGGACTCCGGGGACACGTAGCGCCAGGTGCGCGCGTTGTGCAGCCGGTCGGCGAGTTTGATCAGCAGCACGCGGATGTCGCGGGACATCGCGACCACCATTTTGCGGACGGTTTCGGCCGGGGCCGCGTCCCCGTAGGTCACCTTGTCGAGCTTGGTGACGCCGTCCACGAGCATCGCGATCTCTTCGGAGAATTCCTTGGTGACCGATTCCAGCGAATAGTCGGTGTCTTCCACGGTGTCGTGCAGCAGCGCCGCGGCGAGGATCGAACCGGTCATCCCCATTTCGGCGAGGATCGTCGCTACGGCCACCGGGTGGGTGATGTAGGGGTCTCCGCTCTTGCGCTTCTGCCCCTCGTGATGCTTCTCGGCCACCTCGTAGGCGTGGATCAGCAGGTCCAGATCCGCCTTGGGATGCTTGGACTTCACCGTGCGCAGCAGCGGCTCCAATGTCGGCGAGGTGCTCGGTGTGCTTCCTCGGCCCGCAAAACGTACTAGGCGTGAGATCGAGCGCCGCTTCGAATTGTTCAGGTTCGGCGTGTTTGCCATGCCTCGCTCCTTCCCACCGTCGCCGGTCATAACGGTGCTAGGTGCCAAGCTCGTGATGCCGGCTCCATGCATTGTTTTAGTTCATTCGTTATAGCACGTTCGCGCGGTGACAACTAATTACGCGAACTTTTCGGCGACGAAAAAGTGCCTCGGATCGGTGGATCCGAGGCACTAGTCGTTCAGCCGATCCGCAGGGAATCTGCGGTGGAAGCGACCGGACGATTAAGCGTCGAGCGCTTCCAGCTTCTGGGTGTGCTTGCGCACGTCCTCGTCGCGGTGGCGCAGCCAGTTGTACAGCGGCGCCTGGACGAACAACGTGGACAAGTTGGAGATGATGATGCCGATGAACAGCGCCAAGGACAGGTCCTTGAGCGTACCGGCACCCAACAGGTAGGAGCCGATGAACAGAATCGACGCCACCGGAAGCACCGCCACCACCGAGGTGTTGATCGAACGCACCAGCGTCTGGTTCACCGCGAGGTTCACCAGCTGCTGGTAGGTGCGCTTCTGCTGCTGGTCATAGTCCTTGGTGTTCTCGCGGACCTTGTCGAAGACCACCACGGTGTCGTAGAGCGAGTAGCTCAGAATCGTCAAGAAGCCGATGATCGCGCTGGGCGTGATCTCAAAACCGGAGAGCGAATAGATGCCCGCGGTGATGATGATGACCACGAACAGGCCCCCGATGGCGGCGACCGACATCTTCCAGGTGCGGAAGTACGCGGCCATCAGCAACCCGACGAGTACCACGAAGGCCAGCAGGCCCAGCATCGCCTGGCGTGAGACGTCCTGTCCCCAGGTCGGGCCGATGAAGTTGCTGGTCACCTCGCTGGCATCCACACCATAGGTTTCGGCCAGCTCGCCGGCCACCGTGATGGTCTGGTCGTCGCTGAGCCGTTCGGTCTGCACGCGCATGGTGCCCGGAGCGATATTGGTGACGGTGGCTTCGGCACCGGAGGCGGCGGATTTCACCACCTCCTCACCGAGGCTGATGTCGGTATTCTGCACTCCGGAAACCATGAATTCCGAGCCGCCGCGGAAATCGATGCCCAGGTTGAAGCCGCCCTTGGCCACCGGGACCAGAATCGAGGCGATCACCAGGATCGCGGCGATCAGGAACCACAGGCGGTGCTTCTGGGTGAACGGGTAGGACGTTTTCCCGGTGTAGAGCTGGTTGCCCCACTCTGCGAGCTTATTCATTGTTCTCCTCCCGGTTTGCTTCGGCGCGGCGGCGTTCGGCGATGGTCATGCGCTTGGCCGCCTCGCCGCTCGCCTTGGAGTTCTTCTTGCCCCGGTTCGCATCAACGTTCTCGTTGAAGCGGCGAACCTGGCCGGCGCCGCGGTACAGCGGCACCACGCCGAGCAAGGATGGGTCCAGCCCGGAGAGGCGGTGCCCATCGGCGAAGAACTTCGTGCGCGCCAGCAGCATCAGCGTCGGGTGGGTCAAACCGTAGACGACGACGAGGTCGATGATTGCGGTCAGGCCCAGCGTGAAGGCGAAGCCTCGCACGTTGCCCACCGCCACCACGTAGAGCACGACGGCGGCCAGCACGTTGACCGCCTTGGAGGCCAGGATGGTCTGCTTGGCGCGGGACCAGCCCACGTCCACGGCGCTGGCCAGCGAACGGCCATCGCGCAACTCATCGCGCACACGTTCGAAGTACACGATGAAGGAGTCCGCGATCAAACCGATCGCGACGATCAGACCCGCCACACCGGCCAGCGACAGGCGATAATTCATCGCCCAGCCAAGCAGCACGATCGCCAGATAGGTGAGCACGCCGGAAACCAGCAGCGACAAGATCGTCACCAGGCCCAGTGCGCGGTATTGGAAGAGCGAGTAGATGAACACCAGGACCAGGCCGATGACGCCGGCGATGAGGCCGGCCTTGAGCTGGTCGCTACCGAGGGTGGCGGAAACCTGCTGCTCGGACTGGATCTCGAAGCTGATCGGCAGTGCGCCGTACTTCAGCTGCTGAGCCAGCGCCTGGGAGGATTCTTCGGTGAAGCCGCCGGAAATCTGCGGGCGGCCATCGGAGATCACCGCGTTGGTGGTCGGAGCGGAGATCACCGTTCCATCGAGCACGATCGCGAACTGGTTCTGCGAACCCTGCAATGCAATCAGGCGCTGGGTGGTTTCCGCGAAGGTTTCGGCACCCTGCTTGTTGAACTCGATGACCACGACCCATTCGCCGGTGACCGCACCCTGCACGCCGCGCGCCAGATTGGCGTAGGCATCGGAAATCTGGTCACCCGGAATTTCCTGCGGGCCGAGGATGTACTTCACACCCTGGCGCGGGTCGCAGGAGATCGTGGGCTTAGTAGGATCCTGCTCGGTGGTTTCACGCTCCGCGAGCACCGTGGGGCAGTCATAGGCTTCGAACTCTTTGTAGATCTCTTTGCTGATCCAGTTGGTGTCCGAAGGGTTCTCCGGATCGCCATTTGGTTCTGGCACGTCCGCCTCGGCGGTGCGCTGCTCCTCGGGCGTAGCCTCGAAGGAACCGGTGATCAACACCGGGCGGAATTCCATATTGGCCGAAGCCTGGATCAGCTCGCGGGTTTCGGCGTCCGGGGTACCGGGCATCGAAACGACGACGTTGCGCCCGGACTGGGTGGTGATTTCCGTTTCGGAGACACCCGAGCCGGCTACACGCTGGCGGATGATCTCCACCGCCTGGTCCAGCTGCTCCTGGCTGATGCTTTCATCCCCCTTGACCTGCGGGGCCAGGATCATCTGGGTGCCGCCTTCAAGGTCTAGCGCAAGCTTCGGGGCGGCACTGGTCTGGCCCGTCGATACACCAGCAACTAGGACTCCGGTTGCGATGATGAAGACGACCAGTAACCACAGCAACGCCTTGCGTGCCTGTTTTACAGGTCCAATTGATGACATCTATTGTGCTTTCTTGAACTGGTGGCGTGATGGTTTACCACCGCGATGGTGCCTGCCTTAGGCGTTGCGGTCGTCCTTGCCTTCGCCGTTCAAACGACGCAGGCTTTCCTCTGGGGATTCGGCGACGGCAGGAGCCTGCTCGGCGTCTTCGGCCGGGGCGGCCGGGGCATCGGCGTCCAGGAAGGTGGAGATGGCCTGGCGGTGCAAGGTGAGCACGACGCCGTTGGCGACCTCGACGAGCACGCGATCCTGCTCATCGATGCTGATGATGGTGCCGAAGATCCCCGAGTTGGTCATCACCTTGGCGCCCGGAACCGACTTGGTCTTCAGGGCTTCCTGCTGCTTGGAGACCTTCTTGCGGCCGCGGATCATCATGATGATCAGCACTGCGAACAGCGCCACCATCAGGATTATGGATGGGTTGAAGCCGCCACCGGCTGCCTGGGCAAGGACGAGGGAATTCACGTGTAATACCTGCTAACGATTCGTTAAAAGAATTAAGACGCCCGGGCATGCCAAAATCGGGGCATGTGTCGGGCGTCTCCAGTCTAATGGCTGAAAGCAAATCGCCTAGCCATTTACGCGGGCAGAGTAGAGTTATTCACCTAATCCACATCGGTTTCATAGTTTTGGGCTCCGGCAAAAATCGCGTCCTTGGGCATCACTAGGCCCAGGTGCTCCCACGCCGCGGGCATCGCGATACGGCCACGCGGGGTGCGCCCCATCAAGCCTTCGCGGACCAGAAAGGGCTCGGCGACGGTTTCCACCGTCTCGCTTTCCTCTCCGACGGCGATCGCCAAGGTGGATAGCCCCACCGGGCCGCCGCCGAACTTCTTGCACAGCGCTTCAAGCACCGAACGGTCCAGCCGGTCCAGCCCCATCGGGTCAACCTCATACATTTCCAGAGCCGCGGCGGCGGCGCTGGCATCGATCTGCTCGAGCTTGTTGACCAGCGCCCAGTCGCGCACGCGGCGCAGCAGGCGGTTGGCAATACGCGGGGTACCGCGCGAACGGCTAGCGATCTCGCTGAATGCGGAGGAGGTCACGCGCAGGTCAAGCATCATCGCCGAGCGGCGCAGCACCAGCTCCAATTCTTCGACCGCATAAAATTCCAGATGCCCGGTGAAGCCGAAGCGGTCACGCAACGGCCCGGGCAGCAGCCCGGCGCGCGTGGTCGCACCCACGAGGGTGAACGGTGGAATTTCCAGCGGGATCGCGGTGGCTCCGGCCCCCTTGCCGACGATGATGTCCACACGGAAATCTTCCATCGCCATGTAGAGCATCTCTTCGGCCGGACGGGACATGCGGTGGATTTCATCCAGGAAGAGCACCTCCCCCTCGGTGAGCGAGGAGAGGATCGCGGCGAGGTCGCCGGCGTGCTGGATGGCAGGGCCGGAGGAAATGCGCAGCGGGGCGTTCATTTCGGCGGCGATGATCATCGACAGCGTGGTCTTGCCCAGCCCCGGAGGTCCGGAGAGCAGCACGTGGTCGGCGGTTCGCTCGCGGATTTTTGCCGCTTCCAACACCAGCGACAGCTGCTGGCGCACCCGCCCCTGGCCGACGAAGTCATCCAGGTTCCGCGGGCGCAGGGCGGCCTCGATCACCCGTTCTTCCGGTTCGCTTCCGGCGTTTGTCAGCTGCGTGGACTCATTCACGGGGCCATCCTATCGGGCGCGGGCGCCGGTGGACATGCTGCGCAGGGCCGCACGCAGAATTTCGGAGACGTTGCCGGTTTCGACAACCTCTGGGTTCGCCTTGCCCAGCGCCGTGAGCGTGGACTGGGCATCCTTTTCGGTCCAGCCCAAGCCGGTGAGTGCCTCGATAACCTGCGGCTCCCACACCGAGGCGGTGCCCGGGCGGCCCAGAGCGGCATCCACTCCGGTGGGTACGAGTTTTCCGTTCAGCTCCAGCACGATGCGGCTGGCGCCCTTCGGTCCGATGCCGGAGACCTTGGTGAAGGCGGCGGTGTCCTTGGTGTTCGCCGCGATGCGGACCTCTTCGGGGGTGTGAACCGCCAGGATCGCCAATCCGGTGCGCGGGCCGATGCCCGAGATGCCGATGAGCACCTCGAAGACCTCGCGTTCATCGGGCGTGGCAAAACCGAAAAGGGTCATCGAGTCCTCGCGCACCACCATCGAGGTGTGCACGGTGGCCTCGCGGCCCAGGTGCAGGGTGGACAGCGTGGCGGGGGTGGCGTGCACGAGCATGCCGAAGCCGTTGACGTTGATAACCGCGGAATTCAGGGTTGCCGCCTGGACCGTGCCGGTCAGTGAGCTGATCATGCCACTCCTCAAAAATATGTTCGAACGATCCCAGCTTATCGAAGATACCTACGAATGGCGATTAGCGGCGGGTTGCCCGGCGCTTCGAAGAGGCTTCGGCGGCGATCCACGCCTGCTGGGCGGCGGTGAGCTGGTTCGAACCGACCCGCCCGGCGGTGGCCGAGGCCGAGGCGTTGGACCCGACCGCCGCACCACGCCACCCGTGGGCGATGGCCAGGGCCACCGCATCGGCGGCATCGGCGGGCTTGGGCGGCTCGTCGAGCCGGCAGATCTTTGCGACCATCTTGCCGATGGCAACCTTGGTGGCCTGGCCGCTGCCGGTGACCGCGGCCTTCACCTCGGTCGGGGTGTGCAGAGCCACGGGAATGCCGCGGCGAGCCGCGGCGAGAATCACGATGCCGGTCACCTGGGCGGTACCTATCACCGTGGACACGTTCGCCGAAGCGAAGACGCGTTCCAAGGCGAGCACGTCGGGCTGGTGCAGTTCGAGCCAGGCGTCGATCGCCTCGGCGATGGCCAGCAGGCGCGCGTCCAGCGGAGTGCCCGTCGGGGTGCCGGCCACGGTGAAGCCAACCAGTTCAACCTGCCGGTTGGCGGCGACGTCGACCGCGGCCAGCCCGCAACGGGTCAGGCCGGGGTCGACGCCTACGATGCGCAGGGCCAAGCCGGTGCTTAGTTCTCTTCGTCGAGGGCCGCGCGGACCTCGTCGGAGAGATCGGCGTTGGTGTAGACGCTCTGCACGTCATCGAGCTCTTCCAGCGCGTCGTACAGGTGCAGGAACTTGCGCGCCCCTTCGACGTCCAGGTCCACCTTCATCGACGGGATGAATTCCATCTCGTCGGTTTCGTAGGCGATCTCGGCTTCGTCCAAAGCCGCGGCCACGGCACGCAGATCCGAGGGATCGCAGACGATGGCGAAGTTCTCCTCTTCGTCCAGGATCTCGTCGGCGCCGGCATCGAGCACCACCATCAGCAGGTCATCCTCGGTCAGCTCGCCCTTGGGCAGGCGGACGACGCCCTTGCGGGCGAACAGGTAGGAAACCGAGCCGGGGTCGGCCACGGAGCCGCCGTTGCGGTTGATGCCCACGCGGACCTCGGAGGCCGCGCGGTTCTTGTTGTCGGTCAGGCACTCGATCAGCAGCGCCGAGCCCTGCGGGCCGCGTGCCTCATAGATGATCTCGGTGTAGTCGACGACCTCGCCGGTCAGCCCGGCGCCGCGCTTGACGGCACGGTCGATGTTGTTGATCGGGACCGAATTCTTCTTCGCCTTGCTGACCGCAAGTTCCAGGGCCGGGTTGCCGGCCATATCGGCGCCGCCGACACGAGCGGCGACTTCGATGCCCTTGATGTACTTAGCGAAGGCCTTGGCGCGCTTGGCGTCGATCGCGGCCTTCTTATGCTTAGTGGTTGCCCATTTGGAGTGGCCTGACATGCTTTAAGCGTCTCCTCGCGTGATATTAATGAAAAATTCGTGGATAGCGCGGCTACCGGTAACTTCCGGATGGAAGCTGGTGGCCAACAAATTCCCCTGGCGTACTGCAACGATTCTACCTTGTGCGCGGCTTTCGGGGGCCGGAACCGTGCTGAGCACCTGCACGTCGGGCCCGACTTCGAGGGCTTCGGGTGCGCGGATGAACACCGCATCGAGGCTGTGCCCGGCGAATTCCAGCGGGTATTCGAAGGAGTCGACCTGTCGTCCGAAGGCGTTGCGGCGCACTAGCATGTCGATCCCGCCCAGGGTCTGCTGCTGCAACCCGATACTTGAAACCGCCGGGTTGTCCAGCCGGTCCGCAAGCATGATCATGCCCGCGCAAGAGCCATAGGCGGGCATTCCTGCGGCCAGGCGCGCCTTGATCGGTTCGGCCAGCCCGTAGCTGCGCGTCAGCCGGTCGATCACCGAGGATTCACCGCCCGGGATGATCAGCGCATCGACCGCCGCCAGCTCCTGGACGGTACGCACCGCGCTGGCCTTGACCCCGAGCCCGGACAGGGCGTTGAGATGTTCGCGGAAGTCGCCTTGGAGCGCGAGCACGCCGATAACCGTCATGAATCTACCTTCGAATATTGCTTGGCTGAAGTGGCGCCGGAAAATTAGCGACGGATCAACGGTAGTGCCTGGTGGCACGTGACGCGGCGCATGTTTCCCGGTGTGTCGTGGATACGTTGGCCGCCGGCGGGCAATGTTGATAGCTTGCCTTGAGGTTCGGCGCGAAATCCGCCGGCCGTTGACGCCACCCGATTCACCAAGGAGCTACCCGTTGGATGCCCAGCACAAAACCCTCGAACTGCCAGGCGGAGTGGATATGCCCGCGCTGGCCCTAGGCACCTGGCCAATGCGCGGGAACGAAGCGCGCGACGCCGTCGCCAGCGCCCTGCACCTGGGCTACCGGCATGTAGACACCGCCGAAAACTACGAGAATGAAGAGGCGGTGGGCGCCGGGCTGCGCGCCAGCGGGCTGCCGCGCGACCAGGTGTTCTTGACCAGCAAATTCAACAAGCGCTGGCATTCGTTCTCCGGGGTAGGCCAGGCGTTCGAGAATTCCGCGCAGCGCCTGGGTGTGGACTACCTGGACCTGTTTCTGATCCACTGGCCGAACCCGGACCAGGGCACCTTCACCGACGCGCTGGCCGGGCTCATCGAATTGCGCGAACAGGGAAAGATCCGCGCGGCCGGCGTCTCGAACTTCAAGCCGGCGCATCTGCAGGCGGTACGCGAGGCCGGGCTGCTGCCGGCGGTGAACCAGATCATGATCGACCCCGAGCACCTGAACGCCGAGACGCTGGCGGCCAATGACGCGCACGGGGTGCGCACGGTGGCCTATACCCCGCTGGGCCGGATGGGTGCATTCCTGCAGGCCGAGGCGATTAGCGCCCCGGCGGCGCACTACGGGAAAACCCCGGCGCAGATCACCTTGCGCTGGCATGTGCAGTCCGGTCGCGGGGCCGCGCCGAAGTCGGCGGATCCGCGGCGGCAGGCGGAGAATCTGGACATCTTCGATTTCGAGCTGACGGATGCGCAAATGCGCGCGATTGATGCGCTGGATTCCGGGGACGGCCCGAAGATGGACTCGGACAGCTTCGGGCACTAGTCCCGCATCAAAAGGCGGTGGACTTCATTAAAAGACGGTCTTCGACTGCGGATTGCGACCCAGGGACTCCTGGATAAGCAGGGTTGGCCCCATCGCCTTCAATCAGCGCAGTCCCAAGCCCAGGCGCCTGTACGCCTCGGCTCCGAAGCCGCTGGCCTGATGCGCTTTGAGCACGTTGAAGGCCTGCTCCTGGTTTCCGACGAGCCGGGCAACCAGCCGGATCGCTTCGGCCAAGTCAATGCTCCCGGGCTCCTGGGCTTCGGCGAGAACAGGGAACGGCTCCAGCATCGATGGCTGGCTGACCTGCCGCGGTGCTTCTCCTAGCGCGCGACTCTGGATGGAGCCCAACACCAGAATCAAGGCGGCTCGTGTTTGCCCGGCGACTTGGTTATAGGCAAGCGCGGCCTCGAATGCCATATCTTCCCGGTACTGCACGCTGAGCGTGAGAGAAGTCAGCAGATCTCGCAGTTCCGAGATTTCTTCTTCCAATTTCGCGATGCGGTCTTCGGCCATATTTCGATCCTATAAGTTGAGGCTGCCAAAAAATTGCAAGAGTAACCGCAGTACGCCTCGGACAGCTGTTGCGCTGGCCTGGGCGGTTCCATAGCCGAGCGCCCCTTGGAGGCCACCGTAGATCTGGGCGCGGGGCAACTGGCTAATCGACTTCCCAGGGCACCAGTCCGTCGTCGAAGGCATCAAAGGCGTTCACGGTTTGTGTGGTGCGCGCAAGCGAAGCCTTGGCGTCGGCGGCCGGCAGGCAGTCATCGGCGGTGGCGACCTGGCACCAGCGCACCGGGGACTCGCTCAATTGATGCGGGACCCAGGCCAGCTCACTGAGCCCCCAGTCCTCCTTCGGATCGCGGGTGAAGGTGGCCTTGATGCTGATCCCCTCGCGGTTCAGGATCGTGGGGGTGGCATGCTTGGCCACCGAGTTGCCCAGGCCGTAGACGATCCACGTCCCGGCGTGCTTCTCGATGGGCAGCACCGAATGGGTGTGGTGCATGTAGATGAAGTCGAAGGCGCCGGATTCAGCCAGGGCGCGCCCGAGCCGGCGTTGCGCTTCGGTGGGTTTGCTGCTGTATTCGGCGCCGTCGTGGATTGCGGCGACAACGATTTCGGCCCCATCTTTGGCCGCTTGCTTGGCCCGCTGGATGAGTTTGGCCGCGCCCACCCCGGTATCCACCTGCCAGTCGGCGTCCGCGCGCATCCCGTTCAGCGAATAGGTGCTGGCGATGATCCCGAGCTTGACCCCATCCACCGTCATGATCGGCGGCGCCGCGGCCTCCTTGGCGGTGCGGTAGGAGCCGGTGGCGAACAGGTCCTGCTGCTCCAGGGTGTCCAGGGTGCGGTTGACCCCGGCGGTGCCCTTGTCCACGGTGTGGTTGGTGGCGGTGGTGCAGCCGTCGTAGCCGAGCTTGGCCAGGTCCGTGACGATCTGCGCCGGGACGCTGAACATCGGGTAGCCGGTGTACGGCGCGGTGCCGATCGGCGTCTCCAGGTTGCACAAGGCCACGTCCGCGTCCTGCGCATAGGGCTCCAGCCCGGCCAACAGCGGAGCGAAATCATGGCCATCGCCCGTTTCCGCCTCGTCAAGCAGCTGCGGGTGCAGCAGCACATCCCCGGTGGCCATCAGCGAGAGCTCCTGCGGCTCGGGAGGAGGGCTGGGGGTGCTTGGGACGGGCGCTGGCTTGCTTTGCGGTGCGTTGGCCGTCGGCGTCGGCTCACCGGAGGTGTTCGCAGAACAGCTCGTGAGCAGGAGGAATGCGAGGAACACCGGGAGCGCGCGTTGCTTCATGGGCTCCAGCCTAGCGGCTGGGCGACCGTGTTAATGCAAGCTAAATCACGTGTCCTGTGGTTATCTGGCACTATGCCAAACCCGCTTCTGAACCCCAGCCAGCTGCCCTATCAGTGGCCAGATTTCGCGAATATCACTGCCGAAGATTACCTGCAGGCCGCCCATGTCGGTGCCGAGGAGCACCTTGGACAGATAGCGGCCATCGTGGCCGACTCTGCCCCGGCGAGCTTCGAGAACACCTTCCTCGCGCTGGAACGCAGCGGGCAGTTGCTGCGCCGCACGCTCATGGCCTATTTCAGCGTGCTTTCGGCGCACGGCACCGAAGAGCTGCGCGAGATCCAGTCCGAACTCAACGGCATCCTGACCGCACAGCGCGACGAGATCCAGCTGAACCCGGATCTCTATGCGCGGCTGCGCGGTGTAGACCTGGAAACACTGCAGGGCGAAGATGCCCGGCTGGCCGGAGAGACGCTCAAATCCTTCGAGCTTGCTGGCGCCCGATTGGACGCGCAAGCCAAGGAAGAGCTCAAGTCGCTGAATGCGCGGCTTTCCCAACTGTCCACCGAGTTCTCCAGCAAGGCGCTGGAAAGCCAGAACGCTCACGCGGTCTACTTTGCCGATGCCCAAGAGCTTGAAGGTCTGGAACCGGCCCAGCTGGACTCCGCCCGCGCCGCGGCCGCAGCCGCCGGGCACGAGTCCGGATGGCTCTTGCCGCTGGTCTCCCCCACCGGGCAGCCGGTGCTGGCATCCTTGGCTCGGTCGGAGTCCCGGCGCAAGGTATTCGAAGCGTCGCTCAGCCGCGGCTTGAACGAAAATTCAACGCTGCCACTGGCCGCGGAGATGGCCGCGCTGCGGGCCGATCGGGCGGCACTGCTTGGCTATGCCAACCATGCCGAAACCGTGCTGGCCGACGCGACGGCACCCTCCACGCAGGCGGTGGCCACGCGCCTGAAGGAGCTGACCCTGGCCGCGGTGCGGAACGCGGATGCAGAAGCGGAAACGCTGCGCGAATTGGCCGGCGGTCAGCTGAACGCCTGGGACTGGTCCTACTATTCCAATCAGGTGTTGCGCGAGCGCTATGCGGTGGATTCGGCGGCCCTGCGCCCCTACTTCGAGCTGGACTCGGTGCTGCACCAGGGCGTGTTCGCCACCGCCGGAAAACTCTATGGGCTCAGCTTCAGCGAACGCTTCGATTTGCCGACCTACCATCCGCAGGTGCGGGTGTGGGAGGTATTCGATGCCGACGGGAGCCCGCTGGGCCTGTACAGCGGAGACTTCTTGGCACGCGAAACGAAGAAGGGCGGGGCCTGGATGACCTCGATCCGCGACTCCGCCGCGGATCTTCACGAACGCCCTATCGTCACCAATACGCTCAATATCCCGGCTCCGGGGCCCGGGCAGCCGATCCTGCTGACCCTGGATGAGACCAATACGCTCTTCCACGAGTTCGGCCATGCCCTGCACGGTCTGCTTTCCGACGGGAAGTATGCGACGCTCTCGGGGACCTCGGTGCCGCGGGACTTCGTCGAATTCCCCTCGCAGGTCAACGAGATGTGGGTGCTGCATCCCGAGGTAGTCGGCGGCTATGCGCGGCACCATGAGAGCGGCGAGGCGCTGGCGGATGAGCTGATTGAGAAGATCCGCGCGGCCGAGCTGTGGGGCCAGGGGTTCGCGACCACCGAATACCTGGCGGCCAGCGTGCTCGATTGGGCCTGGCATACCTTGGAGCCCGGAACGCGCATCACCGACCCGGAAGAATTCGAGCGTGAGACATTAACCAACTTCGGGTTCACTCCAGAGTTGATCCCGCCGCGCTATCGGACCGCGTATTTCCAGCATATTTTCGCCAACGGCTACTCGGCCGGGTACTACTCCTACATCTGGTCCGAAGTACTGGATGCCGACACTGTGCAGTGGTTCGAGGAAAACGGGGGTTTAATGCGCGAAAATGGAATGCGGTTCCGTGAGGAATTGCTCGCGCGTGGAAATACGCGCGATCCACTTGAGTCTTACGAAATGTTCCGCGGTCGCAGCGCACGGGTCGAACCGCTGTTGCGCCGTCGAGGATTGGTGAACGCAGAATAATGACGACAATTGCCTCCGCGCAGGAAGCTCTCAGCCATTGGCAGCAGGCCCTCGCGGTAGCCACCGGCGGCAAGATCTTTACCACCCACGGCTGTTCTTGGGCCTGGCAGCCGGTGCGCAAGCGCCTGGTGCTGCTCTTCCCCGAGCAGGCCGAGCCCGCGGGCCTGCGTCCGGCGCTGGCCGAGGGAATGCGGCTGGGTGCCCAACGGGTGGAGGCCTGGGTGAACTCCGGGTCCGATACCAAGGGGCTGAAGGAAGCCGGCTTCACCGACAGCGCGCAGATCGCTTGGCATGCCGGACGGCTGGCGATCCCGATGAATCGCTGGGAGGGAAAAATCCGTTTAGGCAACAACGTTCCCGAGGCCACCGGCCCGGATGCCGCCGAGCTGAAGGTGACGAATCTGTGGCGCGAGACCTCCACACAGCTCTCCAGCGGCCACCCGGCGCTGCGCCGCGTGGAGCACGCGGTGGCGCGCACCGAGGAGGGGGATATCGTCGGACGCGGATTCGTGCAGCAGGGTCTGGGCGGGCAGCTGATGGTGCATTCCCTGGCGGTGGGCACCGGCTATCGGCGCCAGGGCGTGGGGACCGCGCTCTTGCACGGGCTGTCGCGTTCGCTGATCAACCCGCTGGATCCGCCCGATGAGGAAAAAACCCAGGAGCTGCTGGCCGCGTGCACCCCGGGCAGTGCCGAATTCTTCAGCTCCAATGGGTTGCGTCTGCTCGGCCGCGGAAGGCATATGATTCTGCGTTCCTGGAACTAGATTGGGCTTGCGGCTGTGGCGGGACACCGGTTTTCACCGGGTCCCGCCACAGCCGTTTAACTCCTGCTTTGCCCTAGGCCAGGGTTTTGACCCGGTAGACCAGCCGGGCAAAGGGGCCAGCCTGGCGCGCCTCGGCCAGCTCCAGCCGCTCGCTGCCGATGCTGCGCGGTAGCAGGGCCGCTCCCCCGGCCACCGTCGCCGGAGCAATGGTCAGCGCGAGTCGATCGAGCGCATCGATATCGAGGAACTGGCCGAGCAGTTCCCCTCCGCCGAGCACCCAGATATCAGCTTCGCCCGCCGCGCGGCGGAGCTCCGGCAGCTGCTCGGAGGCCGAGCCGCTGACTAGTTTCACGTTCGCCCCCTCGGGGATCGGCAGCTGCCGATGGGTGAAGACGTAGGTGGGCTTGTCCCCGTAGAGCTTTTGCCACTTGGCCGGTTCGGCCAGCAGATTTTCGTGTTCCAGCACCCATAGGTAGGTGTTGGCGCCCTCCACGTGCACGCCCACGTTCTGCGGCAGCAGTCCCGGATCGGGTTCGCCGGCACCGGGCACGTCGAAGAGCCATTGCAGGCTGTGGTTCTCATCGGCCAAGAAGCCATTCAGGGTGACGGCCGCGTCGAAAATGATCTGTGTCATGGGCTCAGTCTGCCATTTTTCGGAGCTACTGCAAGCTCGGCACCGGCGCCTGAACGGAACTCTTCGCGAAGGCCGAAAACCCTCGGCGGTTGCCGGCTGTCGACTGGCAAGAACTGATCGTCGTTCGCATTGGCAACGGCGCATTCGCCTCCAGAAGAGGCAGGTGCTCAAGCTCATTGCGCTAGACTTCTAGTCATCATGATCAGCCCGTTGCCGCAAGGCGCGGGCTGATTTTCTTTGTTGGCAGGCCCATGGCGGTGTACATGAAGCCGTGGCTATCCGTCGAGGAACAGATTGATCGACTCATTGGGCACTACGGGAATCCGCAGAACGCACCGGGCCAGCGCAACGTCGGGTTAGTCCTCGCGCTCGACCACTCGCGTGACGAAAATGCCTTGGCGGTTGAACTATAGGCTCAAGGACGAGCTCGGCATGATCTCCCGCGGGGAGACGTCGCACGAGCGGTGGCAACATAAGCGGACAGCGAAGGGCGCGGCCCGCATCTGGTTCTATGTCCACGAGCGCACGGTCTTCCTGGAACAGGTTGACACGAGCCACCCGAATGAAACGAAGTAGCCCCTTTTTTCGAATGAACTACGTGGACTCGCCACTGTGCGGGCGGGTCGTGCCAAGCTGTGCCCGCCTCCAGTGCAGATTCATATTGCGTCTCGTACTCGTCGGAAGTTCACCATCTGCCAACCGCAATTATCCGTTGATCGACGCATCTCCCTGCAGCGACGGGCTTAACGAACCGGGGCCACGCCACCAATTACAGGCAGCGTGACCCCGGAGAGTGTCGGTTGGCAGCTATTACCAGCCGCGCTCGGAGAGGCGGTGCGGCTCTGGCAGCTCGTTGACGTTGATGCCGACCATCGCTTCGCCCAGACCGCGGGAGATCTTGGCCAGTTCATCCGGGTTGTCGTAGAAGGTGGTGGCCTTCACGACGGCAGCGGCGCGCTGCTCCGGGTTGCCCGACTTGAAGATGCCCGAGCCGACGAATACGCCATCGGCGCCCAGCTGCATCATCATCGCAGCGTCGGCCGGGGTGGCGATGCCACCGGCGGTGAACAGCACCACGGGAAGCTTGCCGGTGTGCGCGATTTCCTTGACCAGTTCGTACGGGGCCTGCAGTTCCTTGGCCGCCACGTAGAGCTCGTCCTCGGGCAGGGCCGCCAGCTTGGCGATCTCGGCGCGGATCTTGCGCATGTGCCCGGTGGCGTTCGAGACATCGCCGGTGCCTGCTTCGCCCTTGGAGCGGATCATGGCCGCGCCCTCGTTGATGCGGCGCAGGGCTTCGCCCAAGTTGGTGGCGCCGCAGACGAACGGCACGGTGAATGGCCACTTGTCGATGTGGTGCTCGAAGTCCGCCGGGGAAAGCACCTCGGACTCGTCGATGTAGTCCACGCCGAGGGACTGCAGGATCTGCGCCTCGACGAAGTGGCCGATGCGGGCCTTGGCCATCACCGGAATGGAGACCTCGGCGATGATCGAGTCGATCATGTCCGGGTCGCTCATCCGCGAGACGCCGCCCTGGGCGCGGATGTCGGCAGGAACGCGTTCAAGTGCCATCACTGCCACCGCACCGGCATCTTCGGCGATGCGTGCTTGTTCTGGAGTGACAACGTCCATGATGACGCCGCCCTTAAGCATTTCGGCCATGCCGCGCTTGACGCGCTGGGAGCCGACGACGGTATCGCGACGCTGATCTGCTGATGACATTTTCGGGAAATTCCTTTCGAACACGTGATTGCACAATGGTGCTATGCCAGTAATCGTAGGAGCGCTTTGCTTTATTACCTCCCGTGTTGCGTCACAAATGACTACAGGTAGATTCATCCCCTAGTTATCGGTTAGTGCGTAACATTGAGATTTCACGTCAAATCACTAGTCAACACGTTTTTTGAATGGGATTTCAGGCTCGGCCTCCAGGGCGTCCGCAACCCGGTATTTTTCCGGCTGTCCGCTCCCTTCCGGATTTGCCTGCTCCAGGCGCGCCACCTCAGCGGAGATATGTCGCAGCAGCGGCGCATCGTTGCCAATATCCGCTGCCACCGAACGCAGTTGCCCTGCGTAGGCCAGAAGGCGCGAGGTGTAGCGCTTGGTGAAAGAGGGATCCGGATCGCTGGCGCGGCGATGGGTCGATTCGAAGTTTTCGGCCAGCTCCTCGACGGCTGGCTCCACCGAGTCCAGCACCTGCAGCAATGCGCGATCCGCCGCCTGCGGGATCGCGCACAGACCCAGCTGGTAGAAGTGCTCGGTTCGCAGCGCGGCCGCTAGGCGCTCCATCGGGCTGAGTGTTTCCAGCCAGCCGAGCAGGAACTTGTCGCAGGCCTCGTCGTAGTCAAAATGCAGCTCTTCGAGCAACTCGACCAGGGTGCCGATCGAATACCGCGCGGCGCCTTGGACCGCGAAACGGATTTCATGCTCTGTCCCGCCGATGATCCAGGCACGGAGCTCCTCAAGGGTTCCGGTCGATGTCATGGCGCGCAACCGGGCGGGAAGTCGCCGCGATGCTTGGCGGATCCGGCGTTCTCGCTCCAGGACAGGGCCGCGCAATCGCCGAAGCCGGAGTCCGCGGCATGCACCGCTTCCCACTTCCGGGCCTTGGCCTCACCGGTAGAAATCTTCGGCACCGGCAGCTTGGCCGCGAGGTTCGCCAGCTCGTGCTTGGCCGTTTTTGGCCCGCAGGACGCCCCCGGCGTTTCGCGTGGCTCTGCGGCACTTGGCAGCGCCATGGGCGGGGACAAGGGCATAAGACCGTGGCCTGCGCTAGGGTTCATGGATTGCCTCCGGCACTGCGGGTGGATCTTGATCGGACAGCATCAGTCTAGCTACGTGGCTTCGGATGTGATCCTTCAAGTCACCAGATCAGGCGGGGCAGAAAGGCATTAAAAGCCGCGGGGCGGCAAGAACGATTCAACATTCTTGCCGCCCCGGCTCAAGCACTGGCGATTCCTAGGCTGGGTTTTCGCTATCCCAGGCGCCGGCAATGGCTTCGCGGACCTCGGAGAGGGTCTGCGGGATGGCCTTGGTCTGCGCGATGATCGGGAAGAAATTTCCGTCCCCGCTCCAGCGCGGCACGATGTGCTGGTGCAGGTGCGCGGCGATCCCGGCGCCGCCGGCCTCGCCCTGGTTCATGCCCAGGTTGAAACCGGCAGGGTTGGAGACCTGGCGCAGCACGCGCATCGATTGCTGGGCCAGGGCCGCCATCTCCGCGGTCTCCTCCAGCGTGATGTCCGTATAGTTCGGCACGTGGCGGTAGGGGCAGACCAGCAGGTGGCCCGGGTTGTACGGGAACAGGTTCAGGATCACGTAGCAGGTTTTCCCGCGGTGCACGATCAGCGCTTCTTCATCTGTGCGCTTCGGACCGGCGCAGAACGGGCAGCTGGCCTCGTCCTTGACCTGGTCCTGCCCGCCCTTGATGTAGGCCATGCGGTAGGGAGTCCACAGGCGCTGGAACGAATCCGGCACGCCGGCGAGTTCAAAATCGTCGGTGACGGACCGATCTGCGTGGTGTTGCATACCCATGGACTCCCTTGCCCGTACTAGTTGCTGTTGTCGCGACTCTTGATGGCCTCGACGATGCGGGCTACCGCGTCATCGACCGGAACCTGATTCTCCTGGCTGCCATCGCGGAAGCGGAAGGAGACCGCATTCGCGTCGGCATCCTCGCCACCGGCGATGAGCACAAACGGGATCTTGTCCTTGGAAGCGTTGCGGATCTTCTTCGGGAAGCGATCCGAGGAGTCATCCAGCTCCACGCGCACGCCCTGGGCCTTCAGCTTGGCCACCACTTCGGCCAGGTAGTCGTTGAAGGCCTCGGCCACCGGAATGGCGCGAACCTGCACCGGGGAGAGCCAGGCCGGGAAGGCGCCGGCGTAGTGCTCGGTGAGCACACCCAGGAAGCGTTCGATGGAACCGAACTTCGCCGCGTGGATCATCACCGGCTCTTGGCGGGAGCCGTCGGCCGCCTGGTACTCCAGGCCGAAGCGGGCCGGCTGGTTGAAGTCGTACTGCACGGTGCCCATCTGCCAGGTGCGGCCGATGGCGTCCTTGGCCTGCACCGAGATCTTCGGGCCGTAGAAGGCCGCGCCGCCCGGATCGGCGACCAGCTCGACGCCGGATTCGGTGGCCACGCGCTCGAGCACCTCGGTGGCTTCCTCCCACTGCTCGGCGGTGCCGATGAACTTATCGGATTCCGGATCGCGGGTGGATAGCTCCAGGTAGAAGTCGTCCATGCCGAAGTCGCGCAGCAGCGAGAGCATGAAGTTCAGCAGGTGCTCAACCTCGGCCGGTGCCTGCTCCTTGGTGACGTAGGAGTGGCTGTCGTCCTGGGAGAAGCCGCGCACACGGGTGAGGCCGTGGACCACGCCGGACTTCTCGTAGCGGTAGACGTGGCCGAATTCGAAGAGGCGCAGCGGCAGTTCGCGGTAGGAGCGGCCACGGCCGCGGAAGATCAGGTTGTGCATCGGGCAGTTCATTGCCTTCAGCCGGTATTCCTGGCCCTGCTTGGTGATGTTGCCGTCCTCGTCGCGCTCCTCATCGATATGCAGCGCCGGGAACATGGTGTCCGCGTAGTACGGCAGGTGGCCCGAGGTGTGGAAGAGCCCGTCCTTGGAGATGTGCGGGGTGCCCACGTACTGGAAGCCCTCTTCGACGTGGCGATCGCGCACGTAATCTTCCATCTCGCGCTTGATGATGCCGCCCTTGGGGTGGAACACCGGCAGGCCGCTTCCGAGCTCGTCCGGGAAGGAGAACAGGTCAAGTTCCGCGCCGAGCTTGCGGTGGTCGCGGCGCTCGGCCTCGGCCAGACGCTCCTGGTAGGCCTTGAGGTCTTCCTTGGTGGGCCAGGCGGTGCCGTAGATGCGCTGCAGCTGCTTGTTCTTCTCGCTGCCCAGCCAGTAGGCAGCGGCCGAACGGGTCAGCGCGAAGGCGTTCTTGATCAGCTTGGTGTTCGGCAGGTGCGGGCCGCGGCACAGGTCCTTCCAGACGGTCTCTCCGGACTTGCGGTCGACATTGTCATAGATGGTGGTTTCGCCGGCGCCGACCTCAACATTGACGCCCTCGCCGGAGGTGTCATCGGAGTCCGCCTTGGCCAGCAGCTCGCACTTGTAGGGCTCGTCGACCATTTCGGCCTTGGCCTCATCGGGGGTGACCTCGCGGCGCGCGAAGAGCTGGTTCTGGTTGATGATCTTCTGCATCATCTTTTCCAGCTGCTTCAAATCTTCCGGGGTGAACGGCTCTTCGACATCGAAGTCGAAGTAGAAGCCGTCGGTGATGTAGGGGCCGATGCCGAGCTTGGAGTCCGGGCGCAGCTGCTGCACGGCCTGGGCCATGACGTGAGCGGTCGAGTGGCGCAGCACCTCCAACCCTTCCGGATCGCTGATGGTGACACGGGTGACGGTGGTGTCTGCTTCGAGTTCGCGGGCCAGGTCGCGCAATACGCCGTCAACGTGCATAACAACCACGTCTTTATCCTTGGCATAGAACTGCAAACCGGTTGTTCCCGCGTCCACCTGGACCTGCTCGCCATCGATGGTGAGAGTGCGCTGCTCGCTCATGAGATCGGGTTCTGCCTTTCAATCTGTGATGGCTTCATAGCTTGTGGCATACCTTGGCCACAGCCAGCCAGAGTCCAGTTTAGTTCAGGACTCCGCCATAGCGTGCGTTCACTACAGGTTTTACGGCGTTTGATCCTCGCCATATGATTCATTCAACAAGGACTCCTCGGTGAACAGGCTCATGACATGCCACACCTGGCGTGATTCCGCCGGCTGGGCGCTGGCGATCTTGCCGCTCTTCAAGTCTTCGCGGAAGGCCGGGACCACTTCTTCCATCCGGTGGATGAGCTCTTGCATTTCATCCTGGGTGAGCATGAGATTGCTCGTTTGCATCTGCGCCTTGACCGGCACGGGCTGCTGCCCCCGATAGTGCTGTTCAGCATGGCGCAAGGCAGCCTGGAGGCGCCGCTGCTCATCATGGATGACCTGCCCCAGATATGCATCCATGGCGGTTCCGGTTTGATCTTCCGGCCGCTCCCCTACCTCGCCGGTGGTGTACCCGCGCGCCGCGGGCTTCCACACGCGATCCCGCTTGTCGCGAGCCAGCTCGGGGACTTCGACGATCATCTCGGCTTTGGCCAACTCGCGCAGGTGGAAGCTGACCTTATTTGCTGGAATCCCCAGGGTGAGCGCCAGATCTGCCGCACGAGCAGTTTCCATGGCAGAAAGCGTGTCGAGAATCTGCCGCCGCAGGGGGTTGGCGATGGCTTTGAGCATGGGCGTAGTGAATGTGACCGGCGGCTCGTTGTGGCTCATGAGCACAGCATAGCAATTCCCCAATTTAAATTGCGCAAGTTCTATTGCGCAATATTATTTGCGGACTTATGGTTGATTCATGACGCTCACCCCAGCTCCGGATCTACCCGCCGTTGCGCCCGAGGCTACTAGGCTTCCCCGGCTTTCCTCCCAACCTGCCTACCGGCGCTGGTGGGCCGCGGACACCTTGGCCCTGCTGGCCGGCGGCATCTACCAATTCGCCCTCCCCCTGCTGCTGCTCGCGGCCACCGGCTCCCCCGCCCAAGCCGGAGCGCTGGCGGCGCTGGGGCTGCTCGCCCGCACGAGCCTGACCATGGCCGGCGGAGCGATGGCGGACCGGGCCGAGCGGACGCGGATGATCGTGCTCGGCGGATTGACCGGCGCGGCGCTCTCCGGGGCGTTGGCGGTGGCGGCCTGGACCGGAACCCTCGGAGCATTGCTCCTCTGCGTGGCTCATGTGCTGATGGAGCTGCGCTCGGGATACTTCTCGAGCGCCAGCAACGCCGCGTTGAAGGATGCGGTGCACCCCGGGCAATTGGGCCGTGCGATGGCGGCAAACCAGGGCCGCGATGCGACGCTGACCCTGGCCTCGGCGCCGCTGGCCGGGATGCTCCTGAGCTTCGGCGCGGGCCTCACCTTGCTTCTGGTCAGCGTCCTGCAGCTCATCTCGGCGGTGGCCGGGCGGATGCTCGCCGCCCCGCTGCGCAGCGCCCGCAGCATGCCCGGCGCCTCGAAGCAACCCGCCGAGCGCATCGCCGGCGGAGTGCTGCCGGGGATGCGCTGGTGCTTCGCCCGGCCCCAGCTGCGGACCCTGCTCTTATTGATCGTCGTGGTCAACCTGGGCACCAACGGCATTGCCACCACGCTGATTTATGGTTTGCAGCAGCGCGGCGAGGCGCCGTGGGTGATTGGACTGGTCTCCACGTGCATGGGCGTGGGCATGCTGCTCGGCTCGTTGCTGGCTACCGGGCTGATCGACCGTTTCCGCACCGGCCCATTGACCTGCCTCTGCCTCACAACCCTGGGGCTGGGCAGCCTGCTCATGGGGTTCGGCTCCAGCCTGTGGTGGATGGGAGCGATGCTGGCGCTGTCCTTCCTCAGCGTGCCGGCGCTGAATGCCGGAGCCGGAGGGTACTTCATGGCGGTGATCCCGGCAGAGATGGCCGGTCGGGCCAGCGCGCTGGTGACCTTCATGGCGCTCTCGGCCCTGCCGCTGGCGCCATTGTGCGCCGGTATCGGCATCCAGTGGCTGGGCATGGGACCCACGCTGATCTTCTTCGGCACGCTGGTGATGCTCGCCGCACTGGGCGCGTGGTGCTCCCCGCTGATTCGCGGCATCCCCGGCACCGGGCAGTGGAATGAAGTCCAGCTGGCAACGACGGAGGATAAGCGGCAGCGCAGCGCCGAGGCGCCGGTGGACGCCAACCCAGGCGACGGGTCCCGCGGCACCGGTGCGGCGCACGGCGGCAAGCGACTGGCCCGCGCACACCATGGACGTTTCCCCGATCCCTACGGCCAGCAGCCGCATACCACCCATCGCCCGCTGCCGCCGACCGAGCAGTGGAACTACCTGTAGGCGCCAGGGGTGCAGAACCTCTACCGTTTGGATCCTTCTGGACCTAGGCTTGAGCCATGAACAAGTCGGCCCCACCGACCATCAGCGCAATCACCCTCGGCGTGCGCGATGTCGGTGCTTCAACAAGGTTCTATACCGAGGGACTGGGGTTCGAGCTGGTCCAGCCGGCCCACCCGGAGATCGCGTTCGTCCGCGCCGGACACGGACTGATGCTCGCGCTGTGGGATGTCTCGCAGATGCCCAGCGAATACGGCAACATCGGCCACGGCGAGAAGGCTCCCCCGGTATCCCTGGGCCACAATGTGCGCTCCGATACCGAGGTCGAACATCACTACCGGCGAGCGCTGGATGCCGGGGCTAGCTCGGTGTCCGAGCCGACGGTGCAGCCGTGGGGCGGGATGAGTGCCTGCGTGGCCGATCCGGACGGGTTCCGCTGGGATTTTGTGCATAATCCGTCGTTCGTCATTGGTGCAGACGGGCATGTGACTTCGGTATAGCGGCTGCGGTTTGCTTGCTGGCCCGTTTTCTTCAGTGCGAGCGCCGCGTATGGATGAACTCCGCTTTGCCGGCGAGGTAGCCGATGCGGTCCCCGGGGTTCTGCAACGCCACGCTCCGCTTGAGCGCGCCATAGGCGTCGCGTTCGGTTGCGTGCGTTCGCAGATAGTTCCGGAAGGCCAGGTAGCCGGTCCATTCGGGTGATCCGTGCTCGATGACGTGTGCGTTGACCAGCCGGATTCCCGGTTCGATTTCGAATCCATACATCAAATCCGGACGGCTGGCGTCCTTTTCGCCGAGGCAGAGAAAGCCCAGGCCCAGCAACCACGGATGGATGCGGTCTAGATTTGCCTCCGCCGCGAACCCGATGGCGAGGTCGAGGATCGGCTTGGCGGCGAGCCCGGGAACGGCGGTCGAGCCAATATGCTCGATGGCCCCGATACCTGCGGGCCGGGTCGCGTTCAAGACGTTCGCCACGCCGGTGAAGGCCTCGGCCCAGCGCGGCGACGGCGCAGCCAGGGCAACGACTCCGCGGCGCAGCCCGAGGTCTGCCGCGCTCAGGCTTGCCACCAGGGCCGGATCCAGCGGCTTGGGAATTTCCGTTCGCAGGCGCCGCGGGCGGTTGTCTGGACTGGTGCTCATGCAATGATCCTAAGCCCCGCGCTGGTCCAGCCCCTCGGCGTCCATGCGCTTGGCCAGTTCGCCCACGCTCTGCCCTTCCGCGATGCCTTGGCCGAGCTTGGGCCGGTAGCTGGGTTTCGGGCGGGCCGCCGATTCCAGGTACCCGGCGCCCGGCAGCGTCTCCGGGGCGTGCAGGTCCCAGGCGTTCAGCGCCTGCAGGGAGATGCCGCGCGGGCCGGTGCGCCGGGTGATGCCGTGGATCAGCAGCATGCGCGTGGAGAAGAGCAGCGGTCCGGTGCGCTGCTGGGTGTCGTCGAAGAAGGTGGCATCCACGCAGCCTGACCCGTCGTCGATCGAGATGAAGACCACCCGCTTGCCTCCGCGCATCGGCGGGGTCTGCGTGGCGATGCGCACCCCGGCCACCAGCACTTCGGCGCCGTTGCGCAGGTGCAGCAGTTCGACCGCCTGGGTGATGGGCAGGTGGGCCAGGCGTGTGCGGTAGGAGGTGATCAGGTGTTCGCTCACGTCCAGGTGCAGCAGGTCCAGTTCGGTGCGCACTACCTCTTCGGTGCTCAGCTGCGCGCCGGTGGCCTTGATGTGCTCAATGGCGCCCAGCGGCAGGGCGAGCTGTCCGGGGCCGGGCCGGTATTTGGCCGGGATGCTGGCGTGCGCCATGGATTGGGTGTGGGCGATGGTGTCCGCCCTGCTGGTACCGGCAAGGAGTGAGTCGAAGACGCCGAGCGCCGCGAGGTTCTGGTAGCTGCGCCGGGACAGGCCGGCGCGTTGGCGGACGTCTGCGAGGCTGTCATAGGGTTGCCCGGCGACCAGCCGGGTGACCTCGCGTTCGCTCAGCTGGTGGATGTCGCGGAAGGCCAGGCGGATGCCGTATTGGCCGGGGCGGATGGTTCCGGCGGCGCGCGGGACGATCGGGGTGCCGCGCATGGCATGTTCGAAGACGCGTTCGACTCGATAATGGCCGGTGGAGCGGTTGACGTCCAGCGGGAGGATGGGGATGTTCATCCGGCGCGCCTCGGAGACCAGCAGGCGTTTGGGGTACATGCCCGGGTCGTGCTCCCAGATGCCGGCGAGGAACGCCTCGGGGTGGTGCGCCTTCAGCCAGGCCGAATGGTAGGTGGGTACGGCGAAGGCCGCCCCGTGGGCCTTGCAGAAGCCGAAGGAGCCGAAGCCGGCGAGCACCTTCCAGACCTTGTCGATGATCTCCGGAGCGTAGCCCTTTCGCGCAGCGCTGGTGCGGAAGAATTTTTCGACCGCGGGTTCCTGGGCCGGGTTGCCCAGATGCCGCCGGTAGACATCTGCCATCCCCAGGGTGCAGCCGGTCATCACGTGGAGCATGCGCAGCACCTGTTCGTGGAAGACGGTGACCCCATGGGTTTCGGCGAGCGCGGGCTTCAGATCCGGGTGCAGGAACTGCTCGGGAGCGAAGCCGTGGCGGTGCTCCAGGTAGGGCTTGACCATATTCGATTGCATGGGTCCGGGGCGGAAGAGCGAGATGTCGATGATGAGGTCGTTGAATTCGGTGGGGGCGAGCTTGCCGATCAGTTCGCGTTGGCCCGGGGATTCGATTTGGAAGCAGCCCAGGGTGTGGGTGGAGCGGATCAGCTCATAGGTGATCGGGTCATCCAGCGGAACGCGGGCGAAGTCGATCTGCCCGTCCGCTTCGATGTACTCCGGCTGCCGGTGTCCCCCGGCGCGGGCGACCGACTGCCGGGAGGGATGCAGGCGCTTGATCTCCGCTAGCGTGTAGGCGATGGCCGATTGCATGCGCACCCCGAGCACGTCGAGCTTGATCAGCCCCATCAGGTCCATGTCGTGCTTGTCGTACTGGCTCATGGGCAGCCCCATCCCGGAGGGTTGCACCGGGGTGCGGTCCAGCAGGCTCGCGTCGGAGAGGATCACCCCGCAGGGGTGCATGGAGATATGCCGCGGCAGCCGGTCCAGGCGTTCGGTCGCGTCGATGAGGATGTCCAGTTGCCCGTCGGAGGTGATGCGCTTGGCCAAGGGGGCGAGTTCCGGCTTTTCCTCCAGCGCCTCGCGGAAGGAGGAGGCGGAGAAGCGCCAGAGCTGCTTGGCGATCTCGTCGACCTGTTCCTGCTCCAGGCCGAGGGCGGCTCCGGCGTCGCGGACGGCGCCGCGTGCCCGGTAGGCGTTTTGCATGCTCATCAGGCTCACGCGCTCCTCCCCATAGGTGTCGAAGATCTTGTGGTAGATCTCGTGGCGGCGCGCGGATTCCACGTCGATGTCGATATCCGGCAAGGTGGTGCGGGTATCGGAGAGGAAGCGTTCGAAGACCAGGTCGTGCTGCAGCGGGTTGACCTGGCTGATCCCCAGCAGGTAGTTGACCAGGGAGGAGGCGCCGGAGCCGCGGGCAGCCACCCGCACGCCCATGCCGGTGATCAGGTTGACGGTTTCGGCGACGGTGAGGAAGTAGCCGGCGAAGTCCAGCCTTTCGATCACCCCCAGCTCCAGGGCCAGCTGCTTTTCGATCTCGCTGCACTTGGTGTTCGGCAGCAGACGCGGCGCGGCGGCGAAAACTCGTTCGGTCAGTTCCTGCTGGGCCGGACGGTGCAAGCCGATGATTGTCGCTTCGGGGATCACCGGCCGCTTCCAGCCAAGATCCGTATACGCATCCAGCGCCGCCCAGTCGGCGAGCTGCTCGGTATTGCGCAGGAGCTTGTAGGCCCAGGCGCGTTCGGTCACCCGGGAGAGGTCCTGGGCCAGCTGGTGCATCTGGGCCGGGGCTTTCAGCCACCCCTGCCCGGTGGGCTGCAGCTCTTCCAAGGCGCTGAGCCTGCCAAGCACCCGGGCCGAGTCGAGGATGTCGGCGGTGACCGCCCCGTCGGCGTCGGCATAGCGCACCGCGTTGCTGAGCACCGGGGCGACGCCGAGCTCCGCGGCGAAGCGCAGCAGCTTGCTGGCGAAGCCCAGGCTGTAGCGCTTACCGGGAGCGGAGAGGTGGGTGGTGATTTCTGCGCGCAGCTGCCCGCCGGCCAGCTTCTTCCAGTGGGCCATCAGCGCGCGGGCCTGGGAGTACTTGCCGCGCTCGATGGCCCGCGACACGTCGGATTCGGCACCGAGCAGCAGCACCAGTTGCCCGCCGGCCAGCCGCTGCGCCAGGTCGGCTTGGCTCAGCCCGATGATTCCGCGCGGGTTCTGGTGCGCCGCGGAGACCGCGCGGCACAGCGCGGCGTACCCGCGTCCTTGGGTGTTTCCGCGGGCGAGCAGGATGATGCGTCCGGCGGGTTGTCCCTGGCCGTCAAGCACCGCGAGGTTCACTCCGAGGATCGGGCGCAGCCCCTCAGTGAGGCAGGCTCCGACATGCTTGACCGCGCCGAAGAGCCCGTCTCGGTCGGTGAGCGCCAGCGCCTCGGCTCCCTGCGCGCGGGCGGCGGCCGCCAGCTGGGGCGGGCTGGAGACGCCATAGTGCGCGCTATAGGAGGAGGTGACGTTCAGGTGGGTGAAGCTCATGGGCGGATCCTTCGAAACAGCGTAGGAATACCATTAGAACAAAGTTTCGAAAGATGTGCATTTATGCCCGGTCAGGCGCTGATTGGCAACTCCTGATTCACCCTGATCAGCCGCCAGCGCGTGGATTGCGGGTCGAAGCTGACGTCGATGCTCCGCGTGGGGCCGCGGCCCGCCGCTTGGGTGATCTCCAGCCGCCAGATCTCGTAATCCGCTAGTCCGGCGCCGATTCCGCGGGGTATGCGCAGGTTTTCGTCCCACCATTTGCGGCGTTCGAACCACCGTTGCGGCTCGGCGACCAGCCGATACTCGCACCCCTGCCAGGAAACCCGCAACGGCACACCGCTTGGGGCGCAGGAAACCTGGATCGACTCGGTAAAAATGCCCACGTGCAACTCCTTCAACCCTACTAACTCAATCTTATTCGAATACGTATTCGAACAACAGTTACGCTAGTCAGCTCGACGGACAGTTTAGCGCCGGGCAAGTAATCACAGCCCCGTCCATGCCTAGGGCTCTGGCGCTACGCGGGTCCGCGCCCTGAAGCACGCAAATCAAGGGCAAGGAAAGCTCTGAGACGAAGTTGGCTACCGGACCGAACCCATTTGCGGCCGCTGGCCTATTACCTAAAAATGAGACCCGGCCGACCGGGATGGAACTCCACGTTCGTTGGCCCGTGGCTCACGCCGCCAAGTGGCGTACCTTGACGTTGCACAGCGTGAGGAACGGTTGAGCCGGCGGAGGGTTCAACCGTTCCTTCGGAGCATCCGAATTTCAGAGGGACTTGCCGAATAGACTCGACGAATGGCAGCGCTCAGGGCAAAAGCGGAGGAATAGCCGACCTCACCGGCTATCTGCCCCAATGGAGAATTGGTGTTCTGCAGGGCATCCCAGGCCAGCGCCAGACGCAACCGGGTGAGGTATCCAACCGGTGGCATTCCCATGGCTTCATGAAACGCCGCAGAAAAGGCCGAACGGGACATGGCAGCGATCCCGGCGAGCAGTGCCACACTCCAGGGCTCCGCCGGAGCGGACCACATTGCCCCCACCGCGGCTGAAATCCCCGGTTTTGCACCTGGGACCATGCCGGCCCCCGGCATTTGCTGCAGCACTTGGAGCGCGAGGATATCCAAAAGCCGATCCAAGACCAACGGCTGCACAGGTCCTTGCCGCTCGGCTTCAAGGTGCAGCAGCTCAACCCAATTCCAGAGCGCTGCATCATCTATCAGGCGTAGCGCTCGCCCCTCGCAGATCAGGTCGGTAATCGCACTGGTTGTGGTGAAGGTGCAGACCAGCAATTGGTCCGCCCCGTCGCGGGCGTTACCCCACGAGCGGACGCCGTGGCGCAGCGTCTCAGTGACCGGCTGCGCCGCAGGGCCGAGGCATTGCTGGCCTGGTCCAATGAGGTATGTTTCAACGGCGGCGGCACGCGGCTGCGTGCTGTCCGCAAGCACCCGATAAGGCGCCGTCCCGTGAATGACCACTAGGTTTCCCGGTTCAGCTTGGATCGTTGCTTCGCCTCGCTGCACCGCGCAAGATCCGGTACGCACCGCCAGGATTGTCAACGCGCAGCGATCTTGGACTTCGACTTGCCAGTTCCCTGCCATGCTCATGCGCAGGATGAAGCCGTCACGGGCACGCGGCCCCGCAGGAAAGGGATGTTGAGCGGTCACTCCCTCAGATTGGACGATGACGCATGTTTTGTCGAGTTTCAAACATTCTGCATCTGCGATCCGTGCGCTTGAATGAGTACCATGCACAGGAAAACGGCTCCCTTCTCAGCTCTCACACCCCGGCCAGGGGCGGTGGCATGATCCCCGAATGGCTAGCGGCCACATTGCTCATAACAACTATTACCAGCTCCGGGATTGTTGCAGGTTTTTATGCCGCCTTCGCGCTGACGGTCCTCCCGGCCTTGGCCTCGGTCCAGGATTCGGCAGCCGGAGACTTCATGATCTCGGTGAACCAGCACGCCGAACGGCCCGCGTTTCTCAGCTTATTTTTCCTTAGCCTCGTCGGCAGTCTCGGCTACACCGCATACGCCTTAGCGCAAGGCCTCCTGGTCCCTGCACTGGGCTCGGCACTGGTGCTGTCCGGCGCCCTGCTCACCATCTTCCTCAGTGTTCCCTTGAACCGTGCCCTGCAGCGCGCAACGCTACCGTGGGCGCGCTATCGGCCCCGCTGGCACCGGGTTAATGTGCTGCGTGCAGCAGGCTCCGCGGCCGGGTCACTTCTGCTCCTCATTACGGCCTGATCCGCCGCATGGCCATGGCCGAGCGCAGCGCGGTCGGTGCCCCCGACTACGCCGCGCGCGAAACTTCTCACGTCACTGTGTCCCGAATACTCGATTAGCTTGGAGCACACCGATAGCATCAAGACACACGAACAATTAAACTCAGGAGCAAATCCATGCCGCATAAGGTCAAAGCCGTTATTTCCCGCGCCAAAGACGCCCCGGTAGAGGTCGTCGATATCATCGTTCCGGACCCGGGACCCGGAGAGGTCATCGTCGATGTACTGACCGCCGGCGTCTGCCACACCGATCTGCACTACAAGCTCGGCGGCATCGGCAACGACTACCCGTACCTGCTGGGCCACGAGTCCACCGCGGTAGTCAGCCAGATCGGTGAGAACGTCACCAATGTGGTCGTAGGCGACCGGGTAATCCTGAACTGGCGTGCGGTCTGCGGCCAGTGCCGCGCCTGCGCCAAGGGGCAGGCGCAGTACTGCTTCAATACCGCGAACGCCACCCAGAAGATGACTTTGGAGGACGGCACCGAGCTTTCCCCCGCGCTGGGCATCGGGTCCTTCGCCCAGAAGACCCTGGTCGCCGCCGGGCAGTGCACCAAGGTGGACGAGGACGCAGACGCCGCCGCCGTGGGCCTGCTCGGCTGCGGCGTGATGGCCGGCATCGGTGCGGCCATGAACACCGGTGAGGTCAAGCGCGGCGAGTCCGTAGCGGTTATCGGCTGCGGCGGCGTGGGCGTGGCGGCGATCGCCGGCGCCAAGCTGGCCGGAGCGACCACCATCATCGCCGTGGATTTGAACCCGACGAAGCTGGAGACCGCCACGCAGCTCGGCGCCACCCACACCGTCGATTCCTCGAAGGTCGATCCGATCGAAGCGATCAAGGAACTGACCGGCGGCTTCGGCGCCGACGTGGTCATCGACGCGGTGGGCCGCCCGGAAACCTACAAGCAGGCCTTCTACGCCCGCGACCTTGCCGGCCGCGTGGTGCTGGTCGGGGTGCCGACCCCGGAGATGAAGCTGGAACTGCCGCTGCTGGACGTCTTCGGCCACGGCGGCTCGCTGAAGTCCTCCTGGTACGGCGACTGCCTGCCTTCGCGCGACTTCCCGATGCTCGTTGAGCAGTACAAGCAGGGCCGGTTGGATCTGGATGCCTTCGTCACCGAGCGCATCAAGCTGGACGAGATCGAGGCGGCCTTCGACAAGATGCACGAAGGCACCGTGCTGCGTTCGGTGGTGGAGCTTTAATGAGCGCGCAGATCGAGAACGTCGTCACCTCGGGCACCTTCTCCCTGGACGGCGGCACCTGGGAGGTCGATAACAACGTCTGGATCATCGGCAATGAGTCCGAGGTCATGGTCATCGACCCGGCGCATGACGTGGAGAAGATCCTCGAGCAGGTTGGCGACCGCGAGGTGATGGCCGTCTTGCTCACCCACGGGCACGACGACCACATCCGCGCCGCGGTCGAATTCTCCGATGCGGTCGAGGCGCCGCTGTACCTGAACCCGGCCGATACGATGCTCTGGGAGAACGTTTATCCCGAGCGCAAGGTCGATGCCGAAATCCAGGAGGGCGATACCTTCACCATCGGTGAAACGACGCTGACCGCGCTGCATACCCCGGGCCACTCCCCGGGTTCCACCTGCTTCTACGCGGAAGACCTGGGGGTGCTGTTCAGCGGCGACACGCTGTTCCACGGCGGTCCGGGGGCTACCGGGCGCAGCTACTCCAGCTTCGAGACGATTATCGAGTCGATCCGCAGCAAGCTGTTCGTCTTGCCCGAGCAGACCGTGGTGCACACCGGCCACGGAGATGCCACCACCATCGGCGCCGAGGCGCCGAATCTTGAAGAATGGATCGCGCGCGGGCACTAAACCACGCAGCCTTCCTTGACTGCCGGCCAGCTTCCAAGCTGGCCGGCAGTTTTTAACTCCAGAGACAAGCGGTAAATGGCTGGACGTGGAAAGATGGTTCCCATGCCAGAATCTACAGCTCCGACACCGCGCAAGATCCCCGCGCTATCCTTCGGCCTCGGAATTCTCCTGCTGCTCGCGGGCGGCGCGCTGCTCTGGTGGGACGGCCAGCAGATGGTGACGATCTATTCCGGGTCCTATGTGTCGTTGCGCGAGGATACGTTTTACTTCGGGCCCAGCCCCACCATGCTGCTGGGACAGCTGCTGCTTGGCCTCGGGCTCGCCGGTTGCGGAGTGGGCTGCGGCTTTCTGCTCTCCCGGGGCACCCTGCTCGGCCGGATGGCACCCTGGATCCCGCTCGGCCTCGGTGTGCTGCTGCTGCTCGCCGGCGGTGGCCTGCTGTGGTGGGATAGCGTCCAGGTGAAAACCTTTGGCTGGTTCGCCTACGCTCCGCTGAGCACCGCCGAGCTCCATGGGCAGATCTCGGCGAGCGCCGCAGCGATTTTCGGAAAGTTCGCCTTGGGGTTCGGCTTCGCGATGCTGGGTGCCGGTGCCGGGCTGTCGCTCGGTCGGCGTGCCGCGCGGCGGGGCCAGGGCTAGAACAGCGACTTGTGCTCTTCGATGAGCTCTGCCGAATCGTTGCGCACGTTGCCTACCGCGGGGTCCACCTCGTACAGGCTCCAGGTGGAGGCCACATCGTAGGCCTGAGCGCGGACCTCTTCGATCAGCCCCTCGCCGTCGGCTTCGCTCGGGTTCAGCCAGCGGGAAAGCATCTCCGGGTCCAGCGGGATCGGCAGCCGGTCATGCAGCCCGGCAAGCTCGCCGAGCACCCCGGGTTCCTCGGCGGAGGGTGAATCCATGGTGAGGATCGAGGTGGAGAGAATCCAGTCCCCGTTTTCGTCCTTCCACCATTCGTAGAGTCCGGCGAAGAACATCAATTTCCCATCCTCGCGGTGCACAAAGAATGGCCGCTTCTTGCTGCCTTCCTTCTTCCACTCGTAGTACCCCTGCATCGGGACGGCTGCGCGACGCTTTTTGACCGCCGCCCGGAAGGTCGGTTTGCTGGCCGCGGTCTCGCTGCGGGCATTGAAGGCGCGCACCCCCACCGAGAGTTCCTTGGCCCAGCCGGGAACCAGTCCCCACCGGGCCACGTGGACCTGGCGGTGCAGGGCATCGTCGATCAGCCGCTCGAGCACGATCGGCACATCCGTGGTGGGGGCGACGTTCCATGAGTGGCGCAGCTGGAGGTTGTCATCCGCCTCGGCTTCGGCCTCCGCGACGAGGTCGCCGATCGCCTTGGCCATGACGTAGCGTCCGCACATGATTTTCGCCTCTCTTCGAACCTATCCGGTGGGCACCAGTGTAGTCCGCGCCCGGCGCTTCGGTGCGGACAACTAGTGCGTCATAGAATTCTTCTGGTCCGCGGGCGAAATGTGGAACAAATCGATAGCTCACGTGGTTGCATGAGGTATGAGCAACGAATTAAATCTTGAGAAGTATGTTCCTGCTGCGGGCGGGGTCACCATGTTCACCACCAGCTGGTGCGGCTACTGCCGCAACCTCAAGCGGCTGATGGATCAGAAGGGCGTGGCGTACACGGAGGTAAATATCGAAGATGTCGAAGGCACCGCCGAGATCGTGGAGTCCTTCAACGGCGGCAACCAGACCGTGCCGACTCTGATCTTCCCCGATGGCACTGCGGCCACCAACCCGCGCATCGAAGAAGTCGTCGAGCGCGTCGGCGTCTAAAGCCCTGCGGTAGACCGCACTGAACATTCGAAGCCCGGCGCTTTTCCCTCTTGGGAAAAAGCGCCGGGCTTCACTTGTTGCTCCGCTCCCTTGGCGGCTAGGATTCCAGCAATTCGGTGTGCTCCCGGTAGACGGCGAGCAATGCCTCGATAAAGCTTTCGACGGTGACCGAGGAGACCAGATCGTCGCCGGCGCCCACGGTGGAGGGCTCCATGGGGATTTCCATCGCCCGGTACACGGTGTCGAGCACCGCACGCAGCGGGGCGGAATCCTCGATGACAAAGACGCTGCTGAACAGCCAGGCCCCGGAGATCACCCGTTGCGCGGTACCGATAAGTTTTACCGGGACCTCGCTGCGTGACCCAGCGGTGGGCAGCCCGTGGACCGAGTAGTCCCCGGGGCAGTATTCGCCCGGGATCGGCCCCACGTGCGCGTCAATCTTGAGCCGGCGGAAGGCTCGGGCGTAGAGGTCGGCAAAAACCTTAAAGCGTTGCTGCTGTCCGATAATCGCTTCGGCATGCGGTTCGATATGATCCACGATCAACGTGCCGCGGTGATAGGCCGCTGCCCGTCCCCCGGCCTTGCGCACCAAGGGGGCAAAGCCGCGCGCCTCGGCCGCCTCGGCCGCACGCTGAAACCCGGGCAGGCGGACGTCGCGTTGGCCAAAGGCCAGCGTTGGATCCGGCCGATAGAAACGCAGCAGCGGGCCGCGCGTACCGGCCTGCACCTCGCGTAGCAGCTGAACCCCGCGTTCCAAGTCAGCTTCGGGATCCCCGCTGGCTTCCTCAAACTGGTAGGACAGCGGCGCGCTCGATTCGGGATTCCAAAGGGTCATGTTCAGAGTCTAATTCAGTCCGCTTCGTACGCCGGTTCACCATGCCTCAAAAGATCCCTCGGGGGCTGTGATGAGAGGCTCAGAATTCGGGTTCCGCGAGGTTCTGCGTGATAATAATCTGGTGCCTAATTCTTCCACCCCAGTGATCCTGCTCGGCGGTCCATCCGGTTCTGGCAAGTCATACCTTGCCAACCGTTTCGGCAATCCGCACCTTCCGCTGGACGAGTTCTACCGGCAGATCAGCGAAGACGGGCACCCAGAGTCGTTCCCGCGCACCGGATACGGCGAAATCGATTGGGACCATCCGCATACATGGAATCAGCACGCTGCCCTGAACGCGGTCGATGAGCTGCTGCGCCAAGGCCGCACGCAGGTACCGAATTATTCGATCGCTACCTCCAGCTACAGCGGGCATCGCGAAGTGCATGGAACCGGCGGGCCGATTATCGCCGAAGGAATTTTCCTCTCCGAGGTGCTGGAACCATTGCGCGCCGAGGGAATCAATGTTCAGGCCTACTATGTGGACGAACCAGCGCTGCTGACCACGGTCCGCCGCTTCATCCGCGACGTATCCGAGCGCCGCAAGCCGGTGCTGTTTTTGGTCAAGCGCGGCTATGCGCTGTTCCGCGCCCACGGTGCAGATCGCGAAACCTACCGTGCCAAGGGCTTCACCATCATGCCCAAGGCGCAGCTGAAGAAGCTATTGGCCGAATTAGCGGCTATCCAAGATCAGAGCTGACGCACGGTCAGTATCTGTTCGGCGCGGCCAAAGGGTCCGCTGGCATCGTGCAGCACGGTGGAGGTCAGGCCAATGCCGTCGGTGCCGTAGCTCTGCTGCACCTCGAGGCCGAGCCATTCTCCTTCGGGCGCACGGTACATGTGGATCTGCAGATCCAGGTTCGGGAACATCCAGCTGCCATCGCCGGGCTCGACGCGGGGCACCACGCCATTCGCGGTATCCACCAGCCCGATCAAACTTGCCAATCGCGAGGCCCGCACACCATCTAGCAGCGCATAAGGGGTCCGCAACCAGGCGATGCCCTTACCCGGGCGGCGGCCGGGAGCGGCGCGGAATTCGATGGAACGAATGTACCCACCGGGCCACTGCGCGGAAATGTTCTGCGGTTCGCTGTCCTCGGGACCCGGTACTTCGGCATCTTCAGTTCCCGCAACCGCGGTTGAGTCTGCGGTGATCACTCGCCAGGCTCTGGCGACGATGCTGGTGCGCCCCTTGGCCGTCATTTCGGCTTCGATCAGTTCGATGGTTCGGCCTGGGCGAATCATCCGCGTGGTGACCTCGAATTCACCGGCGTGGATCAGCCCGTGAATTTCGAAGCTCAACCGGGCGATGCGCATGTCATCGCGAGGCTGGAAGTTCTCCAAGGCATGCGTCAAGATCCCCGAAGCCGGCGCCATATGCTGTTCGTGAGGATTCCACGCTCCCTGGGTATGCCAGGAAGACCGATAGTGCCCTTCTCCCAGCTCTTCAAAGTAGAAGTCGCCGTTGGCAAGAATCTTGTCCAGTTCTTCTTCGAGCTGGTGTGTCATGAATCGATCTCCCGATCTGCAAGCTAAATGGTTCTTGATCACAGCCTAGCCAAACTTGGTCCGCGATGCGGCTTAGACTCAATGCCCGTCGTGATGGTGCGCGCGGGTGCCGGCGCTGTCCATCATGCTCAGCACCTCGGCGATACCGCCGAGGGCACGAATCGAGTGCGGCGTCATGGTGTCGAATTGTGCCGCCTGCCCGGCTTTCACGTGAAAGACTCGTTCGCCGAGCCGGAGCTGCACTTCGCCGGAGAGCACGGTGAACCATTCCTTGCCCGGGTGGACCCTGTCCTCCGTTGGGACCACCTGCTGCTGCGGGTCGTAGCGGATCTTCGTGACCACCACCCCGTTGACCGCGTCGTCGTCCGATAATTTCCACATCGTCATTCCCGGCACAGCGATCGGTTCGGGGCCGATGATCACGCCTTTCCCGTCGGCGGGAGCCACCAGCTCGTCCAAGGTGGTGCCCAGGGACTTGGCGATCGGCACCAGCTGGTCCAGGGCGATCCTCCGGTTGCCGGTTTCGATCCGGCTCAGCGTCGAAACGCTGAGTTCGGCCCGGTTCGCAAGGGCCTCCAGGGACCACCCCTTGCCTTGGCGAAGGGCACGAATGCGCTGTCGAATGACCGAGTCTAAATCCAATTCTTGCGTCATACGCAAAAACATACACGATCAATGCAATGTATCGATAGTTTGGATAGTGAATCAAAACCCCCGCGAAGGAGAGCATCATGGAAAAATACGACGCCATCATCATCGGAGGCGGCAACGCAGGACTAGCCGGAGCCATCGCGCTGGCCCGTTCCCGGCGCAAAGTCCTTGTGGTCGATGAAGGCAAACCACGCAACGCCGTCTCAGCGCACGCGCACAATGTGCTTGGCCATGAAGGCATCAGCCCACATGAGCTATTGGAGCTAGGCCGCACGGAGGCAAGGGACTACGGAGTCGAGTTTGCGTCCGCCCGCATTCAGTCGCTGAGCGGTTCGCTCGAAGAAGGATTCACAGTATCCACCGAGTCCTCGCAATGGCAGGCCGCACGCATCCTCCTGGCAACCGGACTAACCGACACCCTGCCCGAGATCCCAGGACTGCAAAAAGCCTGGGGAACCTCGGCCCTGCATTGCCCGTACTGCCACGGATGGGAGGTGCGCGATCAGCGCATCGCCATCTTAGGTGTCAGTGAAATGAGCACGCATCAGGCCCTGCTCTTTGGCCAGCTCAGCGACGCTGTCACCTACGTTAACCATGCGCAGCAAACGCTGACAAAAGAAAACCGCGCACTGCTCGCCGCAGTGGAAATAGAAATCGTCGACGCGCAAGTCACCGACATAGCCGTCAGCGATGAAGGACAGGTGCAGTCCTTGGCTTTGAACAACGGAAGCACCCTGGACGCTCAGGCCGTAGTGGTGGCAAGCCAGATGAAAGCAAACGCGTCACTGTTCCTCCAGCTCGGCGGGCACTTGAGCCAAAACCCCATGGGCGAGTTCATCTCGGTCAACGAGATGGGAGCCACAAGCGTGCCAGGAGTTTTCGCAGCTGGCAACGCCTCGAGCCTAGGGGCAATGATTGGTTTGGCAACCGCCGCCGGAACTATGGCAGGCGCCGCCATCAATGCTGATCTAGTTATGGAATCGGCCAAGAAAAAATTGGCAAGAAAGTGACTCTCGGCTTGAACTCTCCCCTAAGGGCAGACAATACGATGTCAACATGGAGTACAGCATTGGAGAATTTGCCGCGTTAATGAACGTGACGGTGAAGACGCTTCACCACTATGAAAAGCTCGGCCTGCTCAATCCGGCTCGGGTCGATCAGTTCACTGGGTACCGAAAGTACAGCTCGGCCCAGTTTGAAACCATGATGCAGATTCGCCAGCATCAGCATCTTGGACTCCCCTTGGCTGCTATCAAGCGGATCATTATCGACGAAGTCGATGACGACTCGTACGAAGCGATCCTCGAAAACAGGAAAGACTCACTGCGAGACAGGATCACCAAGGATCTGCAAACCTACGGTGCGCTTGCAGCAACCTTGGGCATAGAAGATGAGCTTTCAGGTTTTGCCGAGATGTATTCGGCGATGCACACCATCGTTTGCGACAGGGTGCCACCGCCAATGCTCAGCGGATGCCTCCGTCCAATGCCGCCCCACGTTGACGGCTCCGGCTTTACGCATGGGCCCCGCTCGGCATTGCTCAGCATTTCGGTACCGCTCGCGTCCAGAAGCGTCGGGAATCTCAGGCAGGCAACAAAGGCGCTGGCCGAGAAGCTCTTGCCAGAAGCCGAGGCCGAAGAAGTCAAAGACCAGATCTGGTACTGGATCGAGACAATGGACGCCCCGGAGGAGGGGACGCTATTCAGAATGCACGCAGGCATCGAGGCAAGCGCGGAAACCTCGATTGCACCAGGAGCAGTGAAAACTAATTTGCCTGATTTTCAAATTTCTTTCACCGGACACGGTTTCCGGGCATTTGATTCTGGAGCGTGGCGGCAAATGACCAACCACGTGCACCACGAGATGTACGAGCAGGGAGTCCTGCCAACGGGTCCACTATTTGTCCGGCTAGGCGAAAACTCCGATTATCCCGGGGAATCTTCGGCCTTCCAAGGGGGTGCCCGCGACGATTCGATTCGCCGATCCTTTGACGGAGACGATGACCTGGAAGACGAAGACGAACCCGCCAACCCATTCGATCACTGGTACTCCGATATGTAGCCCTGGGTGCCCTTGTCCTGCAGCCAACCCCTCGATGAGAGGCCGGCTGTAGGACAAGGGCGAAAAATGATGGTACGCTTAATTTGTTACCTCGACGTTTGCAGGTGTGAGTCATCCGCCAGCGAATGTTAGCAGTTTAGATTTGTAGCAAGACAAGCAAATCGTCTGTGCAGCAAATCGGTTCAACGATTCTTCGGAATTAGCGAACTCCTATCGAAACGAATTTTCATCTTCTCTTCTTCACCGCTTACAGCTCGTCCAGGCGCTTCTCAGCGTTTCCACGATGCGGCTTCCAAATTCTACTCCACTGACTCTGGCCATTATTCCACAGTCATGTCTATGGACCGCAAGGACATTTAGCGTGCGTAGCGACCTCCGTTTTGGCCGGTATCGGCAAAATCAGCATTCGATCGCTGATACCGACGGCATGGAAATCGCCCAACATAGTACTGCTCGAGGTAACCACTAATTTTCCGTTTCGGATTTCGACTCGGCAACAAGGTCACGTAGTGGCCAATGAATAAATAAGGAAATAAAAACATGGCTACTGGCACCGTAAAATGGTTCAACGCTGAAAAGGGCTTCGGCTTCATCGCTCCTTCCGATGGATCGGCAGATGTGTTCGCACACTACTCCGCAATCCAGAGCTTCGGTTTCCGTAGCCTCGAAGAGGGCCAGAACGTTGAGTACACCCTGGAAGCCGGTCCAAAGGGCCCACAGGCAACCAACATCCAGGCTCGCTAAGCTTTAGCAACTGCCAAACTTTTGGTGCAGTACCGTCCGTTTCGGATGGTACTGCACCATTGGTGTTTCTAGGGGTCCTAGCGTTCCGCTGAATTTCGCTTTGCAGCTTCCGGCGGGCGTTCGCGCAGGATTCCTACCCCCAAAAGCCGGGCTGGAATCGAAGTGAGCTTGGGAAACGTACGCAAGATTCTCGCAACAGGTCCCGGCAAGAGCACGTCATTGCTTGTTTTCATCAACCGCCGCAATCCTAGGTGCATCAGCCGCTGGGTGCTCTGGACCACGATGGTCGGGAGGATGCGCCGGTTCTGGACAGCGGCCACATCCCGATCCGAAATCGTTCCGGCTTTGAGCGGCTCGGCAAGTATTCGAGCCGCCGCGACTGCATCCTGAACCGCCAGGTTCACGCCCACTCCCCCAACCGGGCTCATGGCATGTGCCGAATCCCCGATGCACAACAGCCCGCGGCGCCACCACCGTATCGCGCGGTTGAGTTTCACATCCAGTAATTTAGCGTCCTGAAGTGTCAGCGCCGGGACCCCTTCTTCAAGTTCGGGAGCGGCCTCGACAATCGCCCGGTGCCACGGCCCGGTGCCTTGAGCACGCAGCTCTGCGTCTTTCCCCTTCGGCAAGAGCATCGCTGTCTGAACGTACCCGTGCCTGGGAATAAGCACGAAAGATCTGTCCCTGGTGAAGGCCGGAGACAATACATTCTTTAGATTCAATGCTCCGGGGATCTTGAACCACCAGACGTCAATTGGCACGGCGAACTCTTTAATGGCGATCCCCGCAGCATCGCGGATCTTCGACCATCTTCCGTCGGCCGCGATGGTCAACAGCGCGTGCATTTCGCCGATTCCGTCGGGCCCCGAATAACGTACGCCCACAATGCGTTCTCCCATGGTGAGCACGTCGGTCACGTCGCAATTCATGCGCAGGTCAAAATTCGCTTCGGACTCACCGGCACGAGCCAATAGATCCAGGAAGTCCCACTGTGGAGCCATCGCGATAAACGGATAGGGATGGTTGAGCTTGGACAGGTCGAGAACCGTGGTGCGGGCCCCGTCTCGTGCGGGAAATTGCGCCCAGGACACCTTGCTGTAGCCGATCTTTTCAAACTCTTCCATCAATCCAAGTTCCTCAAGCAGCAACATCGTGGATGGGTGGATGGTATCGCCACGGAAGTCACGAAGAAAATCCCCATGTTTCTCAAATACCGTCACGGGGACTCCGCTCCGCGCCAAGAGGAGTCCGGCCACCATGCCGGCCGGGCCACCGCCAACGATGATGCATCGAGTTCTATGTGCCATGCGAGCTATCCCTTCAGCAAGTGTCCGTGAATTTCACCTTCGCACTAATTCCTACTCATGGATAGCCTCCGGCGCGGACCTCTTGATGTTCAGCATGATCATGATCATCGCGAGGGCGAGGAGGACTAGAGCCAGTCCTTGGAAACCGATGGCGGCTAGAATCGGTCCGGCGCAGAGCCCGCCCATCACCCCGGCCAAGCTCATGCAAAGATCTGAAGTACCTTGCAGTTGCGGGCGTTCGTTGATTCCCACGGCACCGGAAATCATGGTTGATCCCGCAACCGTTGCGGCGGACCAGCCCAGGCCCAAACAAAGCAAGGCCATGGTGGTAACCACATGATCTGCGGAGTTGGTCCAAACCAAGACGCTGGCGGAGATCAGTAGCGCCTGCCCCGCCAGAATGATCACCCGTGAACCGCATTTGTCGGTCAGCCACCCGAAGACCGGCGACAGGGCGTACATGCCGGCCACGTGCATGGATATGGTGAAACCAATCAAGGTGAGCGTTGCGCCATGATGCTGCATATGAATCGGGGTCATCGACATCATCGACACCATATACATATGCGACAGGGCCACGGTGAGTACCGCCCGGCGCGCGGCTACGGACGTACGCAATATATGCCATCCACGGCGGCGGACCTGCCCGGAATCCGGCCGACCCAAAGCCTGACGCTGTGCTATTCGCAGCGGGTCGGGCCGGAGCCCAATCCAGTAGACCAGTGCACCGGCTAGCTGAGCGCACATGGCGATCAGGAATCCGCCGGTATAGGGCGGAAGGTTGATGTACTGGGCAATCACCTCGCCAGGCTCAAAGAGGTTCGGACCGATGACCGCACCGATGGTCGTTGACCAGACGACTACCGAAAGATCGCGTCCACGGGTGGCCTTCGTGGAAAGATCCGTGGCGGCGAATCGCGATTGGAGATTCATTGCGGCACCCGTGCCAAGGATCAGCATGCCCAGCATCAAGAGCGGCCAGAAGTCGAGGAATGCGGCGGCGATAATGACCACGATGCCGCTTGCCGCCAGTATTGCACCGCTCGAGAGGGATATCCGTCGGCCGTGTTTCTGCGCCATCAACGCCAGCGGAATTGCCATGAGCGCCGCGCCCAGCGTATTCATCGTGGCGGCCATGCCTGCCAGTGAGTCCAGACCCGAGATGCTGACGATCAGCAAGGACCCCAGCGTCAAGGTGGCTCCGCCGCCTAACCCACCAAGGATTTGTCCGGCCGCAAGTACCGAAATCGATTTGCGTCGAATCCGTTGCACTTGCTGCTCGTCTAATGTGCCCAGATCATTGGATGCTGATTCGATCTGCACATTCACCCCCGCGTTCGCTCATCACTGGATCCGTTACTGTCCAAGTATCCACGATATGCAGCCGGCCGCGGGCTTATTTCTTCGGGTACGGCAATGGCCCCGTTGAGAAACGGGGCCGTTGCCAGGAAGAGACTAAGCGCTTAGAAGTCCCAGTCCTCGTCTTCGGTGTTCACGGCCTTGCCGATCACGTAGGAGGATCCGGAGCCGGAGAAGAAGTCGTGGTTCTCATCGGCATTCGGGCTCAATGCCGACAGGATAGCTGGCGATACGTCGGTGACGGTTGCCGGGAACATTGCCTCGTAGCCCAGGTTCATCAGCGCCTTGTTGGCGTTGTAGTGCAAGAACTTCTTGACGTCCTCGGACAGGCCTACAGGATCGTAGAGATCGTGGGTGTACTGAACTTCGTTTTCGTACAGCTCATACATGAGTTCGAAGGTGTAGTCCTTCAGCTCCTGCTTGCGCTCTTCGCTTGCACCTTCCAGGCCCTTCTGGAACTTGTAGCCAATGTAGTAACCGTGAACGGCCTCATCGCGGATGATCAAGCGGATCAGGTCTGCGGTGTTGGTCAGCTTCGCGTGCGAGGACCAGTGCATCGGCAGGTAGAAGCCCGAGTAGAACAGGAAGGATTCCAGTAGCGTCGAGGCGATCTTGCGCTTGAGCGGATCTTCGCCATGGTAGTAGCTCTCGATAATCTGAGCCTTCTTCTGCAGGTTCACATTCTCCGTGGACCAGCGGAATGCCTCATCGATCTCCTTGGTGGAAGCCAAGGTAGAGAAGATGGAGGAGTAGCTCTTTGCGTGCACCGATTCCATGAAGGCGATATTGGTGTACACGGCTTCTTCGTGTGGGGTCAGCGCGTCCGGGATCAGCGAAACTGCGCCGACGGTACCCTGCAGCGTGTCAAGCAGGGTCAGGCCGGTGAAGACGCGCATGGTCAGCAACTTCTCGGCCGCGGTAAGAGTTCCCCAAGACTGAATGTCATTGGACAGCGGAATCTTTTCCGGTAGCCAGAAGTTATTGACTAGACGGTTCCAAACCTCAACGTCTTTATCATCCTGGATACGGTTCCAGTTGATAGCCTCGACGTGTCCGGAAAGCTTCAGCTTTTCAGTCATTATTCCTTCCAAAGCCACGCATCGCACGTGGCATCGACATACACAGCACGTGGTGGTGAACCTCCGCTCGGAGGCTCACCACAACGAGTTTATCTTAGACCTTTTGAGCAATTGTCCCAGAAGGATTAGTCTTCAACTCAACTTTGGGCACGAATCGGCCAGTCGACGAAGACCGCGCAACCGTATTTTCGTTCTTAGTACCACTACCAACACGTTCCGTGGTTGTTTTCGCGGGCCAGCGAGCAGCAGCGGCTTTGGAGACAAATTTTCCGGATTTTGAACTACGGTTCACTCGTTGAGCCATTTAAGTGGCTCCTTTCTGCCGATTTCTCGGCGATAATTCAGCACACCTTTTAGTGGCTTCCTATATCGCCTCGCTCACAAGGTTTGGTCTTTATGCACAAAACTTGCTATCGTCAGACACTCCAGTTGCTATTGGAATGCCACGCAAAGCGAGGCGGTTTAGGAGTCGTGTACCACCACGGCTCCTAAATTCTTTTAACGGTCATTCGCCCCTTGCTGCGGATCTCTTCCAAGTCAAGGAGCGAATGAGTCACATTGTAGAGCGTTACTGCTACAGCATGCAGGAAACGCAGCCTTCGACCTCGGTACCTTCCAGCGCAAGCTGGCGCAGGCGGATGTAGTACAAGGTCTTGATGCCCTTGCGCCATGCGTAGATCTGCGCCTTGTTGATGTCACGAGTGGTCACGGTGTCCTTGAAGAACAGTGTCAGCGACAGGCCCTGATCCACGTGCTGGGTTGCAGCGGCGTAGGTATCGATGATCTTCTCGTAGCCGATTTCGTAGGCGTCCTCGTAGAAATCGATGTTCTCGTTGTTCATGTAAGGAGCCGGGTAGTAAACGCGGCCAATCTTACCTTCCTTGCGGATTTCGATCTTCGCGGCGACCGGGTGGATCGAGGAAGTCGAGTTGTTGATGTACGAGATCGAGCCGGTCGGCGGAACGGCCTGGAGGTTCTGGTTGTAGATACCGTGCTCCATGACCGAAGCCTTCAGCGCATTCCAGTCTTCCTGGGTAGGAATGTGGATTCCGTCGAAGAGTTCGCGCACGCGCTCGGTGGCCGGAGCCCATTGCTGCGAGGTGTACTTGTCGAAGAATTCACCGGAGGCATACTGCGAGTTCTCGAAGTTGTCGAAGGTTTCGCCGCGTTCGATGGCGATCTTGTTCGATGCGGTCAACGCGTGGAACAGGATCGTGTAGAAGTAGATGTTGGTGAAGTCGATGCCTTCTTCGGAGCCATAGTAGATGTGCTCGCGGGCCAAGAAGCCGTGCAGGTTCATCTGGCCCAGGCCGATGGCGTGCGACTTCTTGTTGCCATCGGCAATCGACGGCACCGAAGCGATGTAGGACATATCCGATACCGCGCTCAGGGCGCGAATCGCGATGTCCACCGAGCCGGCGATATCCTTGCCGTCCATGGCCTTGGCGATGTTCATCGAGCCGAGGTTGCAGGAGATGTCCTTGCCGACCTTCGAGTAGCTCAAGTCGTCGCCGAACTCCGAAGCCGAAGAAACCTGGAGGATTTCCGAGCAGAGGTTCGACATGGTGATCCGGCCCTCGATTGGGTTCGCCCGGTTTACGGTGTCCTCGAACATGATGTACGGGTAGCCGGATTCGAACTGGATCTCCGCCAGAGTCTGGAAGAACTCGCGGGCGCTGATCTTGGTCTTCTTGATGCGCGAGTCATCGACCATCTCTTCGTACTTTTCGGAGACCGAGATTTCGCTGAACGGCACGCCGTAGACGCGCTGCACGTCATACGGGCTGAAGAGATACATGTCTTCGTTCTTGCGGGCAAGTTCGAAGGTGACATCCGGGATGACCACGCCAAGGGAGAGGGTCTTGATACGGATCTTCTCGTCGGCGTTTTCGCGCTTGGTATCCAGGAAACGGTGGATATCCGGGTGGTGGGCGTTGAGGTATACCGCGCCTGCGCCCTGACGTGCACCAAGCTGGTTTGCGTAGGAGAAGGAATCTTCAAGAAGCTTCATCACTGGGATGACGCCGGAGGACTGGTTCTCGATCTGCTTGATCGGAGCACCGTGCTCACGCAGGTTCGATAGGGACAGCGCCACGCCGCCGCCGCGCTTGGACAGCTGCAGCGAGGAGTTCACCGCGCGGGCGATGGACTCCATGTTGTCTTCGATGCGCAGCAGGAAGCAGGAGACGAGTTCGCCGCGCTGCGCCTTGCCGGCGTTGAGGAAGGTTGGGGTTGCGGGCTGGAAGCGGCCGGCGATGATTTCATCGACCAGGCTCGTAGCAAGCTGCTCATCGCCGCGGGCCAGATGCAGGGCAACCATGCACACGCGGTCCTCGTAGCGCTCCAGGTAACGCTTGCCATCGAAGGTCTTCAGCGTGTAGGAGGTGTAGAACTTGAAGGCACCGAGGAAGGTTTCGAAGCGGAACTTCTTGGCGAAGGCGCGCTTGAACAGATCGCGGATGAAGTTCATCGAGTACTGGTCGAGGGTTTCACGCTCGTAGTACTCGTGCTTCACCAGGTATTCGAGCTTCTCGTCCAGGTCGTGGAAGAAGACGGTGTTGTTGTTCACGTGATCCAAGAAGTACTGGCGGGCTGCGTAGCGGTCCACCTCGAATTGGATCTTGCCGTCTGGACCGTAGAGGTTCAGCATGGCGTTCAGATCGTTGTAGCTCAGGCCCTGCATATTTGCGGGGAGCTCTTTGGTGTCATTCATCGTTACTTCTTCTTGTGCGACGCTGGTGCCCAAAAGGTTTCAAGCCCTTCATTGACGTTGAGAACATCTTCCGGCGTTCCCATAAGTTCGAATGTGTACAAAACGGGTACGTCGCATTTGGCAGCAATTTTCTTGGCCGCGATGCAGTAGTACTCGCCGAAGTTCGTGTTCCCTGCGCCAATCACGCCACGCAAGTTTGCGCGGTTCTCTTCGTGACCCAGAAATTTCAAAATCTGGGGAAGGATTGAACGCTTCCCGCTTTCGCCGCCGTAGGTTGGTATGAGCAATACATACGGTGCCGTTGCGATCAGTTGCGGTTCGGTTGCAAAAACCGGGATGCGAGCCGCACTGAAATTCAATTTTTCTACGAAGCGCAAGGTGTTCTCCGATACCGAGGAGAAGTAAATCAAGTTGGTATCGGTGTACACCTTGGCTTCGTGAGCCTCAGCGTTTTGCCGTCGATCGGCAACTGCTGCTGGTGGCATTTCTTCGCCTCCGCTAGGTGGTCGACGAGTAAGTTCCCTTGGACCCCGTGCGGGGCCCGGATGCCGACTAGTTGGCTACGGCCAAGGTAGCGATCTTGTCTGGGCGGAAACCCGACCAGTGATCGTTGTCGGTGATAACGACCGGCGCCTGCTGGTAGCCAAGGCCGCGGACGTGCTCCAGGGCGGCGGCATCCTGCGAGATGTCTACCTTGTTGTACTCGATGCCCTGCTTGTCCAAAGCGCGGTATGTAGCGTTGCACTGCACGCAGGACGGCTTCGTGTAAACGGTGATTGCCATTTCCCTGTTTCCCCTTTTTAAAAGTCCTTGTTTTGGCTCGGACTCCACCATTTCCTGGTGCTTCCGGCCACCCTCTCGGATGCCCCAAATTGCTGTCTATGGGGTGTTTTCGGTGTTTCACTCACCAACGGGTTCAATACTACATCTTGTGTTTGGCCGGTCAAGTGGCCACAAGATGATGTATTACAAGTATGTCATTCATCCACCGAGCCGTCCACAGCCGCTGTGGATATTAACGGTCATTTAAACCCCGATTTCTCGCGGTCGGCCAAAACTTGTCCACAGCCTCGAGGATGGTCGATGTGGTTTAAAAATTCTTCATGTGAGATGTTCCTCGGCGTGTTCCGCGTCGTCTTGCCCGACGCCCGGACACAAGATGTGCCCTAGCTCCAGTGTCCGCCGGCGAACCGACATTTTAGGCGCGCGCCGGCGGACTGTGGGTAAGTGATTTCAGCCCGCTTGCACCGCGAAGGCCGGGTGCACCCCGGCCAACGCCTCGGAGGTTCCGGCGACCGCGAGGGACACCGCCTCGGGCAGGGCGAGGCCGGAGAGCAGCGCACCGGTGAGCTGGCCCAGGAAGCAGTCCCCTGCCCCTTTGGCCTCGGTGCTAATCCGGCCGGTGTCGAACTGCTCGAGCTCTTCCTCGTCCATCGCGAGCAGGCAGCCGATGAAATCTTCGTCGTCGGTGGGCGCGGAGGTGACGATCACATGCGCGGGACCGGCCTCCATGAGGTCCAAGGCCGCGTTGGCCGCGTCTTGTTCGTCGTGGATCTGAGTTTCGGTGAGCAGCGCGAGCTCGAAGCAGTTCGGCGTCATCAGCCAGGCATGCTCGATCAGGTGCTCGGCATAGCTGGAGGCGACCTCCTCGCTCGCGTAGAGCCCGACGTCCGTATCTCCGAAGGCGGTATCCAGGATCAGCCGCAGCTTCGGGTAGCGAGCCCGGGCGGCGAGGAACCAGTCGGCGATGATCCGCCCCTGGCTGGCCGCCCCCAGGTAGCCGACGACCACATAGCTGGCATCGCGCAGCGCATCGCGGTTGAGCAGGTCCTCCAGAATCGCGCCAAGCCACTGATCCGAGATGGGGCCGCCGGCCACCGAGGGATAGTGCGGCAGGTTGCTGAGCAGCACGGTGGGAACCGCCACCGTGCGATGCCCGGCCAATTCGATCATTCGGGCGATGGCGTTGTTGCCCACCGAACCGTAGGCCAGCTGGGAGCTGAGCACCACGGCGGCGACCGGGCGGGTGTCTAGCTCAAAGCCGCTCACGCGTTCGCCTGCGGGTACTGGCGGGCGCCGAAGATCCCCTGGCCCACGCGCACCACGGTGGCGCCTTCCTCGATGGCCAGCTCGAAGTCCCCGCTCATGCCCATGGAAAGCTGGTCGAAGCCTTCGGGGGCTCCTCCGGCACGCAGCTGCGCCGCGGTGGTGCGCAGCAGCGCGAAGCTGGCGCGGATGGAGGACTCGTTCGTGGTGTTCGCTGCCATGGTCATCAGCCCGCGCGGGATGAGCCGGTCCAACGGGGCGATGGCTTCGAGCAGCGCGGAGGCCTGGCTGGGGTCGATCCCGGATTTGGTTTCTTCGCCCGAGGTGTTGACCTGGAGGAAGACCTGGAGGCTGCGGTCCTCGGCTTCGAGGCGACGCTGCAGGGTTTCGGCGAGCTTCAGCGAATCCAGGGCGTGGAACTCATGGGCGAAGCGGGCCACGAACTTCGCCTTATTGCCCTGCAGCGGTCCGATGACCGCATAGCGCAGATCCGGGTAGTCGGCGGCGAATTCCTCGTATTTGGCCAGCGCTTCCTGGACCTTGTTCTCCCCCAAGGTGTCCACCCCGGCATCGATGGCCAGACGCAGCCGGGCAGGCTCGATGGTTTTGGTGACCGGCAACAGGCGCACCGCGCCGGCTTCGCGGCCGGACCGGGCGGCAGCGGCGGCGATCTTCTGGTTGACGCTCGCCAAGTTCCGGGCGAAATCCTCGGTGGTTGCCGCCTGGGCCGCGGCCGGTTGCGAAGTTATCAAAGCGCCTGCGCCTCTTTCTGTTTGGTGGTGCTCGCTGCAAAAGCCGGCCCCGCTCACGCGGGCCCGGCTTTAAGCATAGGCATAGATCCCGGTGCTAGAACATTTGGCGCCAATTGGTCTTGGCCAGATCGAACAATTCGTCCCCGCGCCCGGAGAGCACCGTGCGGATGGCATAGAGCGCGAAGCCCTTGGCCTGCTCCACCTTGATGCTTGGCGGCATCGACATTTCCTGCCGGTCGGTGACCACGTCCAGCAAGGCCGGCCCGTCGTGGGCGAGGAATTCTTTGACCGTGGCCTCGAGCTGCGCGGAGTCCTCCACCCGGAAGCCCTTGAGCCCCGCGGCGTTGGCCACCGCACCGAAGTCGGGGTTCTCCAGCTCGGTGGCATAGGTCACGAAGCCGGCGGCCTTCATTTCGAGTTCCACGAAGTTCAGCGAGGAATTGTTGAAGACCACCACCTTGATCGGCAGCTTATTCTGCGTGGCGGTCAGCAGCTCGCCGAGCATCATCGTCAGCCCGCCATCCCCGGCGAAGGCGATCACCTGCCGCGTGCGGTCGATTGCCTGGGCGCCCAGGGCGTGGCAGAGGGCGTTGGCCATCGAGCCGTGGTTGAAGGAGCCGAGCAGCCGGCGGTCTTCGGTCATGCTCAGGTAGCGGGCCGCCCAGATCACCGGGGATCCCACATCGGCGGTGAAGATCGCGTCTTGATCCGCTGCCAGGTCGATCAGCCGGGCCAGGTATTGCGGGTGGATGGCCGCCTTGCCGCGCGAGGGGGTGGCCAGCTCGTCGAGTTTGGTGCGGGTTTTCGCGTAGTGCTCCAGCGCGTCGTTCAGGTGCTTGCGCTTGCCCTGCCGGGGCAGCAACGCCGACAGCGCCGCGGCGGTGTCCTTCACCGTGCCCACCAGGGGCACATCCACGGTGGTGCGCCGGCCGAGCTGTTCCCCGCGCAGATCGACCTGGATGATGCTGGCATGCTGCGGGTAGAACTGCTGGTAGGGGAAATCGGTGCCGAGCATCAGCAGCACCTCGCATTCCTCGATCGCCCGGTAGCCGGAGGCGAAGCCGAGCAGCCCGGTCATCCCCACGTCGAAGGGGTTCTCGTATTCGATATGCTCCTTGCCGCGCATCGAGTGCACGATCGGGGCGGCGAGCCGATCGGCCAGCTCCATCACCTCCGCGTGCGCCCCGGCGGTGCCGGCCCCGGCCAGGATGGTGACCTTGGCCGAGGATTCAAGCAGCTGCGCGGCGCGGGCAAGCTCCGCGTCATCGGGCAGCACCCGCGGGTTGGTCTTGACGATCGCTTGGGTTCCGCTGCGTTCCATTTGGGAGAGCGCCACGTCTCCGGAGATCACCAGCACCGCAACCCCGCGCTTTTCGATCGCCTCGCGCATGGCGATGCGCAGCATCCGCGGCAACTGCTTGGGGTCCGAGACCTGTTCGGCGTAGACCGAGCAGCCGCGGAAGATTTCTACCGGGTGGGTTTCCTGGAAATAGTTTGACCCGATCTCGTCGGTGGGGATCTGCGCGGCAATGGCCAGCACCGGCACCCGGGAGCGTTGCGCGTCGTAGAGCCCATTGATCAGGTGGAGGTTTCCCGGCCCGCAGGAACCGACGCAGACGGCCAGTTCCCCGGTGAGTTCGGCTTCGGCGGTTGCGGCGAAGGCGGCGCCCTCCTCGTGGCGATGATGGATCCATTCCATCTCCCCGTTTTCGCGCAGCGCATCGGTCAGCCCGTTCAGCGAATCTCCCGGAACCCCGTAGATGCGCTTGACACCCTGGGTGTGGAACTGTTCGATCATGTGTTCGGCGACGGTAGGCATTAATTTCCTCCTGCAAACAAGGGGCCGGATTCCACCGGTTGATAACGCTCAGCCTACGAGAGAAAAGCGCCGGCTGGCTAACCGCTAACCGGCGAAGCCCGGCCAGTAATGCGAATCGGGCAGTGCACGAGCACCGAAGATCCCCTGGCCCACCCGCACCACGGTCGCGCCTTCGGCGATGGCCAGCTCGAAATCCCCGCTCATCCCCATGGACAATTCTTCCAACCCGATCCCCTCGGGCGCCTGCTCGCGCAGCCGATCGCGCAGTTCCCGCAGCGTGGTGAAGCAGGTACGCACCGCCTGCCGGTCCGAGGAGAAGATCGCAAGGGTCATCAGCCCCTTCACCCGCAGCCGGTCCAGGCCCGGCAGCGAACGCAAGAATTCAGGGGCCGCTGCTGGGTCCAAACCGAATTTGGTTTCCTCGCCCGAGGTGTTCACCTGCACGAAAACATCCAGGGTGCGGTCTTCGAGTTCCAGCCGACGCTGCAGCGCGGTGGCCTGGCGCAGGTTGTCCAAAGCCTGGAATTCGTCGGCGAAGCGGGCCACGTCCTTGGCCTTATTCGATTGCAGGTGGCCGATCACCGAATATTTGAGCCCCGGAATGTCGGCGAGGTTCTGCGCCTTGCGCGCGGCCTCCTGCACCTTGTTCTCCCCCAGCCAGTCCATGCCCGCCGCGATCGCCAGGCGCAGCCGCTCTTCGGGCACCGTTTTGGTCACCGGCAGCAGTCGCACGCTGCCCGGCGCCCGCCCGGCAGCGAGTTCGGCCGCCGCGATGCGCCCGCGGACCGAGGCGAGGTTTGCCTTGAACTGCGCCACGGTGTTCGCGGTGGGCGCGGCGCTTGAATCCGAGGTTGCCTGGTTCATACGGTATTGCTCCTGCATCTGACCGGAGATGTTGCTGATCTGGCTTCATCGTAATACGCCACGGGCGGCCCCGGGCTCATAGCAACTAGGCTAGAGGCAACCAGCGGGCAGGCGAGCGAAACCTTGGAGGTTGCAGTGGAGGAACAGTCAAGCAGTCACGTGGTCGATGCGCGGAACATCCCGAAACCCGAACGCCACGGAAAAATCATGGAGGCCTACGACTCCTTGCCCACCGGCGGGTACCTGAGCCTGCTCAATGACCATGAACCGGTGAACCTTCACGCGGAATTCGAACGCAACCTCCCCGGCACCTATATCTGGGAGGCGACCGAACGGATTGGCGGAGACTGGGAAGTCATCATCACCAAGCTCGCCAGCACCCCGGCGCCGCGCATCATGACGAACACGGCCTGGCTCGGCGAACAAGGCAGCACGGTAGACGGTGCCATCTGGAAGCTCGAACCGGAGAGCCGCGACCTGGATGCGAATGTCATCGCGCTGGCGCCCAGCCAGGAAATCGGCGAACACCGCGGCCCGGAACTGGACGTGCTCATCCACGTGTTCGAGGGCACCGGGACGCTGCACACCGAAACGAATTCGATCTCGCTGAAGCTCGGCGACGTGCTCTACCTTCCGGCACGTTCCAGGCGGCACTTCGTCGCCGGAGTCCACGGGCTGAAGTACTTCTCGGTGCATCAACGCAAGAAGACCTTGGGCCTGATGCCGGTGCTGCGCCCGGACGCCGATTAGCCTTCGAACCGTCCGGAGTCCAGGAATCCTTCAAGCTTCGCGCGGTGCGGTGCGAGGTCCAAACCTTGGGCGTCCAGCCACTGCTGGTTGTAATAGGTGTTGGCGTAGCGCTCGCCGGAGTCGCAAATGAGCGTCACGATGCTTCCCTTTTCCCCGCGTTCGAGCATGCCTGCAATGATCTGGAAGACCGCGTAGAGGTTGGTTCCCGTCGACCCTCCGGTCCAGTGCCGGGTGTGCGCCCGCAGCAGGTACATGGCAGCCAGCGAGCCCGCATCGGGCACCTGGATCATCTGGTCGATGACCCCGGGCACGAAGGACGGCTCGACGCTGGGCCGGCCAATCCCCTCGATCCGCGACCCGAGCCCGGTGGAGTACTGCATATTTCCGGTACGCCACCCCTCGTAGAAGGATGAGTTTTCCGGATCGGCCACGGCAACTTGGGTGTCATGCTGGCGGTAACGCACGTATCTGCCAAAAGTCGCCGAGGTGCCGCCGGTGCCGGCGCCGACCACGATCCATGAAGGAATCGGGTGGCGTTCGGCCGAAAGCTGCGAGAACACGGATTCGGCAATGTTGTTGTTCCCGCGCCAGTCGGTGGCTCGTTCGGCGTAGGTGAACTGATCCAGGTAATATCCGTCGGATTCCTCGGCGAGCTGCCGGGCCGCAAGATCCACTTCGCCGGCGGCATCGACGAGGTGGCAGCGTCCGCCATAGAACTCGATGAGTTCAATTTTCTCCCTGCTGGTAGTCCGGGGTACTACAGCAATGAAAGGCAGGCCGAGCATGCGGGCGAAATACGCTTCGGATACCGCGGTGGAGCCGCTAGAGGCCTCCACAAGAGTGGTGTGCTCACCGATTTTGCCATTGACCAAACCGTAGAGCAGCAATGAGCGAGCCAAACGGTGCTTGAGCGATCCGGTGGGATGCACCGATTCGTCCTTCAAGTACAGGTCGATTCCCCACTGCTTTGGCAGCGGAAAGACATGGAGGTGGGTGTCGGCACTGCGGTTCGCATCTGCGTCAAGTAGGGCGATCGCGGCTCGGACCCAATGGTTTGCTTTGGTAGTCTGCTCAGTCACGCACCCACTCTATCCTTTGTCCTTGACTTGGCGCAGAACGACTATACGGGTGGCCGTCGGGCTGCTTGCTGGAGGAATCTCGCAAACCGCATGGGGACGGCTCATTGAGTGGCTTCCTGGCCGGGGATGCACCAAACTGCGTTGCATTCCAAGGCGCGCGTTGGCTTTGCTCCCGGGGCCGACCGGCTCAACACGCTGCACCGCAATCTTCAGATACGCTGGATGCCCAGTTTGGTTGCGAGAACTCAAGACCAGCCTCGCGTACGCTGTGAGTTCGCAATGAGCTAAACCCTCCACTATTGAGAGTTATCTTCGGGCTGGCTAGGGTAGATTGAGTGGCCCGAGTTACCAAAAAGTAACAAACCACGGGATCCTCAACGAGAGTAGGGTAAAAATGTCAAAGACTGCCAAGACTTTCAAAGAAGTCGAGAAATCGCTGAACAAGTTGGCTAAGTCAGCCAAGGCAGAAATCCCGAAGGATCTTCGCGAGACGTGGAATAACGCAATCTCCGGAGTGAACGGTGAAGCTATCGGCAACGCGGGCGCCAACCTGATCGAAAGCGTCAGTGGCAATTCGAAGGCCGCGCAGCGCACCCGTTCATCCGTTGAGAACGCGGTGAAGACCGCGCAGCAGAAGCTGGGCGCGCCAAAGAAGTCCTGCAAGAGCGGCAAGCTGTTGCTGGTCGGAGCAGTCGTTGCGGCGATTATCGCCGTCGTTGTCTCCAGCACGAAGAAGAGCGCCGCTCACTAATCTCTCGCATTCAAGCTAGTCAGCGTCTAAGACCGTGGTTCTGAAAGTTTCGGAGCCACGGTTTTCGCGTGCGTGGAGCAAAAGCAATTGGCTGCGCTACCAGCGGCTGCTTGCCGCTATCTAGCGAAAACGCCAATATTCTGATCACGGCTAGTCCCAAACCTCAGGATCGTTGGCAAACGGCCGAATCGGCTTTCAGAATGCCCAATCCCGGCCGGAGCCAAAACACGTTACGGCTCGGCTCACCTGAGGCAAGATGAGGAAACGTTTCAAGCTCCACGTTCGTGAAGCAATAGCGTGATGCCAACGCGCCTCCTGGCCTCAAGTCGGCAGCCCCGCCACGCGGGCGCCCAAAGACTAGTAGCTACCTTCCGTTAGCGCCCGAAGCGCTGCGACATGGCGGACATAAGCCTGCCGCCCGTTGGGAGTGAGCATTAGCCGCATATGGCTTCGCCCACCCTTCGAGAATTTTTCCACGTCGATAAATCCGGCCTCGGAGAGCTGCTTCAAATGCTTGCTCAGTACCGAATCGGCAATTCCCAACGAATCACGCAGTTGAGCAAACTCGGCATATTTGAGTGGAGCCAAGCTGGCGCAGATGCGCAGACGGATTGGGGCATGAATTAGTTCATTGAACTCCCCGTGATTAGACATCGCGCTCATTCGCGTCTTTGAGCCGATTCTTGATCGTTGCCGTGCGCATACCGGTCATGCACAAACACAGAACACCAAATAGCGCCAGCCATTTCAGGCCCACCTCGCCCCAGGACCCAGGTTCCCAGAAGCTAGCGACCTGCAAGGTCAACATAAAAAGAAGAACATAGCCCATGTAGCGGCCTGAATGCCTGAGAATCGGACGCGCCTTGGGCCGCTTGCGCATCAGCAGGACATACCAGAAACCCAGAGGAATGATCAGCAGAAGCAGCGCACAGAAGACCGGCCATGACACGTAGTTCGCCAATGCACAGATCGTTGCCACGAAAGCCAGCATGGCATACATGATTTTACGCGGCGCCTCCGTGGCACCTACCATCGCCTCCGAAGCATCCTCTATTTCGGCCAGTGCTTCGCGCGGCTCATAGTTGCCCGCCACATGCTTTCCGCTGTCCATCACACCCTACTTTCCATTAAGGAAAGTCTTGTCTTTCCATGATGGAAAGTCAAGGTTTCTCCGCGCCTCGCCTACCGAGCCGAGCTGCCCTGAACAAGATTTCGAGCCTGCTCGGAAATATCTCCAAGCAGACCCGATGCCTTGCAATGACTACCGCTGGTTTTTCAAGAACTATCGACGAGCACGCGAGTTCTTGATTGCGGCCGCGAGTCCTAATCCTGCGGCAACTAGGCCGACCGGAATCAGCCAGAGACTGTTTACCCCGGTGTCGGCGAGCCTATCGATTTTGCGCTGCTCAGACTCCCCCTCAGAGGGTTCTGTGGTCGGTTCGGAGCTTTGTTCCTGCTTGGGTTCCGTGGTTTCTTCGTTCGGGGTTTCATTCACTTCTGGGTGCTGGGAAGGCTCGGCCGTGGGCGAAGCCTCCGGTGATGCCGACTCGTCCGGTGCATTGGTCTCATCCGGAGCCTGCGACTCAACAGGGCGCTCGTTTAACCCAAAGACCCCTTCGGCCGCACCCAAATTAGCGAACACCGTCTCGCCGCTGGCATCATCCACCGCATCATTATCGGTGACGATATACGCATCACCGCTACCGGCGATGGCCAGGCCTTCGAGCTTCTCCTGGGTCCAGCCATTGGTCGCTTCAAGCACCGGAAGCACGTCGACTGCTAGTTCCTTTTCCAGCATGGTGACCTCACCAGCCACACCTTCTGGAAGCTCAAACTTATACAGGGCCTTGAGTTGGGCATTCTCACCGTTGCGCTTGTCGCGCTCGATGACGGCGAACGATCCGTCCGGAAGCTCGGTGATTTCCGAAAGCCCATTCCACGATCCATCGTCACCGGCGGGCTCAAGCTGGTATCCATACCAGGTGAATTCGGCAGAGCCAGGAACATATTTGCCGATGCGGACGAAGTCTTCGCCTGGCACTTCACGCTGCAGGGTGAAGATGACTTCTTCTGCTGCGCCTTCACCACGCACACTGACACCTTCGAGCCCCTGTCCGCCGAGGTCCGCGACGACTTCCGCAGGCAACGGCACTTCCTCGGTGACGGCACCGGCTTCATCAATGCGCAGCAACGCGTTTTCTGCGCCTTCCTCGCCTTCATGCCCAGCCCAGAACCCTCCCTCAGCACGGGCCGCGATGCCTTCCAGATCGAATTCGGCGGGGCCACCGTCCTTGGTCACCGCCATGGAGCTCTCGATCAGCCCGGGCTGCTGCGCGGTGTCGATGGAGTAAATGCGTGGTTCATAGGCGTTGTCGCTGACCGCGTAAAGTTTCTCCGAATCTTCGGGATTGTCGCTCAACCCGCTCAACTCTCCGAACGGCACCAGGTTCTCGATGCTGGATGCCAACGCGGGGAATTGCGCTTCGGTTGCACCGAAGGAGAATAGCGTAATCGACGATCGTACGCCCTTGTCTGCCTCATCGGTTTCCGAGGCCACGGCCAGCAAGTTCCGGCCTGGGATCGGAAGGATGCCTTCCGGCCCGTTGGTGGTTGGCAGGGTCTGCAGATATTCCGGATTGGTTGGATCGCTAAGTTCGTACACCGCGACGAAGTTGCCTCGTTCCGAGGCGACGAAGGCGTAGTCGACGCCGTTGAAGCTGTCGATCGCCAACCCCTCGGGTTCCACCCCCTTCTTGCCAGCGCGCTTCTCCGGGAACAGCCCCTGGGAGAGCGCCAAGCGTTCGAAGGTGTTTCCTGCGTCCCAAGCAACTTCGCCGGTTTCGGAATCGAAGATGGTGAAGCCTCGGCTGCCACCTTTCCAGTCCCCTTCGTTGGCGGTGGCGAGGTAGCGATCTTGGATCCAGCCGATCGCGTCCGGTTCGCGCGGAACGTCTTTCAGCGAGCCGGTGGGATCCAGTTTCCCGTCTTCTTCGATGTCTATGTTTTCCAGGTCAACGCTGCCTGCGCTGAAGGCGCCGGTAATGTCACCGCTGGGCAGGTCGATGAGGACTACGCCGTTGTTTTCTTGGAGGGTTACCGCCAATTGGTTTTTGGCATTGATGGTGACGTACTCGGGCTCCGGATCCTGTGGGGTGTCGAATCCAGCGTCGCTAAGCATCGGAAGCGCAATCGGGGCTTCGCGCGTCCCCGTGGTCAGCGGCACCTCGCGAACACTCCAGGCTTCGGGGTTTTCTCCCACGAGATCCAGGATCTCGATAGCACCGGCGGGCGCCTGCGGCAGGCCGCCGTCTCCGGCGTCTTCGTCACGTTCGTTTTCGATGGCGATCGCCGCGTAGGCTCCGTCTTCGGAGATCGCGATGGAGTCCGGCTGTCCGGTCAATTCGATGCTGTGGACCAGCGTACGGTCAGCAATGCGCACAACGTCTACCCGTCCCGAAGGGTTCGAGTAGCTTTCCGAGGCGTTGACTACAACAAAAACGTACTCGCCATAGGCGGCAACGCTAGTTGGTTCGTCTTCTGGGCTACCGAGCTGGTGCAGCGGGAGCGTTCCCAAACCCTTCGGTGCGGCGGGGTCGCTGATATCCACGAATCCCACCTGGCGGGCGAGCGCGTCAGAGTAGATCAGGGTTTTGCCATCTTCGGAAACGGTCGAGATTTCGGAGGCAGTTTCGGCTGCGGCCCCGTCTGGGTCGTTCTGATACACCGGGTATGTCGCGGTCCGTTCAAAGTAGCTCCCGGTATCGGCGGTTGCGACCCCCGCCGTAGTCAATGGCGCAGCGCCTACTGCGCCCACCACTATGGCTGCGGCGAGAATGCCTGCAGATTTCTTTGCGACTCGGTTCACGTTCCCTATCCCCATCAAGCTTGATGTTTCCCATAAATTCCCTCTTAAGATTGGCAAATCAATCCAGCCGCGAGGTGAATTCCGGGCAACGGGAGTTGAACAAGTTGTGGCTAGTTCCTTCACTCACATTTAGTTGAATATACTCAACTAAATGTGAGTGAATGTGGGCGCAGGCATCTCGGTGTACCTGCGCGGCTTATAAATTCACAAGGAAATCAAGAACGGACGAGCTCATGATCCTGAACAACACCACAGTCTTAGGTACCGGCGTACTTGGTTCCCAGATCATCTTCCAAACCGCCTACCATGGTCTGCCCGTTGTCGGCTACGACATCGATGACGCTGCCCTCGAAGCCGCCGCCGCCAGGCTGGATAAATTAGTCCCGGTTTACGCGGACTACTTTGACGCCGGCGACAACACGAAAGCTCAAGCAGCACGCGATTCCATTCGGTTGAGCAGTGAATTGGCCGAGGCTGTCGAAGATGCGGACCTGGTGATCGAAGCGGTGCCCGAAAGTCTGGAAATCAAGCAGGATACCTACCGGAAGCTAGCGCAATCAGCCCCGGCTCGCACCGTATTCGCCACCAACTCCTCGACGTTGCTTCCTTCAGCTATTGCAGGATTCACCGGCCGGCCCGATCGCTTCCTCGCGTTGCACTACGCCAACCGAGTTTGGCAAAACAATACCGGCGAAGTCATGGGCACCGCGTCGACCAGCGCCGAAGCCTACGAAGCGGTGGTGAACTTCGCCGAACGCACCGGGATGGTCCCGATTCGGGTGCTGAAGGAACAGCCGGGATACGTGCTCAATTCGCTGCTCGTACCTTTGCTGCAGTCTGCGAGCCATCTGCTCGTAAATGGCGTCGCTGACGCAGCAACCATTGACCAGACGTGGAAACTGGGCACCGGAGCGCCCAAGGGCCCCTTTGAAATTTACGACATCGTCGGGCTGAACACCGCGTACAACATTTCACGTTCCGGTGATGAAACCAGCCAAAAATTCGCAGAACTGCTCAAAACCAACTACCTCGAGCACGGAAAACTCGGCACTGCCACGGGCGAAGGGTTCTACAAGTACGACTAGGCACTCCTCGCGCGCATGCCACAGACCGGCATGCGCAAGTTCCTCATAGCAGCCGGGAAAGCAATCGCGGTTAGGATGGGCTGGTGGCACATATCGACGTTTCCGACATCCAATACTTCCTTTCCGACGGCACCCAGTTGCTGGGCGGAGTCACCTTCAAAGTGACCGCCGGCTCCAAAACCGCATTAATCGGGCCGAACGGCACCGGCAAAACCACCCTGATCAAGATCATCTCCGGTGATCTCAAAGCCGACGAGGGCGCGATTAATCGCTCGGGCTCGATGGGCATTATGCGCCAGTTCGTGGGCCAGGTCCGCGACGAATCGACGGTGAAGGATCTTTTGCTTTCCACCGCCGCCCCGTCCGTCGTTGCTGCAGCCGCCAAGGTTGCAGCGTGCGAAGCGAAGATGCTGGTCAGCGAGGATGAAAAGGTCCACATGCGCTACGCCGAAGCGATTATCGAGTGGGGTGACGCCGGCGGCTACGAGCTGGAAACCACTTGGGACAAGGTCTGCATGGCCGCGCTGGGCATCCCGTTTGATCGCGCCCAGGACCGCCAAGCGCGCACCTTGTCCGGCGGCGAGCAGAAGCGCCTCGTATTGGAGGCGCTTTTCGAAGGCAACGACGACCTGCTGCTCTTGGATGAGCCCGATAACTACCTAGACGTACCGGGTAAGCGCTGGCTTGAAGCGATGATGGAGCGCTCCCCCAAGACGGTGCTATTCATCAGCCACGACCGCGAGTTGCTCAACAACGCGGCCACGCGCATCGTCACGCTGGAGCCCGGCCATGGTGGAGCCACCGCGTGGATCCACGGTGGTTCGTTCGGCTCCTATGTGCAGGTCCGCAAGGAACGCAACGAACGCTTCGAGGAACTGCGCAAGCGCTGGGATGAAGAACATTCCAAGCTCAAGGAATTGGTCATCATGTATAAGACCAAGGCGGCATTCCGATCGGATATGGCTAACCGGTATCACGCGGCACAGACACGCTTGGATAAGTTCTTGGAGGCCGGCCCGCCGCAGGCGATTCCGCTAGAGCAAAACGTGAAGATGCGCTTGAAGGGTGGACGCACCGCCAAGCGCGCGGTCGTAGCCGAAAAGCTCGAACTTACCGGGCTTATGAAACCCTTCAGCAATGAGATCTGGTTTGGCGACCGAGTAGGCGTGCTCGGTTCCAACGGCTCGGGCAAATCCCACTTCCTGCGGCTGCTGGCTGCCGGCGGCACCGATCCCGAACGGGAGCACGAGCCGGTTTCCGATGTGCAGCTCGCCGAAGTACCTCATGAGGGAACGGTAAAGCTCGGCGCTCGGATTCGCCCTGGCTACTTTGCCCAGACCCACACCCGCCCCGACCTCTTCGGCCGCACCTTGCTGGAGATTCTGCACCGCGGTGACGAGCACCGTTCGGGGCTTGCCCGTGAGGCTGCCGCCGGCGCATTGGATGGCTACGGTCTGGCTGGCCAATCTGAGCAGAAGTTCGAGTCGCTGTCCGGCGGCCAACAAGCCCGTTTCCAGATCCTGCTCTTGCAGCTATCCGGAGCGACCCTGCTGTTGCTAGATGAGCCGACGGATAACCTCGACCTGCATTCCGGCGAAGCGCTCGAGCATGCGATCGATTCCTTTGAAGGCACCGTGCTCGCCGTGACGCACGACCGCTGGTTTGCGAAATCGTTTGACCGCTTCCTGGTCTTTGGCTCAGATGGCAAGGTCTACGAGTCCGATACTCCCGTGTGGGACGAAAAGCGCGTGCAGCGAGAGCGCTAAACACACTGCGGATGGTCCCGCCTGGGGAACTAGCGAACGGAGCTAGTTCCCCAGGCGGGACTTTCTCGCTTAACCAGCCACTAAAATTTGATCGCGACAGGCTTTGCGTCCAAAAAGCTCCCACGCCAAAGAACCGTCCACGCACTGGATGGATTGTGGCTGAGCGGATGCGCCAGGCCAGAGCGCAGGAAACCGGCGAACCATATACCAGGCGTTTTCCGGTCCCCTGCCTGGGCGTGAAAATTATTCGACGAGCTTGCCGGCGGTGGAGACCTCTTGGATCAATGCCGCTATTTCTGCTGGCACTTCCACGATGGCTTCTCGGGTGATCCCGGTCTTGGGCGACCAAACGAGATTCACCTTCAAGCCGGGATCCATGGCTGGGAAGTCGCTGCGGTTGTGGCAGCCCCTGGTTTCGCGGCGTTCCAAGGCGGCTTCCAGGGTGGCCCGGGCGGCCAGCGCCGAAGATTTCAGATCAAAGGCATGGGATAGGTCTTGGAACCCCGCGATGTCGGGATGAATTCCGACATTCGCCATGCGCTTTTCGATCTCGTCGAGTTTCGCAAGGTCGGCAAGCAATCCTTGCTCGTCTCGCACCACTCCGGCGTGCTCGGTCATCACATCGCGGATGGCGCGCTGCAATGCACGGACGTTCTCCACGCCATCTGCGGCCAAGAGGTCCTCGATGTCGCGCCTAGCCTCCGCGGTAGCTTCTGCGGATCGAGGCTGGGATTCCAGTGCCCTGGCATACGCGGCTGCCGCCTGTCCGACGATTCGACCGAAAACCAAGAGCTCGATCAGCGAGTTGCCGCCTAATCGGTTTGCACCGTGCAGTCCGCTTGAGGCCTCGCCTATCGCATAGAGTCCGGTGACTTCGGTTGAATGATCATAGGGGTCCACCCAGACCCCGCCCATCGAATAGTGAGCGGTCGGTGCGATCTCGATGGGTTCGCGGGTAATGTCCAGCATCTGCTCTTCGAGCATCGTCTGGTACACCCTGGGCAGCCGCTCCATGATCAGCTGGCGCGGCAGGTGCGAAACATCGAGCCAGACCCCGCCCTTCTCCGTTCCGCGTCCTTCGCGGATCTCGGTATAGGCCGCGAGTGCAACTCGGTCACGGGTAGAAAGCTCCATGCGTTCCGGATCGTAGTTCTTCATGAAGCGTTCACCGAGCTGGTTGCGCAAAATTCCGCCCTCCCCGCGCGCCGCTTCGGAGATCAGGGTTCCTGCAGCAGATTCGGGTTCGATAATTCCCGAGGGGTGGAATTGCACGAGTTCCGGGTCGCGGAGGCGGGCGCCGGCCTCGACAGCCAAGCGGAACGAATCCCCGGTGTTTTCGTCACGTCGCGACGAGCTGCGCCGCCAGATGCGGTTGTGCCCACCGGCGGCCAGGATGACCGAGTCGGCATGGATCAGATACCGGGTTCCGTTGTTCACGTCGAAGCCGTAGGCGCCGAAGATTTGATTGTCCTTGACGAGCAATCGGGTGATATACACGCTGTCGAGGATTGGGATCTGCAGTTGTTCGGCACGTCGAATCAGCGTGCGTTGGATTTCCAGGCCGGTGTAGTCCCCTGCAAATGCGGTGCGGCGGAACTTGTGCGCTCCGAAGAAGCGCTGGGAAATGCGGCCGTCTTGTTCCCGGGCAAAATTCATCCCGTACCGTTCGAGATCTTCGATTCCGCGTTGCGCTCCCTGGGCCACGGTCTGCACGGTGCGCGGATCGGCGAGGAAATAGCTTTCCTTGATGGTGTCTGCAGCGTGTTGCTGCCAGCTGTCCTCTTCATCCATGGTGCCCAGGGCCGCGTTGATTCCACCGGCCGCCAACGAGGTGTGCGCATCGTGACGCGGACGCTTTCCTACGGCCAGTACATCTACGCCGAGTTCGGCGAGTTCGATGGCCGCCCGGAGCCCCGAACCGCCGGTCCCGATAACTAGGACGGTGGTTGAAATCTGCTGTTCTTTGCTGCTGTAAGTGTTCATGACATCAAGCATCTGCCGCCAAGAAACATACGTCCAATGAATTATCTTCATGGTTTCGATAGCCGTATGCTATGGGATATGAATCTAGAGCAGTTGCGGGGTTTCGCGACAATCGCCAGGGTGGGGCACTTCACAAGAGCTGCCGAGGATCTGCATCTGACGCAACCGTCGTTGAGCCGTCAGATCGCCACCCTCGAACACGATCTGGGCTCCCAGCTATTCCACCGGGCGCGGGGCAACATCACGCTGACCGCCGCCGGTGAAGCGTTGCTGCCGCTGGCACGCCGCATGCTCGCCGATGAAGAAAATGTGCGCACCGAAATGGCAGAGCTGGCAGGCCTGCGAAAGGGCCGGGTTCGGCTAGGCGCTCCCCCAACCCTGTGCGTCTCGCTGGTTGCCGAAGTTCTCGAAGTATTTCACCGCCGGTTCCCCGGCATTGAGCTTCACCTTAGCGAAGCCGGGTCGAAGAATCTGCTGGATGAGCTGGCCGGCGGATTGCTGGATCTGGCCCTGGTTGTTACCTCGGAGCACTCCGTAGCGGAGAAAAGCCTGGCCAGCCTCCCACTGTTATCCGAAGAACTTGTTGTCATCGACTCGACTGGTAAACCACGTCTTGGGGCCAGAAAATCCTTGGATCTCAAGGCGCTGTCGAGGCTTCCCCAGATTGTTTTTTCGCAAAGCTACGACCTGCGTGCAAGTACGATGAACGCCTACCGCGCACAGGGCCTGACCCCCAACGTAGTCTTGGAAGGCGCCGAGATGGACGCTGTCTTGCGCTTCGTCGAAGTCGGGTTGGGGGTTGCGGTTGTTCCGGCGACGGTACTGGTTGATCGTCCCGGGCTCAGCGCCGCCGCGCTGAAAGATCCACAATTGACGCGCACCATCGGTCTGGCGCATCGCCGAGATGTTTCATTGACTCGTGCCGCCGCTGCCATGCAGGAGATCATTCTAAGCACGGCTCGGGCACTGGCCGACCGCCAGCCTCGAATCACAAGCCTGCTGACCGCCAGCGAACCTAGTCCTTGATCCGCAGACCGAGATATGCGGCGAACTCATGCGACAGAGAACTCAACTGCTGCTCGCTAATCGTGGCACCGCGCAATCCTTCGATGCCTTGTACTTGCGACATCTCCAACCCGGTCAGATCAACCGAGCTGAGATTTGCGCGCTCCACGCTCAGCGTCCCGGTACGACAATTTTCAAATCTCACTCGTTGCGCCTTGGCCTGCTGCAAATCAATTTCATCAAAGGTGCAATCCCGGAAGAGCACGTCCCGCAGCTGCGCGGAGCGAAGATTGACCCAACCGAATTTGCAATAGTCAAACACCACCGAGTCGGTCGAGGAATCCGAGAGATCGGCCGAGCCGAAGCGGCTGTGGATCATCCGCACGTCATTCAAGGTCGCTCCGGCGCCCTCCACGATTGGCGCGCTTAGCTGCTTGAATTCGCATTGAATATAGCGCGCGTTGCGCATGGAAAGTTCACCGATATTCAGTTCAGAAAACAGGCAATCTTCTACGCGGCCGTCGGTCAGATCAAGCAGATTCCGGTCATAGCCGGTGAAATGAAGCACCTCGACATAACCGCCGCCAAGCAGGTCCTCGACGGTTCCGGCTTCCAGTTCCGGAAGCCGGAACTCTCGTATGCGCGGAGCCATACCGTTTGTTTTGAGACGAGCCATGCCTAGCTTCCTTTCAATTCTGCAAAAACTTGCACCGGGGATCACCGGTGTTCATTTTGCGACGTCAGCCAGCGCGGGATGCAGCTCGGGCCACTTGAATTCGTAGCCGGAACGTTCAAGCGTCTCGGGTAGCACCCACCGAGACTTCAACAGCATTTCCGGTTCAACCCGGAGCACGAACATCGCTGGTTCCAACATCCAACGATACGCCGATAGTCCGAACCTGCGCCCGGCGACGCGTCGCAGGCTCGACATGAGTTCGGCGTTCGTCACCGGGTGCGGAGCGCTCAGGTTCACCGGTCCGCGGATTTCTGGATGTTCAATCAGATACCAGATCGCGCCCATGACATCATCGAGGTGAATCCAACTGAACCGCTGCTGGCCCCGGGTCGGATGGAAACCGCTTTTCTCCGGGCCCGTGGGGTCCGGCCCGATCCCGCGGTATCTTCGGTGCGCTGGCCACCACCCATCAATTTGCGGCCCGCCGACGCCCCATCTGGCAAGCCCAAGAAGTTTCTGGCTCGCCGGTCCGTCGCCGAGCACGATCGCCATGCGCAGCGCCACCCGGCGGGTGGCCGAGAGCTCCCCCGCGAAGAACTCGCGTTCCCAGTTGCGTGCGACATCAACGGAGAACCCTTCACCGATTTCTCCGATGCTTTCGGTATTCGGCCGGTCCACAGCATGGCGGTAGATGGTCGCGGTCGAGGCATTCAGCCACAGCTTAGGCGGATGCTGGGCCGAAGCTACCGCCCTGTGCAAAATCCGCGTCGTCTCAACCCGGGAACCGAGAATTTCGTTGCGCGCCGCATCGCTGTATCGGCAGCCCACGTTCTTTCCCGCCAAGTTGACCAGTAACTGCGCGCCATCGACCGACTCGTCGATCGCAGCCTGGTCCGCCCAGCTGATCGGCCCACCGCGGCCGATGACGCTCAGCTCGTACCCCTGAGCCGACAGCTCATGAACCAGTCGCTCTCCGATGAATCCGGAGGCTCCGGCGATTACCGCACGACGTTTTGACACCCTTGATCTCCATCCACCAAGTTTGGCTTGGACCGCAGCGTGGTGTCAGGATATCGCTGGACTCGGAACCGACCGAATCCAATGGCTAGAAGTCCTCGATCACCAGTTTCTTCATATTCAGCATCTTTTCGAAGGCTCCAGGCCGAGCCATCAGGTCGCCCATGTTCTTCGGAACCACCTGCCAGCTCACGCCGAACTTGTCCTGCAGCCAGCCGCACTGCTCGGCCTCCGGAACTGCGGATAGCGCCTCCCACAACCTGTCGATCTCCGCTTGGTCTTCGCACTGGACTTCAATAGAGATCCCCGGACTGAAACTGAATGGTTGCGCGACGGCGGAATCCATGGCCGCAAAGTTCTGCCCGTTCAGTTTGAAATCGCTGAACATCACCGCTCCGGGGACTGCCACCTCGGTCGGTTCGGGATATGGGAATCGGCTGCCTACCTGCGCGTTTTCGAACAGCTCAACGTAGAAATCCACCGCAGGCACCGCCAGGTTCTGCGCGGCCCCACCGAACATCAATGAAGGGACAATAAATGATTCGCTTTGGCCGGCGTCGGACTGCATGAGTTGCCAGCTGATGCCATAGCGATCCTGCACCCAGCCATAGCGGGCGCTGAATGCGTAGGTATCCAATCCCATCAGGACGCTGCCGCCGTCGATGAGCTGATCCCAGGTTTGATCGAGCGCCGCGCGTGTCGCATCGGCGTCTCCCGAATAATTGGCCGGATCAAAGCTGACTATGAATGAGATCGATGGGTTGGGAGTGAAGTCGTTTCCGGCGTTGATCAGGGTGAGCGTCGTACCATTCAAGTCCAGAGTGACCGTCAGCGGAGCACCGGCCAGTGGTTCTTGAAAGTCGAGCAACCCTTCGGTGGGGTACCGCGATTCTACAAATGCGGAGGTGTTCGGGAATACACCTGCGTAGTACTGTCCTGCTTCTTCGGCGTTAGCAGCGAACCAGAGATTCGGGATGAACTTTTGCATGGCGAGTCGCTCCTGGTGATCGGAAATCCCGCATCAGTGACCACCAAGAAATCCTAGAGCCGCCTGAGGTCACATTCCGGGTTACCACGCCTACGCTACTCCGCGTAGGCGAGCAGGTAAACAGTGAGATGGTGAATTCTGCGCCAACCGCAAACCGAACTAGGAAACCGGCTCGTTGTCAGGCGTTTGCCTCTTCCGTCCGGTGAAATCATCCATGGAGCTATAGATCTTCAGGACCCTATCGGCCACCAGGTCCCACGCGCCGCGCGGAAGGACTCCGCGCAGCAGTTGACCGAATTTGCTCGTCCACGGCAGAAGCACCAGCGGCGTTCCGCGCAGCATCGCGCTCCACGCTTTGGCTGTCACATACTCGGTGTCCATGATTGGGGTGAACAACATGCTTCTCGCCCCGGCGAACATTCCGGTTGAAACGTAGGTGGGACAGAATGTGGTGACCTTGATATCGGAATCGGCCTCCCGTTCCAGTTCCAGTCGCAGCGAATCGCTCCAGCTCATGGCGGCTGCCTTAGAAGCGGCATACACGCTCATATTCGGATTTGAAACCAAGGCGGCTGCTGAGGCGATCGTAAGGATTCGGGCAGGACCGCCGGCTTGACCCATTTGCCCCAGGAGCGCATGGGTGAGATACATTGGCGCCAGTGCATTGACCGCCATGGTGTCATTGATCTGTTCAGTACGATGCTTGGCAAAGGACGTGCCGGTGACGACCCCGGCGTTGTTCACCAGCACGTCCACCGCGCCCGCGGCCAGCGACTGATCTGCCGCAGCAATGATCGCCGCCTGATTGCGCAAATCGACTACCTGGGTAACGATGACGCTTCCGGAATCCAGCTGCTCTAACTCCTTGGAGACGGCAGAAAGCATCTGGCTGGAGATATCCCATAAAATCACTCGCCGCGCACCTTCGAGGCAGGCCGTTCGTGCGAAGACAGCGCCCATGCCTTGCGCGGCTCCGGTAATCAAGACGGTCAGTCCCGCAACAGATTTCAATGGCGTGCTCGCACTCATCGTTTCCCCTCTCCCAGGTAGGCCGATAAAGGCCAAGTGAGCCTTAGCCTACAAGGTGAGCTGCATTACATCGGGCTGATTGGCCCCGCACCGGCACCCCAAGTCCCACGGGCAGGTGCTCGCCGGGAATATTCGGTCACAGATCTTCGCGCTACCCTTGAAGGGTGATCAGAAATATCGCCCTTAGACGAAACTTTTCTGGCAGCCATTCCGATGTTTGCACCCAGCAGAGGACCTAAGCAGTGCGTATTGACCGTCTCGACGCCGACCTCATCGAGCTTCTCACCGAGTCCCCCATGCTTCCAGTCATGGAATGCGCCCGCCGCCTCGGCGTGGCCAGGGGCACGGTCACCAGCCGCCTGGCCCGCCTGCACGAAGGCGGGGTAATCCGGGCCATCATCCCGCAAGTTCAGCCGGCGGGCTTCGACTACCAGCTGGTCGCCTTTTGCTCGGTGGAAATAATTCAGAAATACGGCCACGAGCCGGTGGCCACGGCCCTGGCCGATTCGATCCCGGAGATCGTGGACATGTATACGGTGACCGGAACCTCCGACTTGCAGTTGCGCATAGTCGCTCGAAATGCGGTGGACCTTCAAGCGATCTTCGATCGGATCAACCAAGTTCCCGGAGTCGCGCGCACCTCTTCCTCGCTGGCCTTGCGCGAACACTTCCAGGGCAGGACCTTGCCGCTCGTTAAGGCCTACGCAAAAAATTCACCGCCAGAGGAAAAGGCTATACAGATCGACCAGTAATCTTCGCTGCCGAAGTCCAATCGGTATGCAGTGTGCATAGCCCTTTGCGCATCGATTGCGCCCTGTGATTGCCACCACCTACAGTTTTTTCTTGTGACTCGCTTCACCTCCATTTGGGCCATAGCTGCCCAGGGAATGTCGAAATCTTGAGCCCGTCTCAAATTTTTGGGCAAACCGTACACCACCGGAATGTTCCAAGCGGTTCATGACTTTTAGAGAGGAATCAATGAACATCAATCAACGCCCCTCCCTTGCCGCCGTGCCGGCTTACCGCCAGGGAAAATCGGCGGCCCCGGGCGCTTCGAAGCTCTCGTCGAATGAATCGCCGCACGCTCCCCTGCCTTCGGTGGTGCAGAGTATCGCCGAGGGTCTGGAAAGCATTCACCGCTACCCGAATATGGCGGCACCGGAGCTGATCACGGCGTTGGCTGACCAGTACGATCTGGACCCGGAAGAGATCAGCCTGGGTGCCGGTTCGGTTGAGGTCGCCTCCCAGCTCATTCATGCAGTCGCCGGAGAAGACGACGAGGTCATGTTCGCCTGGCGCTCTTTTGAGGCGTACCCATCGCTGGTGCGCATTGCCGGCGCGGTTCCGGTCGAGATTCCGCTGGATGCCGAATTCAAGCATGACCTGCCGGCAATGCTGGACGCGATCACCGAGCGCACCCGGCTCATTTTCATCTGCAACCCGAACAACCCCACGGGTACCGTCGTTGCGGCGGACGCCTTGGAAGAGTTCGTCGCCGCCGTCCCACGGAATATTCTGGTGGTGATCGACGAAGCCTACGTTCACTTTGACCGTTCGGATATCCGCGCCGATGGCCTGAAGCTGTTTCGCAAGTACCCGCACGTCGCGGTGCTCCACACCTTCTCCAAGGCCTACGGCTTGGCTGGATTGCGGATCGGCTATGCGGTCAGCCCCAAGCCGGTGGCGCAGAACCTGCGCAAGGTTGCGGTGCCTTTTGGCGTCACCGATCTGGCTCAGCGTGCTGCGGTGGCCTCCCTTGAGGCCGCCGGCGAACTCGGCGTACGCATCAACGAGGTCGTCGAACAGCGCGAGCGTATGCTTGAAGGCCTGCTGGCAGCCGGCTACCCGGCGGTACCTTCCGAGGCGAACTTCGTCTGGGTAGCGGCGGCGGAACGCACCGCCGAGCTGGAAGCCCTGTTGAGCGAAGGCAATGTGGTGGTCCGCGCTTTCCCGGGCGAAGGCCTGCGCATCTCCTCCGGCAGCGCTCAGGACGTTGACCGCGTCCTGGCAGCCGTCACCAGCAAGGTAGAGGTAGCTAGCGCATGAGCATGCAAACCAAGGTCCGCGCGGCGGATAACTCACCAAAACTCCATGCAGGGCTAAGCCAGCGCCAGATCTCAATGATGGGTCTGGGCGGAGCGATTGGCGCGGGCCTGTTCATAGGTTCCGGCCAGGCCATTTCCATTGCCGGCCCGGCCGTACTGCTCTCCTACCTCATCGCCGGCACCGTGGTCATCGTGATCATGTCGATGCTCGCCGAAATGGTCGCAGCCGATCCGTCCTCAGGGGCCTTCAGCACCTTCGCGCACAAGGCGATGGGCAGCAGCGCCGGAAGCACCGTGGGCTGGCTGTACTGGATCCAGCTGGTCGTGGTGATCGCCGCAGAAGCCACCGGCGCGGCGGCCATTGTCGCCGCCTGGTTCCCCGGCTTCCCGCAATGGACCTGGGTCTTGGGCTTCGTGGTGCTGTTCACCGGTGCGAATCTCTTGGGCGTGGGCAATTACGGCAAGTTCGAATTCTGGTTTGCGTTCATCAAGGTCGCGGCGATTATCGCCTTCCTGGCCGTCGGCGCGCTGGTCTTGTTCGGCATCATCCCGACCGATGCACCGGTTGGCCTGGCCAACCTCGCCTCGCATGGCGGTTTCGCCCCGGCCGGGCTCACCGGCATTGCAGCGGCCTTGCTGATCGTGATCTTCTCATTCGGCGGAACCGAAGTCGTTTCCATCGCCGCAGCCGAATCCGATGACCCGCAAGGCAACATCAAGCGCACGATCAAATCGGTGATGATGCGGATCATGTTCTTCTACCTTGGTTCCATCATCGTGATCGTGGCGATCCTGCCATGGAATACCCCGTCCATCGTTGACGGCCCGTTCTCCGCGGTCTTGGGCGTGCTGAATGTGCCGGGTGTGGAATTGCTGATGAGCGCCGTCGTGGTGATCGCACTGCTCTCGGCCATGAACGCGAACATCTACGGCGCTTCGCGCATGCTGTACTCCCTCGGCACCCGCAAGATGGCTCCGCGTTCGGTGACTCACGTGACCGGGAAGGGAGTACCTGCCAAGGCGGTGCTCAGCTCGGTTGCTTTCTCCTTCATTGCCGTCGGGTTGAACTGGATCTGGCCCGATGCCGTTATGCCGATCCTGTTGAACGTGGTTGGCTCGACAATCATCGTGATCTGGTGCTTCATCGCGGTGACGCAGTACATCCTGCGCCGCCGCGCCGAGCGCGAAGGCACGGAACTTCCGCTGAAGCTCTGGGGCTTCCCGTACCTGTCCTTGGCGACCATCGCCATGATGGTGCTTATCGTGTGCATCGCGATGACCGACGCAGTGGCCCGGACCCAGTTGCTGCTCACGCTCGGACTGACCGGTGCGCTGTGGCTGGTTTCCAAGGCGCTGCGTCTGGGTGCCGCCACGCACCAGCGCTAGCGCACAGCGCATAACGCGCAGAGGCCGGCGGAACCCAACAGGTTCCGCCGGCCTCTGCGCCGTTAAAGCCGGCAGCTAGTCTTTCTGGCGCTTGACCATCTCATTGATCCAGATGGGAGCAAAAGGCGAGGTGCATCCCGGCGACGTGGGATAGTCCGCCAAGACCTGCAGCGACTCGCCGATTCCCAATGCCCGGTCACGCAGTCCTGCGTTTTCGATGCCAATCTGCGCAAGCGTGTTATTCATGGCCCACTGGAGCCGTTCCGGGGCCTGCTTCATCTCGGCTTCGATCGCATCGAGCAATTTGTCCAGGTCGAGGTTTTCCGGGGCCTTGACAACCTGATGCGCGGTCAGCTCCCAACCGGCGCTGGCGATCACCGGGTCCGGATCCTGCATCAGTCGCTGACGCAGTTCTTCGAGGTGCTTGCTTTTCTTCACTACGTTGCTCAGGAACCAGCCCTGTACCTTCGGACGATCGCCTTCGCGGATCCAATTTTCAAGGTCATCCAGCGAGAATGCACGCGGTTTGCAGATGAGAATGGCCACCAGTCGGGGCGTCGTTTGCCCGGTCTTCCACAGTTCGACGGCAAGCTCCTGGTTGCTCTTCAGCGCTTTGGCCAACGCTCGCAATTTGCCCAGGTTTACGCCGAAATCATCACCGCGCTTCTCGTTAACGGCACGCATCTTCGGGTTCTCCAAGGCAGCTAAGGCCTCTTGCACCTCTGCTGCGGTGCTCGACGGGTTCAGTCCAATATCGGTGCTCATACCTTCATCTTCTCTCAAATTCTCTCGCAGTGCCCCTGCACCAGGCCAAGTCCTTCTGGCTTGGGGATCAGTGATCATCATTCAACGTCAGTTCAGGCAAGACGGTAAGTAGCCAGCGACGCTGCCCTAAGGTCTCGACTGCCTTTGGATGATAGTTGTGTCTAACCCATTCCACGGCGTCTGATACCTGGATCCCACCGAGCACAGCCAATACTGCCAGCGCGGTTCCGGTTCTCCCCACTCCTCCACGACAAGCAATTTCTACTCGTTCCGCGGGCGCTCGCCCATACGCTTCACGCAGCGCCTTCAAGGTGTCCACGGTGGATGAAGGAATGGAGAAATCACGCCATTTCACCCACAGGTATTCACGGTCGGTGAAACGCGGATCTTTTCCAAGCAGGTACACGCCAAAATCAGGTGGCGGCAGGACCCTGCTTTGCTTCAGGCTCGAACCGCGGATCAGCGCCCCATCGGGAAGCCGCACCAGATGTTCTTGCCCGGTCCATTTCATTGGTTCGTCAGGTGAGCGTCCGTTCATCATCGCTTGTAACCCGCTATCCGGCGTTGGCTCGTACCGGCTGTCGAAGGATTGTGCGCAGCTTGGCCGGCGCTACGCGGCGCGGATCGCTGAGGTAAATTTCGTGATGCTTGCCGGTCAGCTCCAGTCCTTGTTCGGGGATGAATTGCCGATGCATCCGGTGCAGCGTTTGGGCTTCGTCGTCATACGCACCAATATGCAGGGTTTGCGCACACAGCCCCTCAGCGAATACCTCAAATCTCACCTTGTCCAGTGCAGCTGGAGGATCCTTCTCGGCCAGTTGCGCACGGATGGTTTCAAACATGGTGCGGTCGATCCATTCGGGCTGCAGGATCATCATGGTCCAGTCCCACTGGGATTTGTCTCTGCGCTCGGTAAATGCCGACATGTCTTGCGCCCACCAGAGCCCTTCTAAGGGCATGACAACGTAGTCCCTGCCAAGTTCACGTTTGCTCATGAACTTCAGCTTGTAGGCCACCGGATACAGCGCCTGCAGGGCTTGAGCATATTCGATCGAGGTGTTCGGGTCCCCGTGCCCATCGATCATGAGATACGGCAGTTCGGGCACCTCGACTAAGCCGAACGCCTCATGTTTGGCCTTATAGCTCGGGAGAGTTTTCTTGAGATCCACTTTCGCATCCATGAGAGTATCCGTTTCCTTAGAACCACCGGCGACGTCGGAAGGTGATGTAGAGGAATGCCGCGAATCCAATCATCAAGACGACGGCGGCTGGGTAGCCAAGCACCCAGTGCAGTTCGGGCATCACGTCAAAGTTCATTCCGTATATCGCTGCAATCAGGGTCGGCGCGAAAAGGATCGCTGCCCAGCCTGATATTTTCTTCATATCCTCGTTTTGACGTTGCGCCACAAGTGTCGAATTAACATTCAAAATCTGCGACAGCGCGTCCCGGTATTCCACCGTCTGGGCGTGTGCGCGGGTCAGGTGATCAGTCACGTCCTGCAGGTAGGTCTGCAGCTCATTCGGTACATCGTATTTGGTGAAGCCATCGGATAGCGAGCGAACGACTTCGAGCAATGAAGCCGTTGAATGCTGCATATCGATGACTTCTTGGCTCAATCGGTAAATACGTTCGGTGACCGCGGCATCACCGCTGAACACCTGACGTTCGATCTGTTCCTTATCAATTCCCAAGCCTTGCAGAACCGGGACATAGCCGTCGACGATCTCATCTAGTAGCCGATAGAGCACCGCTTCGGCGCCCATGCTCAGTAGTTTATGGTCGGTCAACAAGGTGCGGTCGCGAGCGACAAATTCATCGGCGACGGTAGTTTCAAGCTCTAGACCCGGGGTGCCGTCGATCCACCGATGGTCTTGACATAACACCGCGATAGACCCCTGCCGAAGTAGGATATGGAACTCTGAGAGCTCAACTTCTTCATGTTCATCCAGATACTGCGCCGAGCGGACAACCAGCAGGAGGATCTCGCCATAGCGTTCCAGCTTTGGTCGCTGTTGCGCGTGCATCAAGTCGTCAACCAAGACCGGGTGCAGTTGCCATGCTTCGGCAAGCTCGTGGATGTCCTGCTCATCTGGCGTGGGGTACAGACTGAGCGAAGCCCTCCCGGCGGCACTCGCAGCGTACTCCACGGCGCTAGCCGCGGTGGTGCCTGCAGGGGCAGCGTGCACCGTTCCATGCTCGATGAATCTGACCATGACCGGGGCATGCTCGTACTTCTGCAGATCATTTTCGCGGCTCGTACGGCCTATGACCCTGCGTGTAGGTTCCCTCACCTAGGCTCCTATCTCAATACCGACGAACTTTGGTCGTAGGTAAATTCCGCGACGATCCGTTTTATCGACCCGCATTCAAAGTAGCGTATCTCTAAGCTATATGGCCGCCGGAGTTTTCTGTGGCTCCACGCGCGTTTTACCGAATCGAATGCCATCGCTTTGGTACGGTGAGCAAGTGAAGAAACCTCGAGTGATCGCACTGGTCGCCGCCCTGGTTTTAATCGCGGCGTGGCTTGTCCTTTGGAATCCTTGGGATCCATGCGATGCGCCGGCGTCCGTCTGCGAGAAATTTGATGAAATCCAGGAACTGAACGGCGTGGCATCGGTGGAGCTGGAGTACGACGTTACATCCGCAGATCCAAAAGACGGTGATAAAGCCACGGCAACGTGGACGATAGGTCTTTCGGAAGATCCGGTGGCCTCCGAAGCTATTGCCGCGGCACTTCGGGCGGAGCGGATCACTCAAGGGATTTCGCTTCCCGGCGTAACGCTGAATCACTACTCGCAATTCACTGTAGGTAAACCACAAGTCATTAATACGGGCGCGACGACCGGCGAATATTATCCGCTGAGCATCATTCCGTAGGAAGACCTTGGGGCGGAGCTCAAGCAGGCCTATGAATTCAGAGATGCCGGGGCCTTGCGAGTTACTAACTCTTCTGTGGTCGCCGCTGATTCGCAAAGCCTGAAGACGCTTGCCGAATTCTCGGTGCAGCAAAACTACCTGGTGAGCTTCGAAGCCGAAGACAGTTCCGTGCGATATACGCCCGAGGCAACGATCGATCTGGAAAAAGTTCAGCTCGTTATCGATGCCGGAGCCCTGCCGGACGTGGGGAGCGCCATTTACGGCAGTCAGTCGCTGTCCATTCACACCACGTCTCCTGATAGCTCGGTCGAGACACGCGCTATCCGGCGTTGGCTTGAGCAGCGCACCCCTCCAAACAACGAACCGCTGAAATATTCCATCTCGTCTCCCGGATTTGCGAAGATTGTCGACGGTTGGATCGGCGAGGTACTTCCCGCGGCACTTATCCCGTCACCAGCGCCGCTGCCCGAGGGCGTCGAACCCTGGACACGAGATCCCGATGCTTCTTATTGCACCACCGATGAAGTCCGTTTCACCCTGAGCACCCCGGACGCTGCATTGGGTTCGCGGTATCTTTCGGTCTTTGCCACGAACGTTTCCAAGCAGCCTTGTGCAGTTCAGGGGCTGGCGGCTATCGAATTTTTCAATGGCCTTGGTGAATCTCAAGAAGACGTCACCATTATCGCCACCCCTAATATTTCGCCTGAACTGGTGCTCCTACCGGCTGGAGAAACCGCAATGTCCACGATGAAATGGGCCGCCATGTCTACGGCCAACGATCCCGACGAAACCGAAAGCCTGGAGGGCAGCCTCTTGCCCGGACTCGAACCGGTGAAATTGATTCCACGAATAGACGGCCAGGACACCTCGCTGGATGTGCTCGACGGCGCTGAGGTACAAGTTAGCCCTTGGGTGCAGGCCCTCGAAGGATGGAATAAGCCAACCTAGGCGTTCCCAGTCGTTCAGAGGGCTGGCCGAGGACGGACTTGACTCCTGCTCCGCCGACAGCTCGTGTTTACTCGAAGGAGTTCAGAAACCTCAGGTTGCCGTCGGAAACCGATACTCGGGCTTAGCCCGTTAGCTATTTCGCCCAGTCCGGCAGAAACTCTTCCAGCGGGTCGTTGGTCTCCCAGTACGCCTTGACGGTCCACGAGTCATCATCGCTACGGGACATAAGAATGGCAGTATCCCGCGTATAGTCGTCTGCACCCTCGATGCTCTTGCGAAGGGCGGCAACAGCTACCTCATCGCCATCAAATACAGGTGCTGCCACACAGCTTGTCCCGGCAAGCACCGCATCGCACAACGGGTACCCGGGCACCTCCCACAGCTCGAAAACAGCGGTCAACACATCGGGCGAGGGCAATCGTGCGCCAACAAGTTCATGGTCAGTTCCCGGCACAGACTCGGTAGATTCATTGGAGATCTCATTGTCTTGCTCCAAGGTGGACGGCTCAGGAGGGAGCGGCGGCATCTCAGGCGGCGGCGCCAGCTCACCCGGAGCTTGCGTACCGATTGTCTGAGTGACGCCGCCCTCGGTTCCGGTGGGAGCAGACGGCAAGTCCGCCACCGAATCACCGACAGTTTCCGACGGCTCGGCCGTTTCGCTGCTCTGCTCATTGGAGGAAGCATCGACCCAACCGTCCAGGTCCTTACCACCATTGGTCAGGATCAACAGCTGAGCCAGTGGCTCAGCGTCACGCCCGCGTGTAACCGAAGCCAATGCGGGACGATGGATAACCCCGTTGCGGTAGTCAGCCGAGGACAGCCAATAATTCTCACCGCCGGCAACGACCGATACCCCTCGTTCTTCATCAACCGCATACGGTACGTCGTTCACTCGACGTACATACTTCTCGGAATCATTCTCCGCTTCGTACTCTGCAATCCGCTGCCGGAAGTCTTCTTCGGTGAAGTATTTGTCGAACCCCTCTTTTACGCTGATCTGCTGGTAGGTACCGACCTCGGCGGAATCCAGTGTTAGCCGGTAGAAGCACAGCCCCGGTTGCTCCTCGTCAGAGATGATCTCCACGTGGCGCGGATTGGGTAGCTGTTCGTTGAAATATCCGGCGACGGTCTCAGCGGGAAGCGGGCAGCCACCGTTTGACGATGAGCAAGCAACCAGCCCGGCTACCGGTAGTGCGAGTACCGCACTGGATATGAAAAACCTCTGAACCGCAATGTTCATGACCCTCACCTTTCATCTGTCTAAAACGAACGCGCACGGTTCGCGTTGATCCTGTGCGAGAGCCGCCAATAACTGAAGGCCCCCAGGAGAAGGACGACTACCAGTACCAAGACCATCGCCCACACGGTATCGGTTCGGATCACCGTCCCTGCGAACCCGTTGGGCACCTGCGCCGACAATCCGATGTATGTATCTGGTGCTTCACTGCCGTTGCCCCGTAAATCGGATCCCGCCGCGATCGCGGCCAGCATCATCGAAAGTGCTATGAAGAAGACAGCGGCTACAGCGCGAAGCACCAGCAAGCCCAACGCCTTGAGGCGTTGGGAAGATTGAATCGCTCTGCGGGCCAAGACCGACATCCAAATGACCAGCCCAATCGGCACAACGAGGTTCAATGCCGCTACTATCCAAGGGGATCCACCCTCGCCATCGATCGACCGCGCCACCATGCTTTCAGGCAACACTTCAAGGAGCGGACGCAGCACCCCAGTAGCAGCTTGCAGCCATGTCGACACGATCCCCACCGTCAGGAAAAGACCGAGAATGCAAGCGGCAATACCGATGGCGATAGCGAGGTTACGCAACCCCATCGCCCATAAGCGTCTGTCGGTGGCGATATCCAGAGGATTCGCGTCCGTGCCTTGGCGCGTGTCGGGATCCCACGGAACCGTGCCGCGCCCATTGCACACCGTGCACCACTGCAGGTGGCTATCGCCGTACGGGCGCCCCGAACCTCCACAGCCAGGGCAGTACCATTCACCTGCCGACGCAAGCTTACTCATGTCGCCTCATCCCCCAGAATGCGCACTGCGCCAGTTATGCGGTGTCGTCCGGCTACAGCATTCGACGTTGCCTAATCATAAGCGCGGAGGCGGTCGACATACTAGTGTCCGCGTTGACTCGTAATAAACCTCCGGCACGGATACTACGTTGCGTCACAAGAAAACCTCCGCCAAAGTACCTCTTGCTTCTTGGGCTTTGCGGGTATCTGCTCAGCACTATGGGACTGACAATGAGCGCACGCAAACAAGTCACCAAACATCTCGCGAACAGCTACCGGCTCGGCGATAGTGCCGGGAAAACTCGGATCCTGGATGAATTGGTCGAAATCACTGGCTGGCACCGCGACTACGCCCGCTGCGCCCTGCGAGAAGCATTGAAACCCGCCAAGCCACGGATCGTCAGAGCAGGTCGTAAACCGATCTACCCGGCCGACCTGCAACCGCAGGGCTCTGGACATCGGTAGAAAATTAATGAGTCGCCGCTAAGCCCTTCACCCGGTACCGCAACACCCGATCCGTCCCCGGATATACAGTCCGCGTACCGCTCAATAACTCACACAATTCACCCAACGCCACCGTACACCTGAAGCTGGGCGCTGGAACCATCGCTAGTTTTGAGATCGCCAGTCCAAGCCGACTCCTATTCCATCGCGTATTCCGTCGCGCCCTTAGTCGCCAATCCAAGACCAGCCACAATAGCCGTACCGCCAGCAACAAGACCAGTAAAAATCTGATCCCATGCCTTCTCCTGCCGCTGAGCAGTCTGAGCCAAACGCCCGATAACAGACTCAGCAGCCTTGCCGGCCTTGTCAGTTTCAGCAGCAGTTTTCTTGGCAGCAGCCAAAGCCGCATCCATGTCTCGCTTGAAGGATGCGATCTCCGCTTTGACGACGACCCGGATGTTCTTATCAGCCAAGACGGCACCGCCTATTCAATTATTTGTCCGGTGCCGCTGATAAGGTCAGAGCATCATCGCCAGCACTTAGAAATGGGGAATCATGAGGAAAGTTGCAGTAGGAGTTTCGACGATTGCCATAGGGCTTGCACTCGTAGGATGCGCGGCCGCAGAACAACTGGAGCCGGTAGAGTCATCAGCGTCAAGCGCGGCACCGGTTGCGGCAGAAAACCCGAACGTCGGAAGCATCGCAGATTACAAATCTGTAGCTCTGCCCCTTGCCAGCAACATCGAAGAGACACTGGACGCTTTCGACGAATACCATTGCTTCAACTTGCCCGACCCCCACGAAGAGACGCTCTGCATGGCGACCATATTCTCGGCTGGAATGAAGGCAAAAACTGTCACCGCGTCATTGGAGGGCGCAAAGAAACCGGGTGTTCCCGCCTACATTGGTGATCTTCCCGATGAACTCGACACGGTGATGAGCAAAACGTTGGATGCCTCCGAAGAAGCCGAAATAGCAGCTGACTCTTGGGACGAAGCTAACTGCCCCGGCGCCACCGAATGCCACAAGATTGGTCTTGACATTTCGATGGCGTTCGACGACCTGCATGACCGTCTAGTGTCATGGGGCAACTACTAGGACTCTTCGTCCCATATTCGGTAGAGCATCTATCCCGGGTAACGGTCCATGTTGTCGTTGAGCGCGGATTCCTTCGACGCACACGCGTGGCACATCGTCTCTTTCAACTCGACTCGATCAACGTTGTCGTCACCAAGTGCGATTGAGGATGGGACACCGGCGCACTGCAGCATCGTGGCTGGTTCAGTCAGGTGCATCTGTGAAAGCAGTGCAATGCCTGTTGGGGCAAGCTAGTGCTGCCATTACGCTGGACGATTACACTGGGTCGTTTGACCAGGATTTAGATTCGCTGGCCTAGAAGTTGACAGAGATGTTGCCGGTTGGGTTGGCCGCTTGAGCTTGCGATTTGCCTGCGGGTTTAGACCGAACAAAGTGTTTCAAGCGGTACTAAGTAGGCCTAAGACGAGAGTGTCCGATAGGTGTTTTGGGCACTAATAAACCGCTCCCACAAGACGGTTTATCCTTGTGGGAGCGGGATTATTCTCGGTGGAGCTAAGGGTGGAGCTAAGGGGAATCGAACCCCTGACCTCTTCGATGCGAACGAAGCGCTCTACCAACTGAGCTATAGCCCCTCAACAACAATGATCCTACTCCCCTGAATCTTCGAGGATCAGACGAATGCCTCCGCGGTTCCGGAATACTCTAGGAATTTCGAGCACGGAATGACCACGCACGCAGAGCTCCGTGCAATGCTTGACGTGTATTTTCACGAACCAGCATTGCAGCTCATGCGTAAATTGAAAATTCGGGGTACCAAGCCACGCTCGCGGCTTGGTACCCCGAATTTCACTTGCCATTGCAGACTGCAGGCAGTGTATCTACCGCAGTCATCCTGGATGAACGCCGAAGTAGATTGTGGGGGTTATTAGCTGAGTTTGGCGCGCACCATTTGCGATACAGCTTTGCCATCAAAACGTCCAGCGATCTCAGCGCCTACCGCCTTCATCGCAGTGCCCATATCTTTCATCGTGAGCGCATGATCGGCGGAAAGTTCCGCCATAATCCGATCCACGATGCCCTGGGCCTCACCCTCGGTCAGTACCTTCGGCAAGTACGTCGAGATGAATGCAGCTTCGGCTAATTCTCGCTCGGCCATTTCCTCGCGGTTATCCGCGGCCGCAACTTTTGCAGTTTCTTCTCGATTGGCGACCTCTTTACGGAGAAGGTTCTCGACATCTTGGTCGGTCATCTCCGTTGGATTCTTACCAGATTTTTCTCTGGTGCCGATGGCACTCAAGATATTTCGCAAGGTGGTCTTTTCCAGCTCATTCCCTGCTTTCAGGTGAATTATGCTGTCATCGCGAAGGCGTTCTTTTAAGCTCATGGCTTTTCTCCTCTAGTAACTACTCAGACCGACTCTACTCGTATCTTCAAGCAACGTTTAATACGGCGCATCGGAACAGACACCGTGGACAAGGACGGAAAGCTGACGCTACGTTACGGAGGGCAGCTTCGCCACCTCGGAATGGGACGCACCTATTCAGGCGTTCCGGTCCGGATGCTCATTGATGATCGGGACGTAACCGTCATCAACAGAAAAACCGGAGAAATCATCAGGTACTTCAAAATCGAGCCATCGAAGAACTACCAAAAAGCAATTTCTCGCCTGAATAGGTGACAGTTAAAAGACTAATGTCTCGGGACATCGTTCTACCGATGTCCCGAGACATTACATTGGTGGAGATAAGGGTGTCTAGATTCACGACATACTTGACACATGAGTCGCGACATCGTTGACACTCAAACCTTGGCGCCTGAGTC